>CALFEY010000032.1 GCA_937958295.1 uncultured Pseudomonadota bacterium
ACGCCGACCCTCGTCGCTCGCTCGCCTTCACGGCGTCCCGGCAGTGGGTGGCGCAAGGCACGCGCCATCTCGATCTCCTGAATGCCCCGCAGGTGTACGACCGGATCCGGCGGTGGCTTGTGCCGTAAGGCGGGAGCGGCGCACTTCGCAGGCACACTGTGGACCCTGCGTTCGACGGCTTCACCCCATTGGGCTCTTCTGAGTTCCGCTCCGCGCCTGCTCCCGAGGTCGATCCCGCCTCGCCCCTGCTGTTCGTGATCAATGCCGCTTCGGGTCGCAACGACCGCGAGGCCACGCGCGCCGCGATCAAGGCTTCCCTCGGCGAGGCCGGACGGACAGGCGAATTGATCGAGGCGAAGCCCGAAGCGATCGGCCGCATCGCGCAGGAGGCTGCGGCGCAGTCCGCGAACCGTCGCACGGCCGTAGTCGCCGTGGGCGGTGACGGCACGATCAACGCCGTGGCCAATGCGGCACATGCTCGCGGTTGCGCGATGGGCGTGGTCCCCCAGGGGACATTCAACTACTTTGCAAGGACGCACGGGCTTCCCGTCGAACCCGCGCAGGCCGTGAGCGCCCTTCTGCGCGCGCAGCCCGCGCCGGTGCAGGTGGGCACCATCAACGGTCGCGTGTTCCTCGTTAACGCGAGCCTTGGGCTCTATCCCCAGCTGCTCGAGGACCGGGAGGCGTTCAAGCGGCGCTTCGGGCGCAGCCGATGGGTCGCGGTGGGGGCGGCGCTGGTCACGCTGTTCGGCCGGCATCGCCAGCTCGGGCTGCGCATCGAGCTCACCGGCCAGACGCGCGACGTGACGACGCCCACGCTCTTCGTCGGCAACAACCGCCTGCAGCTCAAGCAGGTGGGGCTGGAGGAGGTCGAGGCGCTTGGCGATGGCCGCATCGCGGCGGTGATGCTACGCCCGATCAGCACGCTCTCCATGTTCTGGCTGCTGTGCCGCGGCGCCTTTGGCACCCTCGGCGAAGCGAGCACCGTGGAGAGCTTCCAGTTTCAAAGCATGGTGGTGCGGCCGCGGCGCGGCCTCGGACGTGGCCGCCTCAAGGTCGCCATGGACGGGGAGGTGAGCTGGATTCGCGCACCGGTGGAGTTCCGCGCCGCGAGCACGCCGCTCTACCTGCTGAAGTCTCCATCGGCCGCCGAGGGCGAGGACTCGGAGCAAGCTGGCGCATGAGCGTGCTGCTGCAGATCTCCGACACGCACTTTGGCACCGAGCAGGTGCCCGTGGTGGAAGCGCTGGTGGCCTTCGCCGCGCGCGAGCGGCCCGATCTCGTGGTGCTCTCCGGCGACATCACCCAGCGCGCGCGTCGCCGTCAGTTTCGCGATGCGCGCGCATTCGTCGATCGGCTCGGCGCTCCGTTCGTGGCCATCCCGGGCAATCACGACATCCCGCTCTTCGACCTCGGTGCTCGCCTCGTGCGGCCCTATGCGCATTACCGCGCCGCGTTCGGCGACGATCTCGAGCCCGTGCACGTGTCGCCCGAGCTCGTGGTCGTGTGCGTGAACACCACGCGCTGGTATCGCCACACAGACGGCGCAGTGTCCCCGCGACAGATCGAGCGCGTGGAACGGCGCCTGGCCAACGCAGGCCCTCGGCAACTGCGGATCGTGGTGGTGCACCAGCCCGTGGCCGTGCTGCGCGCCGGGGACGAGCACGATCGTCTGCACGGACACGCGAACGCCTTGCGGGGTTGGGCGGCCGCCGGCGCCGACATCGTGATGGGCGGCCACATCCACCTGCCCTACGTCCTGCCCCTCGCCGGCCTGGCGCGCCCGCTGTGGGTTGTCCAGGCGGGCACCGCCGTTTCGTCGCGGGTGCGCGAAGGCGCTCCCAACTCCTTCAACGTGCTGCGGTGGGAGACGGGGGCGGTGGCGCAACGCTGCGCCGTCGAGCGCTGGGACTACGCGGCAAGGTCGCAGTCGTTCGCTCGAGCGGCGGTGACGGAGGTCGTGCTCGACAGGGGCAAGCCCCCGTGACTGCACGGGCGCCGTCACTGCCGCGCACTCAAGCGACCGGCGCCGGCAGGCTCCGCAGGCTCGCGAGGGTCTCCACGCACGCGCGGGCCACCTCGGTTCCCTTCTTCACGAAATGATGGGCAAAGAATTCGTGGTGCTCTTCGTGATCGTGGAAGTCGCGGGGCGTGAGCACGGCTGAAAGGACAGGGACATCGGTGTCGAGCTGGACCCGCATGAGGCCGTCGATCACCGCCGACGCCACGAATTCGTGGCGATAGATGCCACCGTTGACCACGAGCGCGCACGCGATGATGGCGTCGTAGCGGCCCGACTGCGCGAGCCGCCGCGCATGCAGCGGAATCTCGAAGGCGCCGGGCACAGCGTACTCGTCGATGTCGAACCGACGGTCGGCGGCACGATCGAGCTCGGCCCGCACGGCGTGGGTCGCCCGCTCGACGATGTCGCGATGCCAGCGCGCCGACACGACAGCCACCGTGGCCCGGGGTCCGGAGCTTGCGGTCGCCGCGGTTCTGGAACGTACTGACTGAAGGGTCTGATTCATGGATGTCCTCGCAATGAGTGGGACCAGAATCAGGGCACACGCAAACGCGGCAGGCACTCGCGTGCCCGCCGATGCTTACTCGATCTCTCTTTATCCGGACTGTGACCGTCGGCCCTGGCATCGCACCAGATCTGCTGACCCCGGCCTTCTCGCGGTGACGCGAAAGGCCGGGCGCTCGCGGGCTCCTGCAGTTGCTTGCAGATACCGCCGGTGGGGACTTTCGCCCCGCCCTGAGAACGCTGTCGGCCCGCTAAAGGCCAACCCCCGCATTCTAACCGCAGGCGGGAACGCCGATTGCCGCTCGACGACAATCGCCGGCCATAGCGACGGTCACGTGCCCTCGGGGGCGTCCCTCCATAGCTGGTAGAGGAGGATGGCGCCGAACGTGGCCGTGCCGATGCCACCGAGCGTGAAGCCGGCGATGCGCAGCGAGAGGTCGCCGGCGCCGATCGTGAGCGTCACGGCCACGGTAACCAGATTGCGCGCCCGTCCGAAGTCCACGTGGTTGACGATCCAGATGCGCGCGCCCGTCGCGGTGATGAGGCCGAACACCACGACGGCGAGCCCGCCGAGCACCGGGACCGGGATGGTGGCGACCAGCGCGCCGAACTTCGGCGAGAAGCCCAGCACGATGGCCGCGAACGCCGCCACCACGAACACGAGGGTGGAGTAGATCTTGGTGACCGCCATGACGCCGATGTTCTCGGCGTAGGTGGTGACCCCTGTGCCGCCGCCGGCGCCGGAGACGATGGTCGCGATGCCGTCGCCCAGGAACGCGCGCCCCAGATAGCGGTCGAGGTTCTCGCCCGTCATGGCCGCCACGGCTTTCACGTGCCCGAGGTTCTCGGCCACCAGCACGATGGCCACCGGTGCGATGAGCGTGGCGGCTTCCAGGCTCCACTGCGGGGCCACGAAGCGCGGCACCCCGAGCCAGGGGGCGGTGGCGACCGCGGCAAAGTCGATGGGCTTGCCGAGCCCGAGTCCATTGGCGAGCAGGGCATACAGGAGATAACCGGCGATCGCGCCCACGAGGATCGGCAGGCGTCGCGCGAGCCCGGGTGCGCGCACCGCGACGAGGCCGGTGGCGACCACGGTGGCGAGGCCGATCCACGTGTCGAACGTGCTGGCGGCGAGGCTCTTGACCGCGATCGGCGCCAGATTGAGCCCGATGACCGCCACCACCGCGCCGGTGACCACCGGCGGCATCAGCCGGTCGATCCACGCGTAGCCCACTCGCATCACGACGAGCCCGATGATCGAGTACGCGATCCCCGCCGCGATGATCCCGGTCAGCGCCACGCCGATGTTCATGTTGGGACCACTGCCCGCATACGCGCTGGCCGCGATCACTACGGCAATGAACGAAAACGACGATCCGAGGTAGCTCGGCACGCGACCGCCCACCGCCACGAAGAAGATCAGCGTGCCGATCCCGGAGAAGAAGATAGCCACGTTGGGGTCGAACCCCATGAGCAACGGCGCCAGCACCGTGGCACCGAACATGGCCACCACGTGCTGCACGCCGAGGGCCAGCGTCTGGCCGGCGGGCAGGCGCTCGTCGGGGGCGATCACGCCGCCGTCGCGGAGCTTCCAGCGGGGGAAATAGGAGGTGTCGGGCATGGGCTTGTCGGATGCAAGAAGGCGGGCAAGGCGCGAGCGTCTTGCCCGAAGGCGATTGATCGCATTATCCCCAGGAGAGGGGCTTCCGGGTGGGCCTCGTCAGTTGGCAGCACAGGTTTGCGGGTGACGGGATCATCGGACGCAGACGCTCGTGGTCTTGACGGGCCTCAATCTGCAGTTTGCCATCGTCAGGTAAGTTATTGCCAAACGGGCTGCGGCGTGCCGGAACAACGATGGCACCTCAGTGTATAAACTCCACGTCAAGATGGAATCTGCGCAGGCAGCGCCGGTCGAGTGCATGACTCTTGCGATGGCCCGCGGCAACGTGGACGGAGCGCACTGCCGGCGAACCCTGCGCGACCTAGCCGTGCGCACGCCCCGCGCGAGTTCCCCCCTCCCTTGCCCTTTTCGTACGCCGCAAACCCGTGCAGCCAACGACTGTTGAGACGGTGATCATCGGGACCGGCTTCTCCGGACTGCTGGCCGCCATCCGGTTGCAGAAGAAGCGGTGCGACGACTTTGTGCTGCTGGAAAGAAGCGCCGAGCTGGGGGGGACCTGGCAGGTCAACTCCTATCCAGGCGCCGAGGTTGACGTCCCCACGAGCCTCTACTGCATCTCCTTCATCCCCTATCGATTCGGGAAATCCTTTGCGCCGCAAAGCGAGTTGCTCGCCTACACGAACCATATCATCGACAAGTATGGCTTGCGGAAGCATGCGCGTACCAGGCAGACGGTGTGCAGGATCGCCTTCGACGAGCGCGAGCTCCTGTGGAACGTGGAGACCGAATCAGGCGAGCGCTATCGCGCCCGCTTCGTGATCGACACCAGCGGCGTGCTGGCGAATCCGCACATCCCCAGGATCCCAGGCGCGGAGACCTTCGAGGGCCCGAGTTTCCATTCCGGTCAGTGGGATCACACGGTCGTCTACAAGGGGAAACGCGTTGGCGTCATCGGCTCGGGATGCTCGGCGGCGCAGATCGTGCCAGCCATTGCCGGCGAGGTATCGCAGTTGTCCCTGTTCATGGGCAAGGCCCAATGGATCCTCCCGCGCGCGGATCGGCGCTACGGTGCCTTGGAATCCTTCGTGCGGACGCTGCCGGGCATAAGGCACGCCATTCGTTTGCTCGTGTTTGCATTCTATGACGTCAGGTTCATCGCGTTCCGCCGCTACCCGGGGATCTCGCGCGTCAGCGAGCTCATGAAGGATCATTACCGCAGGAGACTTGAGAGGCATCTCGACAAGTACATCAAAGACGACACGTTGCGCCAGCACATGATGCCGGACTACGAACTGGGCTGCCGGCGCGTCATACCGACGAATACTTATCTGCCCGCGCTGTCCCGCGAGAACGTCGAGGTCGACATCAGCGGGATCGAGCGCCTCACGCCCCAGGGCATCAGGACGAAGGACGGCAGGGACATTGCCTTGGATGTCATCGTCTACGCCACGGGATACTTCGCGTACTCGAACATGAAGAAGGCATTGACGTTCCAGGTCTATGGGCTCGGCGGCCGCAACCTCAACCGTGAATGGGAAGAAGAGGCGGACTCCTACAAGGGCATTGCGGTCTCCGGTTACCCCAACTACTTCAAGGTGAACGGCCCGAACACCGGCAGCGGACACAGCTCGCAGATTTCCTACATGGAGGCGGCCACTGATTACATCGTCCAGGCTATCGGTGCCGTGAAACGGGACAAGGGCATCAAAGCCATCGATGCCCGGCGGGATCTGCAGGATGCATACGTCGCCACGATGCGAAGCAAGATGCGAAAGACGGTCTGGCAGAACGCCACCTGCACCGCCTTTTACAGGAAGAACATGACCGAAGAGGTCACGAGCCTTTCCCCTGAACCTGTGACGTCGTTCATCCTATCCCGCAAGTGGTTCCGCTTGAGCGACTATCGCCTGCTGCGGTGAACGGGCGCAGCGCCAAGTGAAGTTGCGCAAGCGAGCGAACGCGCAAGCAACGACCCTGTATCGTAGCGATTGGATGAGCCCTCCTTCGCATCGACTTTGCGTAGCGCCGATGATGGACTGGACCGACCGGCACTGCCGGTTCTTCCTGCGCCAGATCTCCCGGCACGCGCTGCTCTACACGGAGATGGTCACGGCCCCTGCGCTCATGCACGGCGACGTGCCGCGCCACCTCGACTTCGACCCGCAGGAGCATCCGGTCGCGCTGCAGCTCGGGGGCAGCGATCCGGCGATGCTCGCGCACGCTGCAAAGCTCGGCGCGCAGTGGGGCTACGACGAGATCAATCTCAACTGCGGTTGCCCTTCCGAGCGCGTGCAGACCGGCAGCTTCGGCGCGTGCCTCATGGCCGATCCGGCGCTCGTGGCCGATTGCGTGCGTGCGATGCGCGACGCGGTCGCGCTGCCCGTCACGGTCAAGCACCGGATCGGCCTCGATGCCAGCGAGGACTACGGCTTCGTGCGCGACTTCGTGGGCACCGTGGCGGCGGCGGGATGCGAGGTGTTCATCGTGCACGCGCGCAACGCCGTGTTGAAGGGGCTGTCGCCCAAGGAGAACCGTGAGGTCCCGCGGTTGCGCTATGAGGTGGTGCATCGGCTAAAGCGCGAGTTCCCTGCGCTTACCATCGTGCTGAACGGCGGGCTCACGACCTGGCCCGCCATCGAGCGGGAGCTCGAGCACGTCGACGGCGTGATGCTGGGCCGTGCCGCGTATCACGATCCGATGGTGATGGCGCCGGTGGATTGGCGGCTCTTCGGCGATGAGTCGCCCCCGCGGCAGCGTGCGAAGGTGCTGCAGGCGATGGTGCCCTACGTCGAGGCGCAGCGCGTGCGGGGCGTGCCGTTGCGTTCCATCGCGCGCCATATGCTGGGGCTCTATCACGGCTGCCCGGGCGGACGGCGTTTCCGGCAGATGCTCTCCGATGCCGCCGCGCTCAAGAACGCCGGACCCGAGCTCTTGCTGGCGGCGCTCGCCGCCGTGGAGCCTGCCCTCGACGAGGCGGCGTAGCACCGGCAGTGCGTCAGTGCGCGCCGCCGGCGTCGCTGGCACCCGTGGCTTTCGGTCGCTTGGCGAGCCACACGAACGGCAGGAGCACCACGAACACGATCGCCGAGGCGAAGAACACGTCGTCGACGGCGAGCACGTAGGCCTGCGCGTTGATGATGCGATCCACGCTGGCCAGCGCCTGGGTCGCGCTCATGCCGGCGGCCTGGAGCTGCTCGAGCGTGTGCGCGGCCGCGCCGTTGCCGTGCTGGATCGATTCGGCGAGATGGGCGTGGTGCATAGTCGCGCGGTTCTCCCACAGCGTGGTCGACACCGATGTGCCGATCGCGCCGGCGGTGATGCGCACGAAATTCGAAAGGCCCGACGCGCTGGGAATCTTGTCGGGGGGCAGCCCGGACAGCGTGATCGACACCAGCGGGATGAAGAAGCACGCCACCGCGGCGCCCTGGAGAATGGTGGGGATCATCAGCGTGGCGAGATCCACCTGGCTGTTGAAGAGCGACCGCAGGTAACTCACCAGGGCGAAGAGCACGAACGCGAGGCTCGCGACCAGGCGCGGGTCGATGCGCCCGATGGAGCGTCCCACGATCGGTGACACGAGCACCGCGAGGAGGCCCACGGGGGCGAGTACGAAGCCGGCGTCGGTGGCGGTGTAGCCCATCTGCGTCTGCAGCCACAGAGGGAGCAGCACCACACTGCCGAAGAACACGCCGTAGGCCACCGACATGGTGAGGGCGCCCATCGTGAAGTTGCGTCCGGCGAACAGCCGCAGGTCCACCACCGGGTGCTCCTCGTTGAGTTCCCAGATCAGGAAGAAGATGAAGCCCATGATGGCCACCACCGCGAGCGTGACGATCTGCCCGCTTGCGAACCAGTCGAGCTCCTTGCCCTTGTCGAGCATGATCTGCAGCGCGGCGACCCAGGTCACGAGCAGGCCCAGCCCCACGGCGTCGATGGGGAGCTTGCGCGTGGGCGATTCGCGGTCGCGGTAGATCGACCAGGTGGCCCACACCGCCGCGATGCCCACCGGGATGTTGATGAAGAAGATCCAAGGCCAGGAGTAACTGTCCGTGATCCAGCCGCCCATGAGTGGTCCGGCCACCGGGGCGAGGAGGGTGGTCATCGACCACATGGCGAGCGCGGTGCCGGCGCGGGCGCGGGGATAGCTTGCGAGCAGCAGCGACTGCGAGAGCGGGATCAACGGTCCGGCCACGAGCCCCTGAATCACGCGGAAGAGGATCAGCGCCTCGATGTTGGGCGCCATGCCGCACAGCCACGAGGCCAGCACGAACAGGATCGTGGACGTCGCGAAGAGCTTCACCTGGCCGAAGCGCTGCGTGAGCCAGCCGGTGAGCGGCACGGCGATCGCGTTAGCCACCGCGAAGGACGTGATCACCCACGTGCCCTGGCTGGTGCTCACGCCCATTTCGCCGGAGATAGCGGGGATCGACACGTTGGCGATGGACGTGTCCAGCACGATCATGAACGTGGCCGCGGCGAGCGCGATCGTGCCTGCGACGAGGCTGCCGCCGGTGAGCGGCGGCGGCGGATACGCCGCCGCGACGGGTGCGGAAGGGCGATCCGCCGCAGGGGCGGCGGGGGAGGCGGTGGTCACGGTGAGCCGCGCGCGGGGACTACAGCATCGTCCGTGAAGTCTTGGCGGCCAGCGGCGGCGCCGGCGCCGCGGCGGTGCCGCTCATCACCGGTGCCTTTGCAATGGCGCTGGCGGACTTGCCGGATCCTGCGCCCAAGTTCGCTGCAATGGTGTCGCGCACGAGCGTGTCGGCGTCCTCCGCGGCGCGCTCGAAAGCTTCGGTGGTGTAGGCACTTGCCGTGCGCGGCGCCGTGGCGAGCGACTGCCCCGACGTGTCGGCGATATCCACTGTCACCTCCATCGACAGCCCCACGCGCAAGGGATGCGCGGCGAGTTCCTGGGGATCGAGCGCAATGCGCACGGGCACACGCTGCACGACCTTGATCCAGTTACCGGTGGCGTTCTGCGCGGGGAGGAGGGCGAAGGCGCTGCCGGTACCCACGCCAAGTCCCGCGACGGTACCGTGGTAGGTGACGGCCTTGCCGTAGGCATCGGCGGTGAGCTTCACGGACTGTCCGATGCGCATGTCGCGCAGCTGAACTTCCTTGAAGTTGGCGTCTACCCACACCTGGTCGAGGGGAACGATCGCCATGAGGGGCGCGCCGGGTGCCGTGCGCTGGCCCACTTGCACCGAGCGCTTGGCGACGTAGCCCGACACCGGTGCGGGGATCTGCGTGCGGGCGAGCTCCAAGACTTCCTCGCGCACCTTCGCGGCGGCGCGCTCGACGTTCGGGTGGTTGGCCACGGTAGCGCCGTCGGTGAGCGCGCGGCTCGTGGCGAGCTGCTGCTGCGCCGCCACCAGCGCGGCCTGCGCCGACGCCACCGCGGCCTGGGCATTGGACACGGCGGAGCGCGCGTGATTGAGCTCCTCGCCGCTCACGGCGCCTGAGGCCTCGAGGCTCTGCCGGCGCGCGAGGTCGTCCTGCGCCTTGGCGAGGTCGGCCTTCGCGCGCGTGACCTCAGCCTCGCGCAGCGACACGTTCGCGGAGCCCGTGGCATTGGCGCTGTACAGGGAGCGCACTTCGCGCACCGTCTGGCCGAGCGTCGCCTGCGCTTGCGCAAGGCCCACTTCGGCGTCGGCACGGTCGAGCTGCACGAGCGGCGTCCCCGCCTTGACGAAGTCGGTGTCGTCGGCGTTCACGGCGACTACGGTGCCCGCGATTTGTGGCGTGAGCTGCACGAGATTGCCCTGGACGTAGGCGTCGTCGGTGCGTTCGAAGTGGCGCAGCTCGACGTACCAGTAGGCGAAGTAGGCGAGGCCGAAGGCGGCGAACACGCCGGCCGCGATGGCGAGGAGCCGGCGGCGAGGATTGCGGGCGGGGAGAGTGGCATCTGTGGTCATGGCGTGTCTTTCGTTCGGGGCGCGAGTGCGGCGCGACGTTGTCCAGCGGCCGCGGCGATGCGCTCCGGTGTGGTGTCGAGGTAGCCGCCCCCGAGCGCGCGCGCGAGGCCGACGTCAAGCTCGTAGGCGCGGGCGCGCAGGTCGACGTTGAGCCGCTCCTGCGCGAGCTGTTGCGTCTGGGCGGTGAGCACGGTGAGGTAGTTGCCGAGGCCGGCGCGGTAGCGCACCACGGCGAGGTTGTAGGCTTCGTCGGTGGCGGTGCGGGCGCGGGCCTGCTCGGCCGTCGTGCGCGCGAGGCCCCGGATCGAGGTGACGGCATCGGCGAGCTCGCGCACCGCGTCGATCACCGTTTCGTTGTACGTCGACACCGCGAGGTCGGACTCCGCGGCGCGGCCCTTCAGGTTGGCGTTGAGGCGACCGCCCTCAAAGATCGGCAGGTGCACGGCGGGACCGATGCCCGCGATCGAGCTCGAGCCTAAGAGCAGGTTCGACACGCCGAGGGATGTGAGGCCTGCGAACGCGACGATGTTCACGTTGGGATAGAACTGCGCCTTGGCCACCGCGATGTCCTCGCGCGAGGCCTCCACGCGCCAGCGCGACGCCGCGATCTCCGGCCGGCGCGCCACGAGATCGAGAGGGATCGCTGCCGGGAGCACCGCGGCGGGTGCCGCGCCGGGCGAGACTGCCGCCACGCGCTCGCCGCGCTCAGGACCCGCCCCCACCAGCGCGGCGAGGCGATGGCGCGCGAGGTCGATCGCATCATGGTATTGCGCGAGCTCGGTACGCACGGTCGCGAGCGCGGCCTCCGCCTGTCGCACCTCCACCTTGGTGTCGAGGCCGGCGCCGAAGCGCTCGTTGGTGATGCGCACGATCTCCTCGCGCTGCACGATGGCCGCGCGGGAGACGTCGCGCTGCGCGAACAGGCGCTGCAGGTCGAAGTAGGCCCGCGCGATGCCCGCGGCGAGCACGAGACGCGCGGACTGCGCTTCCGCGGTGGCCGCCTGCGCCTGCGAGAGCGCGGCGCGCAGCGCGGCGCCGTTCTTGTCCCAGAAGTCGATCTCGAAGGTGAGGTCGAGGGTCAGCCGCGCATCGGACTTCCAGGCGCCGGCCAGCGGCGGCGGATAGATGGAGTTCTCCGAGTACTTCTGCTCGTTGACGGTACCGTTGCCGTTCACCTGCGGGAGCAGCGCGGCGCGGGCCACGCCCGCGGCGGCGTCGGCCCGCGCGATGCGCGCCTGCGCGGCGGCAAGGGTGGGGCTGCCGGCGAGACCGTCGGCCACGAGCGTGTCGAGCTGGGCGTCGCCGTAGCGGCGCCACCAGTCGTCGGCGGGCCATTGCACGGCGGCCTCGCGCGCGCCGAGCGTGGCCGGCGCGACCTTCGCCTGCGGCGGCGGCAGGTCGTCGAACGTGGCGCACCCCGCGAGGATCGTCATGATGGCGATGGCGACGGGGCGGGCGATGAAGGAGCGTTGGTTCATGGGCGAAGGCAAAGTCAGCGTGGCTGAATGTTGTCCACCATGCGGCGGAGGAGGCGCTTCAGCATCTCGAACTCGTCGGCGGTGAAGCCGCGCAGGAGGTGGTTACCCACGCGGGCGAGGCCGAATGGGATTTGCTTGCACAGGCGCTCGCCTTCGCGGGTGAGGCGGAGCTCGACCACGCGACGGTCCTTGGGCGAGGCCCGGCGTTCGACGAGTCCCTTGGCCTCCAAGCGATCGAGCATGCGGGTGACGGCGCCGGTGTCCACGCAGGCATAGCGGGCGAGCTCGCCGGCGGTGGTGCCCACCCCGTGGTGCAACATGAGCAGCGGGCCCCACTGCACGCCCGTGAGGTCGTGCTCGGCCATTTCCGCATCGATGGCGCGATCGAGCCCATTGCGGACGAGCTTCAGCAGATACCCCACGCTCTCGTCGATCGCGTAGGCGTCGCCCCGGTAGAAGTCAGGATCCCCCGGGCGCACCGAACGCTCCTTGGCCGCGCGCGGCTTGGCCGCCGCCTGGCCCTTATGCTTAGCCTTCGGATTTGTTGTCATGACAGCAATTATATTGTCTAGGCAGTAATTGTCAAGACAGCTAAAATCCCTGCCTGCGGCGCGGTCTTGCCTGGGGATTTCCCGCGGGGCGGGGGCCCGGCGGTGACGGGCGTCAGGCCGCGTACCGTGGGCTTGATGGACGTTGCGCCTACCGCTTGCGTCGACGTCGCCTGGTGGCCGGACCTGCGCTGCGCGGGGTGTCACCCGGCAAGGGATCGGCATCTTCCGCTCCGCCGGGCATGGCGCGCAGGAAGCGATCGGGCGCGACGTCGATCACGATGCTCGTGCCGGCGTACACGGCCACGAGGAGGGCCGCGGCGAAGCGGCCGAAGAGGAATACAAGTCCGGAGTACATCGCCATCAGCAGCACCACCCAGCGCAGCAGCACGAGCGCGAAGCGACGCTTGAGGCGCAATTGCTCAGGTGTCCAGGTACGCAGTGCGCGGTACAGGCCCATGCACGACCAGAACGCCGCGATCGCCTGCATCGCGAGCCCGGCGCGAAAGGCCGGGTCGGCCAGCACCTCGCGCCAGTCGGTGCGGGCGGCGGCCAGCATCATGAAGAGCGGCATGCCCAATGGAATGGCGATGAGGCAGGCGAGCAACAGGGCCACGGCCACCACGCCCACTTCGCCGTTCACGCGCGCGGCGAGTCCGTCGTCGGCGAGCGCGGGCGAGAAATGCCGTGCAAGTCCCGCGAACATCACCGCCATCGCCAGGAGCGTGTCGAGGAAGTACAGGAGGAGGATGTTCGTCGCCGACCAGCCCAGGAACAGGATGCCGCCCAGGGGCACCAGGTTGCGCACGACCGTGTTGGCAAGGTCGGTCGGCGATGGGCGCAACGGTACGCCCGGCGGCGGATTCGCCGGCGGCATGCCGGAGGGGCGAGGTGGCGGGATGTTGGCGGGGACCACGCCGCGAGGATGCTACAGCGGCGGGGATCCTCGCAAGCCGCGCGAGGGCGCGGGGCCCGCGCCGTTCGAAGGACCGCTATGCAAGCGACGTGATCGCGGCGGTGAGCGCGGTGAGCGTGCGCTCGATGTCGGCGTCGGTATGCGCCGCCGACAGGTACATCATGCCGCGGGGCAGCGGCGCGACACCGCGCTCCACCAGCGCTCCGGTCAGGTCGAGGGTTCGATTTTTGTCCACCACCGCCAGGTCGCGCAGCGTCGGCACCTCCGCGGCACCAGCGAAGAGCTGCACGCAGGGGCCCAGCTGATTGGCAGTCACGACCGCGCCCGTGCGCGCGGCCACCGCCCGCACGTGCTCGGCGATCGCGCTCGCCTGGCGCTCCATGCGCGGATAGATCTCACCGGCGTGTGCGCCCAGGTAGTCGAGGCAGGCAACACCCGCCGCGACCCCCAGCGGAAATCCGTTGTAGGTGCCGCGTTGCGAGACCGCACCGCTCACGATCGGCGCAAACATCGCGCGGTGTCCCGCCACGGCGCTAACCGGCATGCCCGCGCCGAGCGCCTTGCCGAGCACGGTGAGGTCGGGGGCCACGCCGTAGCGCGCCTGCGCACCGCCCAGCGCCAGTCGGAACCCGGTAATGACTTCGTCGAAGACGAGCACGATCCCGTGCCGCGCGGTCCACTCGCGCACGCGCTCGAGAAAGCCGGGCGGCGGCGCGAAGCAGCCTGCATTGATCGCGGCCGGTTCCATGATGACCGCTGCGACGTCTTCCGGCGCGAGGGCCTCGAGGCTCGCGCTGTCCCCCCAGTCGAGCACCTTCACGTGGCGCAGGGCGTCGGGATCCTGTCCGCCCGTGGACGGGCCGTCATTGGCAGGGTCGGTGGCCACGTGGATGGCATCGGACCAGCCATGGTAGTGGCAGCGGAACTTCACGACAGTGAGACGGCGCGTGACCGCACGCGCGAGGCGCAGCGCGAGCTGGGCGGCCTCGGTGCCGGTGGACACGAATGCGCTCATCTGACAGGACGGCATTACATGCGCGATGCGCTCGGCGAGCTCCGCCTCCAGCGACGTGATGCCGCCGGTGCGCAGGCCGAGGGCCATCTCGCGCTGCACGGCCGCGAGCACCGGCGCCGGATCGTGGCCGAGCAGCAGCGGGCCGTAGCCCAGCGAATAGTCGATGTACGTGCGGCCGTCGAGGTCGGTGATATGCGCGCCTGCGGCGCGCGCAATCACCAGCGGGGCGGGACGTTGGGTAGCGCGCGGCGACGACGACACGCCACGCGGCAGCACGTGCTCCGCGCGGGCGCGGTAGGCGAGCGAGCGGGCAAAGGGCGACACGGCGCCCGAGGACGGATCTCGTTTCAACTCGAAGCTCATGCGGAAAGCCGCGCAGCGAGCTCGGGCGCGGCGGTGGCGAAGAGCGCGGAGCCCGCGCGTTGGCCGGACCGGGCGAGCAGCCACCAGGCACAGCACAGGTTGGAGGACAGCAGGGGAAGGCGCAGCGTGGCGCGCGCGGCCACGATCGACGGCAGCGTGAGCATGCCGGTGCCGCTCATCACCACGGCATCCACGGCGCCGGCATCCACATCGCGCAGTGCGGTGGAGACCTCGTCGGCCGACAGCTCGTAGGCACGGAATGTCTCGGAGATCTTCACGACCTGCACGACCTCATGCCCCGCGGCGCGCCAGTAGGCGGCGGCTTCGTCGGTGAGCCACTGCGGATACGGGGAGAGCAGGCACACGCGGCGCGCGTCCACGGCGGCGAGCGCCTCGGCGATCGCCGCGCTGGCGGTGGTGACGGGGATGCCGGCCAGCGCCGACAGTTCGCGGGCGAGGGCGCGGTCGCCCTCGGGCAGCAGCCGATATGAAGGTCCCGTGAGCGCCATCACCAGCGCGCGCAGGCGGAGGCTGCCGAACGCCGGGACGCTGGCGCGGTAGTGGTCCAGGTAGCGACGATTGCGCTCCTCGAGGGTGGTGTCCGGCATCACGGGAAAGCGCGCGGTGAAGAGTGTGAGCGCGCCGTCCACGCAGCGGGCGAGCTCGGGCTCCACCGTGGGATTGGCGGGCGGGACCACCACCCCGGCCCAGGCGGTGGGGCGAATCGCGGCGGCGTTGGCGCTATCGGACATGCGGCGTCCTCATGCCAGGGCCGGCGTCATGTCGAGCATGGCCGCAGTGCGCAGGTAGGCCGCGGTCTCGGCCGGGCTCGCCGCCATCGCGCGAATCTTGTCGAGCCAGGCGTCGCCGCCGGCCACGTTGCGATCGGTGCGCGGGATGAGCATCTGGTTGGCCACGCGCAAGCGCTCTGCGGCGGCGGCATCGACCGCCGCCGTGTCACCGGCCGGTGCGGCAGCGATGGCGTGCGCGAGCGCCCAGGCATCGTGGATGCCGCAGTTCATGTTCATGCCACCCCGGGTGTTGGTGATATGCGTAGCGTCGCCGGCGAGGAGGACGCGTCCTTGCCGGTTGCGCGCCGCCACTCGCCGTGCCACGCCGTAGATGTCCTGCATCACCACGTGCGGCACCTTGTCGCAATGCGGCATCACGTCGCGCAGCCGCGCGAGGATCCATTCGGGTTGCAGGGCTTGCGCGTCGTCGACCTCCTTGGGCACGCGCACGATGATGCGCCAGCAGTCGGGCATGCGCAGGAAGCTCAGCGAACGGGTGCCGTTCCAGAGGTACGTCACCGGCGCGAGTCCCGGCAGCAGCGCCTCGAGGTCGTCGTCGGTCATGATGCGCAGGATCTTGTCGGGGTACTCGTGCCCATCGAAGGGAATGCCAAGGAGGCTGCGCACGTCGCTGCGGCTGCCGTCCGCGGCGATGAGCCAGTCGGCCTCGAGGGTCTCGTGCCCCGTGCCGTGCTTCACGCGCGCGGTGACGCGCGAGCCCTCCTGCACCACTTGCTGCACCTCCGCATCGAACAGCACACGGGCGTGGGGATGCTGACGCAGCCGTTGCAGCATGATGGGCGTAAGCTGCGCCTGCTCGAGATGGAGGCGAAAGGGGAAATCGGTGTCGCCGGCGAGCGTGGCGAGGGCGAATTCCGCGAAGACACCGTCGCTTGCCGTGCGGTACTGCACGCGGTCCACGACGTAGCCTTCGTGCTTGACCGCCTCCAGCACGTGGAGGCGATCGAGGATCGCGAGCGTGGGCGGATGGAAAGTCGAGGCCTTTGATGCGGTGCTGAGCCCTGGCCGCTTCTCGGCCACGGTGACCGGAATCCCGGCATCGGCGAGCGCCAGCGCGGCGGTGAGGCCGACCGGTCCGGCGCCCGCGACGATCACTTCGCGCGAGCGTTTCATCGGGCGCTCCCGTACTTGCGCTCGATCGTCTCGAGGCCTAGGAGACGGGCCTCGAGCGCGCGCATGTTGTCGTAATCCATAAGCTGCATGATGTCCTCGATGCCGGCCAGCAGATCGGGCCGGTCGACGGGTTGCCCGCTCTCCATCACGCCGCGCATGAGCGACAGCGCAGTCGTCATCGCCTGGATAGCCGCCGCCGGCAACATGCGCGGCAGGCTGATGCGACGCACGCCGAGGGCCTTCAGGCGCGCAATGGGGATGAGCGGGGTCGTGGGCCGCGAGCGAATGCCGAAGCCCATGTTGACGGTGACGGGCACGCCTGCCGCCTCCACGATGCGGGCGATGTCGTCGTCGCGCTTCACCGCATCGGGAAAGATCATGTCGGCACCGGCTGCGGCGTAGGCGCGCACGCGAGCGAGCGTGCCCTCAATGCCTTCGAGGGCGAGCGCATCGGTGCGCGCCACGATCACGAAATCGTCATTGCGGCGGGCGAGGCACGCGGCCTCGATCTTGCGCACCATCTCGTCCTGCGGGACCACTTCCTTGCCGGGCATGTGCCCGCAGCGCTTGGGCGCGACCTGGTCCTCGATGTTCACGCCGGCGACACCCGCCTCCTCGAACAGCTGCACCGCGTGGTACACGTTGACGGGATTGCCGTAGCCGTTGTCGGCGTCCGCCGTGATGGGGATGTCGACGCTACGCGCGAGGTTGCGGCAATGGTCGACGTTCTGCGTGAGCGTCATGACGCCGATGTCGTCGATGCCGAGGAGCGCATTGGAGATGGCCGCGCCGCTCGTGGCGGCGGTCTTGAAGCCGGCCCGCTCGACGAGGCGAACGCTGTAGCCGTCGTATACGCCGGGCGACACGATGAACTCGCCCGAGCGCAGTAGCTCGCGATACCGGGACGCCTTCGATGTCGTGGTGCTCAAGGGCCTTCTCCTCGCCTGCCGGCCGCGCGCGCGGCGGGACCGGTCAAGATGTAATAAGTATGATACATGATACCAATGGGTGCGAAGCGACGGCCGCATCGAGCGGCCGTGCAAATGGACGTGACTTAGTTGTTGCCGAGCGAAAGCTTGGGCACCACGCGCACGAATACCGCGCGCTCGGCATCGACCACTTTCTGGTACTCAGGGGCGGGCAGATACGCCGGCACTGCGAGCGCACGCGTGGCGAATTCCTTGAAGTCGTTGGACTCGATGGCCTTGGCCAGCGCGGCCTCGAGCTTGGCGACCACGTCCGGCGGCGTGCCCTTGGGCAGGAAGAAGCCGAAGTCGGCGCGCAGCGCGATGTCCACGCCGCCTTCCTTCAGCGTGGGCACGTTGGGCAGCGTGGGCGCGCGGGTGGGGCCGAACTGGGCGATCGCGCGGAGCTTGCCACCGTCCACCTGCGGATTGATCGTGCCGGGGGCGCCCAGCACGAGGTCTACCACGCCCCCTACTGCCGCGGTCACGGCCGGGGCCGTGCCGCGATACGGGATGTGGTTGAGCTGGATGCCGGCGGCGTCGGCAAAGGCTTCGGCCGCGAGGTGCACGGCCGTGCCATTGCCCGGGCTCGCGAACGACACTTTGCCCGGATTGGCCTTGGCGTAGGCGATGAGCTCGGGGAGCGTCTTGAACGGTGCGTCGGCGCGCGCCGCGAGCAGGTGCGGCGTGATCGATGCGCGGGCGAGTCCCGTGAGGTCCTCGTACTTGTAGGGCGGCTTGCTCACGAGCGGCGCCACGGTGATCACGGCGGGCGTGGCGTAGAGGATGGTGTAGCCATCGGGCTTGGATGTCGCTACGTGGTTGGCACCGATGGTGGCGCCCGCCCCTTCGCGATTCTCCACCACGATCGGCTGCCCGAGCGTCTGCGAGGCGAGCTCCGCGATCTTGCGCGCCTCGCGATCGGTAGCGCCCGGCGCGTAGGGCACGACGAACGTGATGGGCCGCGAGGGAAACGTCTGGGCGATCGCCGGGGCGATGCCCGCGGCGGCAACGGCGAGGACCAGGAGGTGGCGAAGTTTCATGGGGAACCTTGTCGAGAGAAAGATCAGCGTTGTGCCAGTGCCGCGCGACGCTCTGCGGCGTCGTTCCACACTTCCTGCAGCACGATGCGACCGCCCCGCAGCTCGAAGCGGTCGATGAAACGAATGCCGTCGAAGGGCGTGTCGTCGTGCCACGCCCCGTGCAGGGTGCCGAGGCAATAGACGATCACCGTGGCCGGAGGCGCGTCGAGCACTTCGATCCGCTCGATGTGCTTGCCGATGCGCCGGTAGCGCCGCGACGAGTTGGCGACGATGTCGGCCACCGCGCGCACTTCGCGTCCCCCCGGCACCACGATGCGCACGTCGGGCGCGAGGTACGCTTGCGCGCGGTCGACGTCGCGCATCTCGAGCGCGGCCAGGAAGTCGCGCACGATGCCGGTCGCGGCTGCGTGGCCTTCGCCTGAGCGAGGGGCGCTCACGGTCTTGCCTCGCGGGGCGGGGTGCGCGCGCTCAAGCGTGCTTCTCCGCGACGATCATGTGCCAGGGCAGGCGCCACGCTCGCGGCGGTTGTGCGAGGGCGCCGTCCTCCTCGTCGAAGGCCACGACGTCGACACGGGCGAAGCCCGCGTCCGCATAGGCCTGCGCGAGATCGATGCGGCTGTGCTCGAGCAGGAACGGCTCGTTGTTGCGCCGCGCGTGCCCTTCGAAGAGCAAGCGCAGCACGGGGTCGGCGGGCGGGAGAAAGTCGAGATGCGCGACGATGCCGCCCGGGCGCAGCACGCGCGCGGTCTCGGCGATCAGCGCGCGGACCGCGGACTCGGGCATCTCGTGCAGGAGCATCGTGGACGTGACGAGGTCGTAGGCGCCCGCGGGCATGCCGCTCGCGGCGGCGTCGGCCTGGCGGAAGGCGAGGCGTCCGCGCAGTGCCTCGGGCGACTCGTGCGCTGCAAGCGTGACGCAGCTTTCGGACAGGTCGATGCCGTCCACGTGGGCTTGGTCCGCGGCCTGTGCGAAGGCCACGGTGCTGCGCCCGAATCCGCAGCCCAAGTCGAGCACGCGCTTCACCCGGCGGTCGCGCACGACGCGGGCCGCGAAACGCTCGTGCAGTCCCCGGGTGCCCACCACGCCCCCGCCGACGGCTTCGCGGTACACGAAGGCACCGAGCTCGTCGCGCAGGCCGCCGGGTTGTTGGTGGATATCGTGGTCGGTCCAGTAGTCCGGCGCGGCAAGGGAGGCATCGAGCGCGAGCAGGTGCGGTGGCAACGGGCCCGCCACCTGCGCGAGGAGGTCGTCGCGCTGCCGCTGCGCGATGGCGGACAGCCCGCGCGGGCCGCTGTACTTCATGCGTTGCAGGTGGCGCTCGAGCCACGCGAAGTAGCGATGCGTCGTGAGCGTGGCGGCGGTGTCGGGGGCCGCCTGCGCTTCGCGATAGAGCTCGCGGAAGAGGGGCCCGCGCCAGTAGGCGCGCGCTGCGGCGACGAAGCGCTGGTGCGCCGCGCTGTCGGCATCGGGCCGCATCACAGCGGCCCCCGGGCCTGCTGCTCGCCGAGCAACGGCTCGCACAGCCGGCGCACGAACGCGGCGGCGTCCTCGTCCGGCACCAAACTCTCGGACGCCGCGCCCGGCATGCGGGACTCCAGGGCGAGCAAGCGGCTGCGCAGCACGTACACCTCGGCGGCCAGCGCCATCGTCACGCCCATGAGCCGGTCGAGCGCGGGGTCGGCGAAGAAAGTCTGCTCGGGACGAGGCGGCGGGGAAAGGTCGGGCATCGGCTGGGGCGGCGTGCGAGAGGGGGCGGGAGAAAGGCGAAGGGGAGGGCCGTGAGCCGCGAGGCGCACCCGGAAGATGTCTTTGTCCGCGGGGTCTCATGATGCGATTGTTCTGCCAAAGTGTCAACACAATGACCGTTGGCGGATGCGGTGGCGCGATCCATGGCACGTGGCAGGGTTCGGAAGCGGTCAGCTGACCTCAAGTGTTGACACATTGAGTCGGTGCCCGTATCGTCCACCCATGACCACGCTGAGCGACACCCTCTTCCAGAGCACGCTCGGCTCGATCTATTCGGGCGAGCTGCCTCCGGGCGCAGAGGTGAACGAGGCCGTGCTCGCCGAGCGCTTCGGCGTGAGCCGCGGGCCGGTGCGCGAGGCGGTGCGGCGCCTGCAGGGGATCGGGCTCGTGTCGCGCGAGCCGTACATGCGCGCGATGGTGGTGAGCCTTTCCCCTGGCGAGGTGCGCGAGCTCTTCGAGATGCGCGAGGCGCTCGAGGGCATGGCGTGCCGGCTGGCTGCCCTGCGCATGAGCGACGCCGACCTCGATCGCTTCGCCGCCGACCTCGAGTCCGCGCGGCTGGCGCGGCAGGACGCGGGGCCGCACGCGCCTGCGCCGTCGGACTTCGACTTCCACGAGAGGATCATCGTGGCGAGCGGCAACGGTCGCATCGCCGCCACGCTCTGCGGCGACCTCTACCACTTGCTGCGCGTGTATCGCCGGCGCTCAGGGGCCGTGCGCGAGCGCAGCGACGAGGCCCACGCCGAGCACTGGCAGATCCTGCGCGCATTGCGGGCGCGCGACGGCGAGCTCGCCGAGTCGCTCATGCGGGCGCACGTGGCCCGCGCGTCGCGGCAGGTGACGCAGCGTCTGCGCGAAATGGACGGCGCCTAGCGTGGCCGTCGCAACCTAAAGAGACAAGACGTTGGCTGCCGCCGTCCACGATCCGCAAGGTATGATGTATGACACATCATACCTATCCACCGCCGGCCCGCCGGCCGCAGCGCTTCGCCAATGCTGACCTCCTCCGTTCGCCACGCCCCGGGCGGGCCCGTTGCGCTGTCCGGAGCGGAAGGCAACGCGTTCTACTTCGACATCGCGGCCGCGATGCGCGCGCGCGGGGGCGACATCGCGCAGTTGCCCTACTGCCTGCGCGTGGCGGTAGAGAATGTCATGCGCCACCTACCCCGCACGGGGGAGGAAGGCGAAGCGGCGCTTGCTGCGCTCGCCGCGTGGCCCGCAGCGCAGGCCTCGCTGCCGCTCTTCGTGAGCCGCGTGATCCTGCCCGACTCGAGTGGCCTGCCCGTGCTGCTCGACCTCGCCGCCTTGCGCGATGCCGTCGCGGCGCGCGGCGGCGACGCAGCGCGCGTGCGCCCGCTCGTGCCGGTCGATCTCGTGATCGACCACTCGCTGCAGGTGGATCACGCGGGCACGCCGCAGGCGATGGTGCAGAACCTCACACGCGAGTTCGGGCGCAACGAGGAGCGCTACCGCTTCGTGAAGTGGGCGCAGAACGCGCTCGGCAACGTGCGCGTGTTTCCGCCGGGCACCGGCATCATCCACCAGGTCAACCTCGAGTACATCGCGAGCGTGGTGACCGAAGCCGTGGACGACGGCCGGCGCGTGTTCTTCCCCGATTTCGTGATCGGCGGCGACTCGCACACGCCGATGATCAACGGCCTCGGCGTGCTCGGCTGGGGCGTGGGGGGCATCGATGCCGAGGCGCTGCTCCTGGGCTATCCCACCGACATCGCGCTGCCCGGGGTGGTCGGCGTGCAGCTCATGGGCCAGCGCGCGCCCGGCACCACGTCCACCGACCTTGTGCTGCTCGTCGCGCAGCGCCTGCGCGCGCATGGGGTGACCGGCAAGTTCGTGGAGTTCTTCGGATCCGCGGTGTCGGCGCTCACGGTGCCCGATCGCGCGACGCTGGCCAACATGGCCCCGGAGTACGGCGCGACGGTGGGCTTTTTCCCCGTCGATGGGCGCACCCTCGACTACCTCGCCGCGAGCGGACGCAGCGCTGCTCACGTTCAGCGCGTGGAGGCCTACTGCCGCGCCAATGCGCTCTTCCGCGACCATACCGCGCCGGCGCCGCGCTACTCGGAGGTCGTGACCATCGACCTCGCCGACGTCGTGCCCACGGTGGCAGGGCCGCGCCGTCCGCAGGACCGGCTCGCGCTCGGCGACGTGGCGCGCGACTTCCGGGAACGCTTGCCGCGCAGTGCCCAGGACGGCGGCTTCGGCGTGCACCCGGGGCAACCGGACGCCGGATCGTTGCCGCACGGCGCGCTGGTGATCGCCGCGATCACGTCGTGCACCAACACCTCCAATCCGTCGGTGATGCTCGCCGCGGGCTTGCTCGCCCGCAATGCGCTCGCGCGCGGGCTTACCGCCGCCTCGTGGGTCAAGACGTCGCTTGCTCCCGGCTCGCAGGTGGTCACGCGCTATCTGGAGGCCGCGGGCCTGCGCGCGCCGCTCGCAGCGCTGGGCTTCGAGCTCATCGGCTACGGCTGCACCACGTGCGCGGGCAAATCCGGGCCGCTCGCGCCCGATGTCGCGGCCGCCATCGAGCGCGACGGCGTGGTCGCCGCCACGGTGCTGTCCGGCAATCGCAATTTCGAAGGACGCATCCACCGCCTCGCGCGAGCCAATTACCTCGCCTCGCCGCCGCTCGTGGTGGCCTACGCGATCGCGGGCCGCATCGACATCGACCTCACCCGCGAGCCTCTCGGCCATGATCCACAGGGACGTCCGGTGATGCTCGCCGATGTGTGGCCACGCGACGAGCAGATCGCACAACACCTGGGGGTGGCCGCCGATGCCTCCCTCTACCGCGCGGTCTACGCCGATATCGAGCGCGGGCCCGCGCCGTGGCAGGCGCTGCAGGCCCCGTCGAGCGCGCGCTTCGCGTGGGACCCGGCGTCGAGCTATCTCGTGGCGCCGCCGTTCGTGGCTCGCGTCACCCGTGGCGAGGCGTTGCCGGATCGACTCGACGGCGCTCGCGTCCTCGCGGCCTTTGGCGACTCGCTCACCACGGACCACATCTCGCCGTCCGGCGAGATTCCCGTCGATAGCGCCGCCGGGCGCTACCTCGCGAGCCTTCGCATCGCGCCCCGCGACTTCAACACCTATGTCGGCCGCCGCGGCAATCACGAAGTGATGCTGCGCGGCACTTTTGCCAACCTGCGCATTCGCAATCTACTGGTCCCGGGCGTGGAAGGCGGCACGACACGCCTCGAGCGCGACGGCGAGGTCATGCCGATCCACGTGGCGAGCCGGAAGTACGCCGAGAGGGACACGCCGCTCCTCGTGCTCGGCGGGCGTGACTATGGCCAAGGCAGCAGCCGCGACTGGGCCGCCAAGGGCACGGCACTCCTGGGTGTGCGCGCCGTGCTCGCGGAATCGTTCGAGCGGATCCATCGCGCCAACCTCGTGAGCATGGGCGTGGTCCCGTTGCGCTTCGCGAAAGGCGAAGGGTGGCGGGCGCTCGGCCTCTCCGGCTTCGAGACCTTCACGCTGTCCGGCATGCGCGAAGGCGTGCTTGCCGGCGCGCCCGTCACCGTGGTGGCGCAAGGCGGCGACCGCGCCGTCACGTTTGCCGTGACCGCCGACGTGCAGACGGCCTTCGAGCGGCGCTTGCTGGAAGCGGGCGGCATGCTGCCCTCGGTCCTCGAACAACTTTCCCCTTCCGCGGCCGCGGCCGCCGTCGCCCCATGAATCTCGACCTCCTTCTACGCAACGGAACGCTTGTCCACCCTGGCCTCGGCACCGTTACCGGCTCGGTCGGCGTCAAGGACGGCCGGATCGCCGCTCTCTTGGCCCCTGAGGCGGAGGCCGCGGCCTCCGAGATCGTCGACTGCTCCGGCCAGTGGATCATGCCGGGCATCATCGATCCGCACGTGCACTTCGGCTTCGGCTCGCCCGACACCGATTTCACCACCGAGGCGCGCTCCGCGGCGCTCGGCGGCGTCACGTCGGCGCTGTCGTTCTACCGCACTGCGGACTTCCGCACAGCCTTCGATGCCTATCGCGACAAGGCCGCGGCGCAGAGCTGCATCGACTTCGGGCTGCACTTCGGCATCACGAGCCACCTGCACGTGGAGACGCTCGCCGAGTGCTCGCGCCGCTTCGGCGTCACCTCGTACAAGCTCTACCTCATGTACAAGGGCGCAGCGGGGCTCGCGCAGGGATTCACCGAGATCGACGACGCGCTGCTCTTCGCCTCGCTCAAGGCCACCGCGGCGATCCCCGGCGCGGTGCTCGGCATCCACTGCGAGAACGTGGAGGTGATCCCGTACCTGCGCGAGCCGCTGCGCACCGCGGGCCGCGACGACCTCGCCGCGTGGAACGAGCAGAGCCCCGACTTCCTCGAGGCCGAGAACGTGCATCGCGCGTGCTACTTCGCGAGCAAGGTGGGCGCGGCCATCAACATCGTCCACCTCTCGTCGAAGGAGGCCCTCGACGAAGTCCGCCGCCACCGCCGCACGAGCAAGGCGCCGATCTACGTCGAGACCTGCCCCCACTACCTCTTCCTCGACGATCGTTCCCCCGCGGGCGTGCTCGCCAAGGTCAACCCCCCGGTGCGTCCGCGCGCGGACGTGGAGGCGATGTGGGAAGGGATCGCCGACGGCTCCATCGACACCGTGGGTACCGACCACGTCCCGCGCAAGCGCAGCACCAAGGCGGGCAAGGGCATCTGGGCGTCGAGCAACGGCTTCCCCGGCGTGGCCACCATGCTCCCCATCCTGCTCGACGAGGGCGTGCGCAAGCGCGGCATTGCGCCATCGCGCATCGCGGAGGTGCTGTCGGCGAATGCCGCGCGCATCTACCGCATGGCCGGCAAGGGCGCGCTGGCCGTGGGCTACGACGCCGACCTGGCCGTCGTGGATCCCGGATTGACGCGCACGGTGGACCCGGCCACGCTGGAGTCGTTCGCCGACTACTCGCCGTATGAGGGCATGTCCCTCACCGGCTGGCCTGTGGCCACCTACCTGCGGGGCCGCTGCATCATGCGCGACGGCGCCGTGCTCGTTGACGCGCGCGACACGCCGCGCGGCCGCTATCTCTTCCGGCAATGACGCCGTCCAACACGAGGACCTTCACGTGACCACACCCCGCCTCTGGGATCGCTTCCTGACCGACCGCGACAAGGCCGTATACGCCCAGGCGGGCTACGGCAAGCGCGGCGGCTTCGGCAACCGCCCCGCGCTTTTCATCATCGACGTGCAATACAACTTCTGCGGCGACAAGCCCGAGGACATCCTCGAGGGCCTGAAGCAATACCGCACCCACTGCGGGCCGGAGGCCTGGGCCGCCGTCGCGCACATCGAGCCGCTGCTGCACCTCGCACGCGAGAAGAACTTCCCGATCTTCTACACCGAGAGCGCGCGCCGTCCCGATCTCCTCGACAGCGGCGTGCAGGTGGGCAAGAACCACCGCGGCGGAGAGAAGACGGTGCTCGAGGGCACGCATGCCACGCAGACGGTGGCGCCTCTCGCGCCGCGTCCCCAGGACATCCGCATCGGCAAGCGCAAACCGTCGTGCTTCTTCGGCACGATCTTCATGAGCCACCTCAACTTCCTCGACATCGACACGCTGATCCTCACCGGGTGCGCCACGTCCGGTTGCCTGCGGGCGACCGCGGTCGATGCCTACTCGTACAACTTCAAGGTGATCATCCCCGAGGAGTGCGCCTTCGACCGCTTCGAAGCGAGCCACGCGATCAACCTCTTCGACTTGAATTGCAAGTACGCCGACGTGATTCCCACCGCCGACGTGCAGGCGTACATGCAGGAGCAGCCGGTGCGGCCGCCCTTCATCGCGCCGGCGGGCTGACGCTGCCGTCCCGCGTATCCCTGCCGCAACGTCCCGCATGCCCGACCGCGCCCCGCGCCCCGTGCACCTTTTGACCGGCTACCTCGGCAGCGGCAAGACGACGCTGCTCGCGCGCCTCTTGCGCGACCCGGCGCTCGCAGACACCGCGGTCGTGATCAACGAGCTGGGTGAGGTGGGGCTCGACCACGTGCTGGTTGACACCGGCAGCGAAGACGACGTGGTGCTCCTCGACTCGGGCTGCCTGTGCTGCGCGCTCGGCAACTCGCTGCAGGAGACGCTCGAGTCGCTGCACTTCCGCCGCGAGCGCGGCGAGCTGCCGCCGTTCGCGCGCGTGGTGATCGAGACCACCGGCGTGGCCGACCCGGGTCCCATCGCTGCCACGCTGGCGCTCGACAGCGCGATCGCGCGCCACTATCGCCTCGGCAGCATCGTCACGGTGGTGGATGCCCTGCATGGCAGCGAGCACCTCGCGCGTTTCGCCGAAGCGCGGCGGCAGGTGGCCATGGCCGACCGCATCGTGCTGACCAAGGGTGATGTCGCCTCTGCCGCGGCCATGCGCGAGATCGAAGCGCGGCTGTCCGAGCTTGCACCGCTTGCCGCGCGTCGTACCGCCGTCCACGGCGCCATCCCCGCGGACGACGTGTTCGTCGATGCGCACCGCCCGGCGGCACTCGCCACGCTCGGCGCCGCCGGGCACGATCACGCTCACGATGCGTCGTGCGGCCACGACCACCTGGCCGAAGGCGACATCGCGTCCTTAGCGATCCGCCTTCCCGCGCCGTTGTCGTGGCCGCGCTATGCACAGTGGGTGCAATGGATGCAGCGCGCGTTCGGCGAGCGCCTGCTACGCATGAAGGGCGCGGTCCGGATGGAGGACGGAACCGCGCAGGCGCTGCATGCCGTCATGCGCCTCTTCAATGCGCCCGTGCCGCTGGCCGCGCTCCCGCGCGACCTGGGCGCGGGCGTGGTGGTGATCATCGCCCAGCATGCGTCGCCCGCGCTCATGGAAGAAGCGCGGCGGCGCCTCGTGGATCCGCAGTTCGTTCTGTCCTCCTGAAAGGAATCGTCGTGGCCCCGTTGGTTCATCCCCCGCATCCGGTTCGTCGTGGCGTTCTCGCCGCGGCATGGCTCGTTCTCGCCGCGGCCGTCGCACCGCCCGTACTCGCGCAAGGCGCCTATCCCGATCATCCGGTGCGGCTCATCGTGGCCTTTCCGCCCGGCGGCAGCACGGACATCGTCGGCCGCCTCGTGGCCTCGAAGGTGGGCGCGATGTGGGGCGGCAAGGTCATCGTCGTCGAGAACAAGGCAGGCGCCTCCGGCACCATCGGCACCGGCGAGAGCATTGCCGCCGCCCCGGACGGCTACACGCTCACCATCGGCAACAGCCAGACGCACGGCACCAACCAGACGCTCTTCCCGCAGCTGAAGTACGACCTTTCCAAGGACGTGACGCCCATCGCGATGCTCGCGCGCACGAAGAACGTGCTGGCGGTATCCGCCAACTCGCCGTACAAGACCGTGGACGACCTCCTCAAGGCCGCCAAGACGAAGCCGCTGTCCTTCGCCTCGGTGGGCAACGGCGCGTCGTCGCACATCATCGGCGAGTACATCAATCGGCAGTACAAGCTCAATGCCGTGCACGTCCCGTACAAGGGCGGCACGCCCGCCATCACGGATCTCGTGGGCGGGCAGGTCGACTTCATGGTGCCGACCTACGGCAGCGTGGCGGGCTTCTACAAGGACGGTCGCGTGCGCATTCTCGCGGTGTCCGACGACGAGCGCGATCCGCGCCTGCCGGGGGTGCCCACGTTCAAGGAAGTGGGCCTGCCGTCGCTCGGCCTCGACACCACGATCGGCCTGTACGGCCCGGCGGGCTTGCCGCCGGCAGTCGTGGCGAAGTGGAGCGAGGCGGTGGGCACGCTCGCCAAGGATCCGGACGTGGCGAAGACGCTCGAGACCACCGGCTTCGATGTCTGGTACAAGCCGGCGAGCGAGATGGCAAAGTACCATCCCGCCGAAGTGCCGCGCCTAGGCAAGATCATCAAGGAAGCCAACGTGAAGCTCGACTAGCCGTCGCGCGTCATGCCGCCTGCCCAGCCTTTGCACCTCCTGTCGGCCACGGAGCTCCTCGCGGGGTATCGCGCCCGCCAGTTCTCGCCCGTCGAGGTCACGCGCGCGTGTCTTGGCGCCATTGCCGCGCGTGATCCTGCGCTCGCCGCCTTTGTCGTGGTCCTCGAGGCGGAGGCGCTGGCGCAGGCGCGCGCTTCCGAAGCGCGCTGGCATGCGGGTGCGCCCGAGGGCCTGCTCGACGGTGTGCCCGTGACGGTGAAGGATCTCTGCCAGACCGTCGGCGCGCCGGCACGCAACGGCTCGCTCACCACCACCGATGCGCCGGGTACGGTGGATGCGCCGTGCGTGGCGCGGCTGCGCGAGGCCCAGGCCGTGCTCCTCGGCAAGACTGCCATGTGCGAGTTCGGCTGGAAGGGCGTCACCGACAGCCCGCTCCTCGGCGTGAGCCGCAATCCTTGGGATCCTGCGCGCACATGCGGTGGCAGCAGCGGCGGCGCGGCGATCGCCGCGGCCACCGGCATGGGAGCGCTGCACGTAGGCTCCGACGGCGCGGGCTCGATCCGCATCCCCGCCGCGTACTGCGGCGTGTACGGACTGAAGGCCACGTTCGGCCGCGTGCCCACCTGGCCGCCGGGCCGCGTGGCGGTAGGCCACTACGGGCCCCTCACGCGCACCGTGGAGGATGCTGCGCTCATGCTCACCGTGATCGCGCGGCCGGATGCGCGCGACTGGACCGCGTTGCCTTATGAGGACGGCACCGACTATCGCAAAGGCCTTGGCGACGGCGTGCGCGGGTTGCGCATCGCCTGGTGTCCCACGCTCGTGGGCGCCCGCGCCGACGACGAAGTCTTGCGGCTGACCACCGCGGCGGTGCGTGTCTTCGCCGATCTCGGCGCGCAGGTGGAGGCAGTCGCGTCGCCGCTGGCATCGGCGCGCGCGCACTTCGACGCGCTGTGGGCCGTGAGCATGGCGCAGATCTATCGCAAGATCCCGGCCGACCGCCGGACACTCCTCGACTCAGGCTTCGCTGCGGTGGCCGAGCGGGGCCTCACCGTCACCGCCAACGACCTGCTCGACGCGATCGGCGCGCGCCATGCCGACGGCGCCACGATGAACGCCTTCCACGAGCGC
The DNA here is from genome assembly GCA_937958295.1 of uncultured Pseudomonadota bacterium. Classification (GTDB taxonomy): domain Bacteria; phylum Pseudomonadota; class Gammaproteobacteria; order Burkholderiales; family Casimicrobiaceae; genus VBCG01. Next base: position 29,078 of record CALFEY010000032.1, read on the forward strand.
TACGATCTTCTCGTCACGCCGCAGATGCCCACTACGGCGATCCCCGCGGGGATCGATTTTCCCGCCGATCGCGGCATGGGGTCGTGGCTCGACTGGAGCCCTTACACGTATCCGTTCAACTGGACGCAGCAGCCCGCGGCCTCGGTTCCCTGCGGGCTCGCCGGCGACGGCCTGCCTGTGGCGCTGCAGATCGTGGGTGCGCGCTACGCCGAGCCCGCCGTGCTGCGCGCCAGCCGCGCCTTCGAGCAGGCGCGCCCGTTCGCCCGCCTGCCGACGTAAGGGCCGCGAGGCGAGGCCCACGGGAGCGGCCGGGGCGACAAGGCCGAGCGCGTGTGAGGTACCGCTTCAGTTCGGGTGGGCGCGAGGCGGGAGCCGGTACAGCATCACGCCGAGCACCACCAGCGCCACCGAGGTCGTGGCCGTGAGCATCCACAGCGCGTCGTACTGGATGAGAAGGCCGCTGAGGACGGGGCCGAGGAACACGCCGGCGTCCACGCCCGTGCGATACAGCGCGGTGCGCCACGAGGCGGCGTGCGGAGGCCCGTCCTGGTTGATGAGCGACACGGGAAGCATCCAGCCCGCAAGCCCGATGCCGAGCAGCGCGCAGCCCACGATCACCACCGGCATGGAGCCGAAGGCGATGGCGGCCACGCCTCCCGCCATGGCCACGAGCACCACCGCCAGCGTCTTCGCATGCGACGTTCGATCCGCGATGATGCCCACCGGCAAGAGGAGCAGCACGTCGAAGACCTGCGGGATGGACAAGAGCAGCGCGACGCTCTCGCGTCCGAGCTCGAAGTCGCGGCTCGCGCGGATCGGCAGGATGAACTGCCCCATCGACGACCACGCGACGGCAATGACGCAGCCCACGGTGAAGGCCACCACCGTGGTCCGGGAGATCCGCGTGCGCGTGCCGTCGGCCTGACGGTGGTCTTCGCCGCGCGAGAAGAGAGCGCGTGGCGTACTGCTCGCAGCGTCCGCGGGGATCGCCCGCAGCACCGGCCGCAGGAGCACCAGTGCGAGCACCTGCGGCGCGGAGGCCACGAGCAGCGTGGCGTTCCACGGCCAATGCGAGGGGAGAAAGCCGGCGCCGATCATGCCGCACAGCACGCCTAGCATCGCGCACATCTCGAAGGCATTGAGCGAGAAGGCGCGCGCGCTTGCGGGCGCGTAGCGGATGATGGCAGTCATCCCGCCCAGCATCGACAGCGCGTGCCCCACGCCACCCAAGGCGCGTCCGGTCACGAGGAGCGCGTAGGGCCCGTCGAGGCCGAGGCAGATCACGCCGGCCGTGACGGACACCACGCCGATCACCAGCGCGCGCCGCAGGTGGTGCGTGATGAAGAGGCCGGCGGGGATGTCGGCGAACACCCGCGACAGGCCGAACGCGCCGGCGATGGCCCCTAGCGCGAAATACTCGATCCCGTTAGTGCGGCCGATCTCCGGGAGGAGAACGGGAAACGCCCCGATGGAGAGCGTGTTGACGAAGATGATCAGGCAGAGGAAGCCAACCGTCCTGTTCACCCGCGGCATCATCCTCTCGGCTGCGCGGCAGCGAGGGCGATCGCCAGGACCGCATCCACATGGGCGTCGGTGGTGGCCCAGGAGCACACGAAGCGATGGTGCGGAGGCTCGTGCCGCCAGCCGCGCTGGAAGCGGCAGCCGGCGCCTGCCAGCGCATCGGTGACCCCCTCGGGGAGCTGCACGAAGACTTCGTTGCCCTCCGTGGGATGCACGAGCGCCGCACCCGGCACGCGCAGCAGGCCGTCGCTCAACCGGCGCGCCTTCGCGTTGGCGCTGCGCGCGTTCGCGAGCCACAGCCCATCGTCCATGTAGGCGCGCAACTGGGCCGCGAGGAAGCGCGTCTTGGGCGCGAGGTGGCCGGAGCGCTTGCGCAGGAACGCGAGCGGCGTGTGGTAGCGCGGCGTGAACGACACGATCGTCTCCACGCCGAGGGAGCCGCTTTTCGTGGTGCCGAGGGTGAGCACGTCCACCCCTACCTTCCAGGTCAGTGCGGCCGGCGACGCGCCCGTTGCCGCGGCGGCATTGGCGAAGCGGGCGCCGTCCATGTGGACGCCGAGGCCGTAGCGGCGCGCGATTGCCGTAAGCTCCGCGACCTGTTCGCCCGTGTACGCGGTGCCGGCCTCGGTGAGGTTGGTGAGGCTGAGCGCGGCGGGCTGCAGCGCGTGCACGACTCCGATGCGCGCGTGTGCGAGATGCTTGCTCAACGCCGCGGGCGAGAGCCGGCCGTGATCGCCGGGCAGCGGGATCTGGCGCGCGCCGAAGCTGAACATCTCCGGGGCGCCGCACTCGTCGGTCTCGATGTGCGCGTCCCAGTGGCAAAGGATGGTGCCGTACGGTGGCACCATCGCGCCCAGCGCGATGGCGTTGGCCGCCGTGCCGGTGGACACCGTGAAGGCCTCAAGCGTGTCGTGCTCGAAGAATTCACGTAGGCGGCAGAGCGCATCGCGCGTCCACGCCTCGTCCTCGAAGTTGGTGGCGAAGCCCACGTTGGCCGCGATGACCGCGGCCACGAACGCCGGATGCACCGGCGACGTGTTCTCCGAGCCGAAGTCGAGCGCTTCGTCCTGCCGTGCTGCGGGGTCCAGGTCGGCCATGGCGATCACGCCTGCAGCCGAAACACGGGCATGCGGCGCCCGGGTCCGTGCTCCACGAAATCCACCTGCACCGGCCTTCCCACGAGCGAGTCCCCTTCCACCGGGGCACCGGGAATCTCCGCGTAGATCAGCGCGCCTTCCTCGATCTCCACCGCTGCGAACACATAGGGCACAGAGGCGTTGAAGCCGTCGTGGTGCGCGCGGCGCACCGTGGTGTGCGTGATGATCGAGCCGCGTCCGCTCGCGCGAAACCACGTGAGCTGCGCACCCTGGCAATACGGGCAGCACACGCGCGGATAGAACACGGCCTTGCCGCAGGCGGGGCTCGCGCAGCGCTGGATCATGAGGCGGCCGTCGTTGGCCCCTTCCCAGTAGGGACGGGTCAACTCGGTCACCCTCGGCTGGGGCTTCAACACCATCGCGGCGTTCGCGGTCGTCATGGCTTTCCTACTCCACTCGTTCAAGGATCGCGGCGCTCGAGCTCAAGCCGCGACCGTAGGCGATCATGCCGTAACCGGCCACGACGCCGCGCTGACATTTCACCTGCCGGTCGCCGGCGCGCCCCAGCAACTGGGTCACGCCTTCGTAGACGCCGATGGTCCCGCCTGCCGCGCCTGCCTGGCCCGCCGAGAGCTGCCCGCCGCCGGTGTTGACGGGAAAGCTGCCACGCAGCGTGATGTCGGTATCGCGCACGAAGCGATGGGCGGTGCCGGGCGCGCAGATGCCGAGTCCTTCGAGCTGCACGAAGCACATCACGGGATAGTCGTCATAGAGCTGCGCGAAGTGCAGGTCCTTTGGGCCGCAGCCGGCACGGGCGTAGAGGCGGTCGGCAAAGCCCGACCAGCCGCCGGGCGTGGCGTAGACGTCGTTGGCCGGGGCGTTGTGCAGCTCCTCCGCCGCCAGGATGCGCAACGACGGGCCGGGAAGCTCGCGTGCGACGCGCTCCGACACCAGCACGATCGCGTCCGCGCCCACGCAGGGAAGCACGCAGTCGTACAGGCGCAGCGGGTCGGCGATGGGCTTGGCATTGAGGTACGCGTCCATCGTCAACGGTACCTTGAACAGCGCGTTCGGGTTGTGCAGCGCGTTGCTGCGCAAGGCGATGCAGAAGCGCCCGAAGTCCTCGCGGGTGGCGCCATGCCGTTCCATATAAAGGCGGGTGTGCAGCGCGAACATGCCGTTGGCCCCGCCGAAGCCTTGCGGCGACATGAATTCGCGCACCGATCCGTTGAAGCGGTCGAGCGTCTCGTTGTGCGAGCTCACGTCGAAGGCGTCGGCCGCCGCCACCACCACCACGTCGCAGGTGCCGTCGCGGATGGCCCGAGCCGCGTGCGCCATGCCGATCACGCCGGACGCACCGCCGTACAGGCCTTGGAAGAGGAAGCGGGCCTCCACGCCCAGATGCTCGGCCACCGTGGCCACGTTATCCGGCGGCAGCATGAACGACGTGACCGCAAGACCCTGCACGCGCGACCACGGCAGGCCGGCGTCGCGCAGCGCCGCACTGCCCGCGTCGTACAGCAGCTTCTGCACGGTGTCGGGGGACCGCTTCGCATAAGGGGTCTGGCCGGCGCCGACGATGCGCACGCCTTCGAAGATCCCGGCCATCAGACGATTCCTTCGTGCACGAGCTCGTCGAGCTCGGAGCGGGTGAGCCCCAGCACATTCATGTAGACATCCTCGTTGTCGGCGCCCAGGCCCCGTCCGGAATGCCGGACTTCTCCAGGCGTGCCGACGAAGCGGGGCACCACGCCTTGCATGCGGACGCTGCCGAAGTCGTCGTCGGGCACGCTGACGATGTTCTGCCGCGCGACGTACTGCGGATCCTTCACGATGTCGCGGATGTCGAGCACCGGTCCCGCAACCACCTCTTCCCGCTCGAAGAGCTGCATCAGCGCATCGCAGTCGCGCTCGCGGAACCAGCGACCGATGATCTCGTCCAGCGCCACGTCGTTGTCGCAGCGCAGCTTGTTGTCGGCGAAGCGCGGGTCGGTGGCGAGCTCGGGCATGCCCATCGCCGCGGCGAGCCGCTCGAACGTGCGCTGCGAGCTTGCCGAGATGCCGATCCACCGGCCGTCGCGCGTTTCGTAGGTGTTGCGCGGCGAGTCCTCGGCCAGGCGGTTGCCTTGCCGGCTCTTCACGATCCCGAGCTGGTCGAAGCCGATCACCTGCGACTCCACGAGCCGGAACAGCGGCTCGTACAGGCTCACGTCGATTTCCTGGCCGGTGCCGTCGCCGTTGTCGCGGTGATAGATGCCGAACATCGCCGCCATCGCGCAGAACGTAGAGGCCACGGAGTCGGCCATCGGAAAGCCCGGCAGCGTGGGCGGGCGATCGGGGAATCCGGTGAACGAGGGGATGCCGGAGAACGCCTCGGCGATGGTGCCGTAGCCGCCGCGC
>CALFEY010000033.1 GCA_937958295.1 uncultured Pseudomonadota bacterium
GGTTGGCGGCCCCTTCGTCGCCGGTCTGCGGCGACGGCGGCAGCGGATCGTGCACCGCGAAGTGCGCGCGGTCGGCGAAGATCGCGCGCAGCACGCGCGTGGTAGTGGGCGCTTCGAGCGAGCGATGGAAGTGCGTGGCGAGGTTGGCGGGCGTGAAGTGCACACGCCCGTCGGCGGCGTCGGCGGACGCGCTCACCGTCGCGGCGTTGGCCACCCACATCGCTGCGGCGGACGAGCAGGCGGCGAGCAGCGACGGCGCCGCGCGAGCCGCGTGCGCGAGCACCGCGCGGTCGTCGCCGGCAAAGCCGAGCGCGCGCAGCGAGGCTACGGCCGGCCGCTCGTGCGGCGGGAGCACGGCCTGCGGGTAACCGCGGGCGGCGAGCGCGCGCATCTTGGCCAAGCCCTGCAACGCCGCCTCGCGCGGATGTGCCACCTGGGCCGCGTTGCGCTCGGCCGCGAGATTGCCGCGGGCGAGGCCCGCGTAGTTGTGCGTGGGACCGGGAATGCCGTCGAAGTTGACGGTCACCGGCAGGTCGAGGGGGGTCATGCGCGCGGCCCGGTCGTCAGCGATCGCGCGGCGACAGCGGCACTGCGCGAACGGTGTCCTCCTCGCCCACGTGCAGGGCTGCTGCGGCGTAGGGCAGGAGCGGAAAGCGATCCGCACGCGCCGGCGCGGCCACCACAATGGCGCGGAAATCCGCGAAGCGACGGTTGCACACGAGCCAGAGGATGTCGTCGGTGAGGCTGTCGGGGACCGGGTCCTCCTCGCCGAGCGTGACCGGCATCACCTGCGACTGGCGGATGGCGTGGATGTTGTCGCGAAAGCACTCGAGCGTGGGGCCGGCATCGAAGATGTCGACGTAGCCTTCGTAGCGGAAGCCCTCCTGCTCGAGCATCGCCCGCGCCGGCGCCGTGTCGTGGTGCACGCTGCCGATCACCTCGCGTGCGCTTGCGGGAAGCAGATTGACGTATACCGGGTGGCGGGGCATGAGCTCCGCGATGAAGGATTTCTGGCCGATGCCCGTGAGGTAGTCGGCCGTGGAATACTCCATCGCGAAAAAATGTCGCCCGAGGCCTTCCCAGAACGGGCTGCGGCCTTGCGCGTCGAGACGGCCGCGCAGCTCGGCGATCACCTTCTGCGCGAAACGGTCGGCGAACTCGGCGATGAAGAGCAGGCGGCACTTGGCGAGCAGCACGCCGTTCTTGCCCAGGCGATAGGCCTGGTCGAGGAACAGCGAGCAGAGCTCGGAGTTGCCGGTGTGGTCGTTGGCGAGGAACAGGGTGGGCGCGGTGGTGTACACGCCCAACTGCCGCGAGGCGTGCACCAGCGTGCCCACGTGATAGTTGTACCAGGGCTCGGTGAGCCCGACTGCGGCCTCGATCGCGCTGATCCCCACCACGGTACCCGCGCCCTGGCCGCTGCCTTCGACCAGCACGAATACATAGCAGGCCTGCGCTACGGAGGCTTCGCCGGCGAACGAGAGCAGGGAGCGCTCGATGCGCGCCGCGAGTCGCTCGCGGTCTGCGGGGAGGGTGGTAAGCCCCGTGCCCGTGCGCTCCGAGAGCGCGAAGATGGTAGGTAGATCGTCGCGGGCGATCGGGCGGATGTGGAACATCGCCGCGATTCCCTCCCTCGGGCCGGATTATTGCAGCGCCTTGTCGAGCGCCTTCTCGAGTCGCGCCAGGCCTTCGAGGATCTCGTCGAGCGAGATGACGAGCGACGGCGCGATGCGTACCACGTCGGGACCGGCCACCAGCACCATCACGCCGGTGTCGGCGCCGGCGCGCACGACGTCCATCGCCTTGCCTTTCCACGGCGCGTCGAGCTCGCAACCGAGCCATACGCCCTCGCCGCGGATGTCGCTGAAGACCCTGCGGCGGGCATTGATCGCCTTGAGGCCCTCGACAAACAGCGCATGGCGGGCCTTGACGCCATCGAGCACTTCGGTGGTGTTGATGAGGTCGAAGGCCGCGCCGGCCACTGCGCAGGCGAGCGGATTGCCGCCGAACGTGGTGCCGTGCACGCCCGCGCTGAACACGCTCGCGACGTCGTTGGTGGTGAGGAGCGCGCCGATCGGGAAGCCGCCGCCCAGGCCCTTGGCGCTCGTCAGGATGTCGGGGACGATCCCCTTCTGCATGTACGAGAAGAGCGCGCCGGTGCGGCCCATGCCGCTCTGGATCTCGTCGAGGATCAGCAGCGCGCCGTGGGCCGTGCACAGCCTACGCGCGGCCTGCAGGAAAGCCGGCGTGCCGGGCGTCATGCCGCCTTCGCCCTGCATGGGCTCGAGGAGCACCGCGCAGATCTCGTCGCCGTGTTGCGCGAACTGCACCTCGAGCGCCGCGACGTCGTTGTAGGGAATGTGCGTGATGCCTTCCGGGTTGGGGCCGAATCCGCTCGCGTACTTGGGTTGCCCGCCGGCGGTGACCGTGAGCAAGGTGCGCCCGTGGAACGAGTTGAGGGTGGAGATCACGCGGAATTTCTTCGGCCCGAAGCGATCGTGCGCGAAGCGGCGCGCGAGCTTCAGCGCGGCCTCGTTGGCTTCCGCGCCCGAGTTGCAGAAGAACACGCGGTCGGCGAACGTGTGGTCCACGAGCCGACGCGCAAGGCGCAAGGCCGGCTCGTTGGTGAACCAGTTGGACACGTGCCACAGCGTGTGCGCCTGGTGGGTGAGCGCGCGCACAAGGGCAGGATGGCAGTGCCCGAGCGAGGTAACGGCCACCCCCGCCGCGAAGTCGATGTACATCTTGCCGTCCTGGTCCCACACGCGCGAGCCTTCGCCGCGCACCGGCACGAACCCCGCAGGCGCGTAGACCTGGACCATGAGGTCGTCGAACATCGCGCGCGTGACCGGCAGGGTGGCGGCATTCGAAGGTGGCGTGTCGACGTCGCGCCGCGCGGTGGCGGCGACGATCGCCTGGGCGGAAAGATTGTTCATCGCTTGGCGTTCCTAGGCGGGAGCGGTGGCCACGACCTGGATCTCGACCTTGTAGTCGGGATGGGCGAGGGAGGCCTGCACCGTGGCGCGCGCCGGCGTGTGGCCCTGCACGACCCATTCCTCCCACACCGCATTCAGCGCCGGGAAATCGGCCATGTCGGGCAGGAAGATCGTGGCGGAGAGGAGGCGCGTCTTGTCGCTGCCCACCTCACCCAGCAGGCGGTCGATGGCCGCCAGCACCTGCTTCGTCTGCGTGGTCATGTCGGCGCCCTGGTCGTCGGCGACTTGCCCCGCGAGGTAGACGATGCGTTCGCCGCCACCGGGCGTGTAGACGACGGCCTCCGAGAGGCGCTTTCCGGGATGACGGCGTTCGATCGGCATGTTGTTATCCTGTGGCAGAGATGGGGATCTGGAACCGGACATTCTAATGGCAATCGGCGAAGGCGATCACGCCCCCCGCATCACGCTCGTGATCGGTGCGCTCGCGATGCTGCTGGCCGTGGCGCTGGGCGCGTTCGGTGCCCACGCGCTGCGCGCGCGCGTCGCGTTCGACATGGTGGCCGTGTGGCAGACGGCGGTGCAGTACCACGCATGGCACGGTCTCGCGCTTGTCGCCACCGGATTGCTCTTGCAGCGCGCGCCGCGCTCACGCGCCCTCGTGCTTGCGGCGGTGTTCTTCGGCGCGGGCATCATGCTCTTCTCGGGCAGCCTTTATGCGCTGGTACTCACCGGCGTACGCGGCCTCGGGGCGGTCACTCCGTTCGGCGGCGTGGCGTTCCTTGCCGGCTGGGCCGCGCTGGCATGGGGCGCCTGGCGCCGGGCTTAGGCGGCGGGATGCGTCGCTTCGGGGGCGTGGGCGCAGCGGCGTGACGCGCGGCGAATTCGCCGCCCCCCGCCGGCGCAGGCGCTGTCGGTCGCCCGGCTGCGC
>CALFEY010000034.1 GCA_937958295.1 uncultured Pseudomonadota bacterium
CGACGAGGAATCCGACGCCGCCCTCGCCCCCGGAGCGGCGCTGCTCGGTGCCTCCGGCGTGACGCCCGAGATCGTGCGCCGCGTGGGCGATCCCGCCCAGGAGATCGTGCTCTTCGCCAACGAATGGAAGGGCGACCTCATCGCGATCGGTCGCCACGGCCACAGCGCGTTCGAGAAGATGCTCCTGGGCTCGGTCGCGCAGAAGGTGGTGGCGAGCGCGCGGCAGCCGGTGCTCCTGCTCGCCTGACCCGCGCGGTTTCGCCAACGCGGCGGCTGTCTAGATCGCGCTCTTCACTACGCCGCCATCCACCCGCAACGCGGCGCCGGTGGTGGCCGACGACAGCGGGCTTGCGACGTAGGCCACGAGGTTGGCCACTTCCTCCGGCGTGGCAAAGCGCCGGATGAGCGAGGTGGGCCGCACCTTGGCGAAGAACTCCGCCTCGAACTGCTCGAAGGACTTGCCTTCGTTCTTTGCAAGTGCGTCCACGAAGTCGTTCACGCCGCGCGAGCGGGTGGGCCCGGGCAGCACGGCATTCACCGTGATCCCCGTGCCCGCGAGCGATTCGGCGAGTCCGCGCGACACGGCGAGCTGCGCCGTCTTGGTGGTGCCGTAGTGGATCATCTCCGCCGGGATCTGCACGCCGCTCTCGCTGCTGATGAAGATGATGCGGCCCCAGTCGTGCCGACGCATCGCGGGCAGGTATAGGCGGGCGAGGCGCACGCCCGACAGCACGTTGATGTCGAAGAAGCGGCGCCAGTCGTCATCGGTGATGTCGGCAAACTCCCGCGGCTCGAAGATGCCCAGGTTGTTCACGAGGATGGCCACATCGTCGTGGCGCTGCGCGAGCGCGGCGGCCACGGCGGCATCGGCGAGGTCGCCCGCGAAGCCGGTCGCGCGCTCGCGCAACGAGGGCGCGAGACGTGCGAGCGCGGCGTCCACGCCCGCCTGCGTGCGTCCGTTGACGATCACGCGGGCGCCTTCGCGCAGAAGCGCCTCCGCGATCGCGAAGCCGATGCCCGCGGTACTGCCGGTCACGAGCGAGAGCTTGCCGTCCAGTTGCAGGTCCATGCGTGACTCCGTGACAGTGACGAAGCGCGATTATCGCGCGGTGATCGCGATCACAGTGCCTTGGTCATGAACGTGCTGTTGGGGTCTTCGCGGTAATCACCGAACGGCGCGCACTCGACGAAGCCATGGCTCGCATAGAGCGTGCGCGCGGGGGCGAAGGCGTTCATCGAGCCCGTCTCCAGGCTGAGGCGCGTGTAGCCGCGCGTATTCGCCTCCGCAATGATGTGCTCGAGCATCGCCCGGCCGGCGCCCGTGCGCCGCCGCGATGCCGCGGTGCGCATCGACTTCACTTCGCCGTGGCGCGCGTCGAGTGCCTTGAGGGCACCGCAGCCCACGAGCTCGTCGCCATCCCAGATCGTCCAGAACGACACGGCAGGATGTTTCAGTCCGGACAGGTCGAGCGCATGCACGCTCTCGGGCGGCGAAAGGCTGTGCATGTGTCGCAGGTGATCCTCGAGCAGGGCGCGGATCGCGCCGCCGGACAGGTCGTCGCGCTTGATGGTCAGGGGCATGCGATACGGGCGCAGTTCGAGGCCACGATGATCGCATGGCCACAGCCTGGCCCGCGAGGGGGACGCTACGTCAATCGGCAGGGATTGCCGGTGCCGACAGGGATTCCACGCGCCGCGCGGCCGCGGCCAGGAGCAGGCGCGAGTAGAGGCGGTGGAAGCCAAGCAGGGCGGTGAAGGGGAAGCGCAGGCGCGGCGCTCCGTCGCCGCTGCGTGCGGCCACTACGGCGGATCCGAAGAGGAGTCGCGTGCCCGCCGCCGCCGGCGCCACCATGAGCCAGGAGCGCGTGCGCCCCGTGAAGTCGCGCAGCAGCAACTGATCCTGCGCGCGCGCTTCCACCGACCATGCGGCAAAACACTCGCGCTCACCGCGGCCCAGGGCGCCCGCCTCCGCGTCGGTGGAGGGACGTCGCGCCAATGCGCCCAGCAGGGCGCGCTCGATGCGGAATAGGGGCGTGCTGTAGAACGCCTCGACGAACGCCGCGAGGGGGACGCAGCCGGCAACGCTCGTTGCATAGCCGTCGACGAAGCCGCCGTCGATGGCGTAGCCCAGGAGGAGCGATCCCTCCGGGAGGGCGCAGGCAGCCACGGCCGGCATTGCGATGCGTCCCGTGGCGGACTTGCGGTCGGACGTGGCGAAGGGAGGCGTCGAAGAGCGCGGGGTGCGCGCTGCTTCAGCGGCAGGACGAGCCCGGATAAGGGCAGGGGTCGTTCATGATCGCGGCATCGAGGCTCAGGGGCCTGCCTGGCGTTCCGAAGCTCGGGTACACGGTGAGGTCGTAGTGCAGCAGCCGGCGCTCGTTGTTCATGTTCGTCACCGAGATGCTGTCGGACCAGTAGCCGTGGTTCTGGATCTCCTGCGACCACACCCCGTACGACGTGGTGGGTTTGCCCTGGACGGAGGCGGTGCTGTGGGGCTGGAGGCTGTCGCCGCGGAACTCGTAGCCGGGCGTCTTGAGGTTCCACACGATGGCGACGAGCTTGTGTCGCGTGCCCATCCGCACGTTGCCGTCGCCGTGGGCCTTGAGCTTCTTGCCGCCCTTGCCGTCGTCCACCACCTCCACGTTCACCGCGCAGGCCGGGTAGAAACAGTCCGTGGCGGCCGCGAACGGCATCGGCTCGTGCGTGGCGCACGACGCCAGGAACGCGACGGCGGCAGCGGCCGGCAGAATTGTCTTGAGGTTCATGGGACGACCGATCGGATGGGGCCAAGGCTCGCTGCTCGTCGTGGGAGCCTATCACCGCGCGCCTGCGCGTGTCGAGGCGATACGCCGCCGGATGTCGGACGGTCACCCGCCCCGGGCGGCCTGGGAGCCCACGACGGGAATCGCCCTGGCAGCAGAGGTGCCCGCGCGGACCCGTAACCGCCGGCGGTACCCAGCATCACGCGGTGGCCTCGCGGTCGCCCCGGCGCAACCTGCTCGAGCAGATGTTCGTGTAGCGACGCGGCCGACGCTCACCCTCGGTACCGCCCGCATCGGCGACGCGGTGAACACGCGCGGCGGTCTCAACTCGATCGGCGCGGCGCAGGACGCGCTTCCCCCGCGATGCGCCGTGACAGGACTCGCCCACGTGAAAACGCCCCGATTCCGGGGCGTTTTGACTGCATCCAACCGCAGGCCTCCGCGCGCTCATTCCCCTTCGAGGAAGGAGCGCAGCTTTTCCGAGCGCGACGGATGACGCAGCTTGCGCAGCGCCTTGGCTTCGATCTGGCGGATGCGCTCGCGCGTGACGTCGAACTGCTTGCCGACCTCTTCCAGCGTGTGGTCGGTGTTCATCTCGATGCCGAAGCGCATGCGCAGCACCTTCGCCTCGCGCGGGGTCAGCGTGTCGAGGATGTCCTTGCACACGTCGCGCAAGCTTGCGTTGACCGCGGCATCCGACGGCGCCACCGTGGACTGGTCCTCGATGAAATCGCCGAGGTGGGAGTCGTCGTCGTCCCCGATGGGCGTTTCCATCGAGATCGGCTCCTTGGAGATCTTGAGGATCTTGCGGATCTTCTCCTCGG
>CALFEY010000035.1 GCA_937958295.1 uncultured Pseudomonadota bacterium
ATGGCGATGCGCCCGAGGTGCACATCGTGGCCGCCACCGGGGTGGCGCCGCGCGTGGTGCCCCTCACGGGCGGGCACATCTATCCGATCTGGACGAGCGATGCGCTGCAGCTCGTGGCGTACAACCAGGCGCCCAAGACCGCGTTGCCGCTGCCGCCGGTGAGCGTGCTCATCGATCCGAAGAGCGGCACCCCGGCCGTGACCAATCTCAACGGGACCGACGCTGCGGGCGTGGCGGTCTTCGGGGGATTCGCGGCGCCGCAACCCGGTAATGCGACCCATATCGCCTTTGCCGGACAGCCCGCGCTGGCGAACTGGGGCGGGGCGAGCGGTCCCGCTCCAAGCTACAACCAGGACAACAACTACGTGTTCCTGAACGCCGTGCAAAACGGGGCATATTCAAGCGCGCCACTCGAACCAGCAGCGAGCATCGCCACGTTCGATCCGGCCTACCAGGGCCGCGCGCCATATTGGTCACCGGACGGCCGCTACGTCGTGTTCGAATCGAGTCGCGCCGGAGGCTACGCGCTCTTTCTGGCCGACGTGGCGGCGGTGGCCAAGGGCGCCGCCCCCGTCCAGCTCACGGATTCGGGTTACTGGGCACAGCATGCGAAGTTCCTCCCCGGCGGCAAGGCGCTCGTGTACACGTGCCTGCAGAAGCCGAGCGCCACGGATACGGGACCCCGCGGCATCGCGGTCATCGACATCTCGTCGTACGTGAGCTAGGGCCGGCCCGCGGCAAGGCCGAGCCTGGAATAAAAAGAAGGTCGCGGGATCCTCCCGCGACCTTTCGGTAACGCGCACGAAACCGGAGAATGGGACGGCCGGACTGCTTAGCGTGCGCGCGACCGGAATTGCATTAGCCGATCTTGACCGGCACGAAGATCTGCCGGCCTTGGCGTTCGATCAGGAGCGCCACGGTCTTGCCCGACTTGTCCACGGCGGCCTTGAGCTCGTCCACGTTGGACACCCGTGCGGCACCCACGCCCACGATGAGGTCGCCGGCCTGCACGCCGGCCTTCGCCGCGGCGCCGCCCGACTTCTCGACCACCAGTCCCGTCTTGCCGCTTTCCTTCTTCTCTTCCGGCGTGAGGGGACGCACGGCCACGCCGAGCTTGCCCTTGGTAGCGGCGTCGTCCTTCGCGGCCGCGACCTTGGTGTCGTCCAGCGTGCCCACGGTGGCGGCGAGGTCGACGCTCTTGCCTTCGCGCCACACCTCGACGTTGATCTTGGTGCCGGGCGCGGTGTTGCCGATGCGGCTCGTCACGTCGGTGCTGTCACTCACCACCACGCCGTCGATCTTGCGGATCACGTCGCCGGCCTTGAAGCCTGCCTTGGCCGCGGGGCTGTCGGCTTCCACCGTGCCCACGACCGCGCCATTGGCGTCGGCGAGGCCGAAGCTCTGCGCGAGCGTCTGATCGAGCGGCTGGATGCCGATGCCGAGACGACCGTGCATCACCTTGCCATGCGTCTTGAGCTGGTCCGCGACGCGCAGCGCGACGTCGGTGGGAATGGCGAACGACAGGCCCATGTAGCCGCCCGAGCGGCTGTAGATCTGCGAGTTCACGCCCACGACCTGGCCCTTGGCGTTGAGCAGCGGGCCGCCCGAGTTGCCGGGATTGACGGCGACGTCGGTCTGGATGAACGGGACCATCTGGCCGTTGGGCAGCGCGCGGTGGACGCCGCTCACCACGCCGGCGGACACGCTGTTCTCGAAGCCGAATGGCGCACCGATGGCGATCACCCACTCGCCACGACGCACGTTGGGCGGGCCGCTGATCTCCAGCGCCGGCAGGTTCTTGGCCTCGATCTTGATGAGCGCGATGTCCGTGCGCTTGTCGGCGCCGATCACCTTCGCCGTGAACTCGCGGCGGTCGGTGAGCTTGACGGTGACTTCGGAGGCGCCGTCCACCACGTGCGCGTTCGTCACGATGAACCCGTCGGGACTTACGATGAAGCCCGAGCCCATGCCTTGCGAAGGCTGCTGCGGCGCCATGCGCGGGCCGCCCGGGCCGCCGCCGAAGCGCTTGAAGAACTCGCGGTACGGGTCGCTCGCGGCGTCATCGTCATCGTCCGCGTCCGCGTCCAGGCTCGCCTTCTTGGCGCTATGGATCACGCTGATGTTGACCACCGCGGGCCCCACTCGATCAACGAGCGCGGTGAAGTCCGGCAGGTTGGCGGCGGCGGTCGGCATGACCGCCTGCGCGGCCACGGCGGACGGCGTCGTCGCCGCGAAGGCTTGCCCCACCGGGGAGGTGCTCGTCTGGTGATAGAACGTCGCGACGCCACCGATCAGGCCGGCGGCGACGAGGGCATACGTGACCTTGGACAGTTGCATTCGTGCTCTCCTGTTTCTGGAAGAAGGCCCGCCACGGGGCCGCACGTGCAATGTAGGGATGGCCGCTTAAGCCCACCTTAACGATGCCGCGCCCTCGTATGGGCGCGAAAAAGGCCGGTCGGGGAACCCGCCGGCCTCTCGCGGACACGCCCCGGCTATTTCTTGGGCGCCATCGCGTCGTTTTTCATCATGGCATCGTTCTTCATCATGGCGCCCCCATCCTTCTTCATGGCGTCGGTGCACATGGCGTCCTTCTTGGCATCCTTCTTCATGGCGTCGGACTTGGCCATCGCCATGTAGTCCTTGCACTCCTGCGCGGACATCATGGGCTTGGCACCCATGGCGTCCTTCTTCATGGCGTCCTGTGCCATTGCGCCGCTCGCGAACATCGCCGCCGCGCACATCGCGGCCATCGTCATCTTTTTCACATTACCTCCGTAAGGAATGGGGGGGGCTCGCACGACGTCGCGCCGGAAGCGCCTCGTCGAAGGTACTGTCGCGGCCCCCGGCCGATCCTTACGGAGCGCACATCACCACGCCCTGCGGACCGTAGCCCTCCGGGATCCAGCCCTTGCCGAGCATCGAGGTGCGGGTGGCGAGGCTCGTGGTGTAGCGGTGGTTGGGCGCGCCGCCCTGCCCGTCGTTGTACAGGCGGTAGACCGGCGTGGTCCCCGCGGCACAGGCGCCGGCGGCGTCGGGCGTGGGCACCGAGAACACGTTCCCTTCGAACTGCCAGTTCGGATTGGCCTTGACCGTGGTGCACTCGGACGCGCTCGGCGTGTAGAAGTGCGAGCTCTTGGGGCCGAAGGCGGTGCTGAAGAAGCGGCAGACGGAGGCGGCGTTCAGGGGGGCGTCGGCGTACACGGCGAACGACTCACCGGTGCGCGCCCAGCCAACGAAGGTGCCGTTGTCGAGCTTGGCGATCTCGTCGGCGATGCTCGTGATGAAATAGTGATCGAACGCCGCGTGGTAGTACTCGACGGCCACGGTCTTCACGCCCGGGTCGGCGGCGCTCACGCGGAAGCTCTCCACCACGCCGAGGTTGCCCTCGGTGAGGCTGTTGGGCGCGAACGCGCCCACACCGAGACCGCGCTTGGCGAAGCCCGCAAGGCACAGGTCGTGGTCCGCGGCGTCCTGCGCCTGCATCGCCGCGAGCAGGGCGTCGCGCGCCTGCACGAAGGTGGGATCGAGCGGGGTGAGCTCGAGGCTCGTCACGAGGTAGCGCTTCATGCGCTCCTGCGCCTGCGCGAAGGTGAGCCGGCCGGTGTCGTTCAGGAGGTTGCTGTAGCACTCCCACAGCATCGACGCCCAGACCTCGCCCGTGTTGTGCACCTCCGCGTTCTCCGCCGAGCTGCCGCGCGGCGACATCGGCGGTGTGGCGGGCAGAGGCTGGTCATCGGCGATGTGGCGGAACGTGAGCGGATTCTTGCTCATGTCGCGCGTGTACGGGTAGCGGCGCAGGCCATAGTAGTAGGAGTTGTTGAGCACGTCGGGTGCGAAGTCGGGGCCGCCGAAAGGATAGGGCGTATCTGGATAGGTGCCACCGAAATTCGCGTTGGCGGCCTGGTTCCGGTCCTCCTCCTTCACCATGAGCAGCATCGCCACGAAATCCGACCAGCCCTCGCCCATCCCGCGCGACTGCTCGGCCACGAGCCCGTTGGCGTTGTTCACGAGCCGGTTGCTCAAGTAGTGGCCCCACTCGTGCGCCACGACGGTGTTGTCGAACGAGCCATCGCGCGGCAAGGCCGATTGCCGTGCGAGGCGCATGGTCACGCCCGCCGCGAGCTGCGCCTTGAGGGCCTCGCCGTCGGCGAGCGAGACGGACAGCACCGGGATCTCGATGGTGGCATCGGTGCCGGACATCCCCGGCGCGCCTGGCGAGACGTTGTTGACGATGAGGAGGGCGGCGGCGCCGGCGTCCTGCGCGTTCTTGGCCTTGACGACGAAGGTGCAGGTACCGCGATCGACCACGGCGATCTTGCCAGCCACGGCGGCGGCGTTGGTGAGGGCCGTGCAGCCGTCGGTGGTCGCGGGGCCATCGGCATTGGCGGCATCCTGCGCCTGCACGAGCGCGCCGGTGAGATCGAAGGCCTGCGGGCCGAACTCGGCCGTGTTGGAGTTCTTCACCCCCGCGATGGCCGCCGGCGTGCTGGCCTTGGCGAGCGAGAGCGACGAGTTCCAGAGGAACATGCGCATCCGCGGGCGCTGCCCGTCGGCGGGCGTGAACATGTTGGCATTGTTCGAGCCGGAGTAGTCCTGCGCCTCCGCGAAGATGCTGTCGTTGCCGGTGCCCCCGCGGTTGAAGTTGTTGGTCTGCGCGTTGCCGGCGGCCTCGTTGAAACCGGCGTCGTAGAAGAAATCGTGCAGGTAGTTGATCGTGTAGAAGAGGTTGGTGACCACCGCGTTGACCTGCATGCGGTTGGCATTGGGCATCAGGTTGTGGTCGTAGGGGTGGTCGAACGTCTGCGGCGAGGTGATGCAGGCGTGCAGGTCGCCGTCCACCGGCAGCGACAGGTTGCATTCGTCGGTGCCCGGCGGGCCGTAGCCGTCGCCGGCGAGCATGTTGGTGAAGGCCTCGACGTTGTTGCCCTGCGTGGTGCGCGCGATGTCGTTGAGCCACGGGTCGTTACGCGAGAACGGCGCGTTCTGCAGCGTGACGAGGTTGCGCGGCTCGATCGGCGGCTGGTAGCCGTCGGGCTGCCCCGTGGGATGCGGGAAGCCCCCGCGGCCGCCGGGACCCGGCAGCGGCAAGTAGGGCGGCGTGGACTCGGCGTATACGCGATACGTGAACGCCGCGTCGGTCACAAGGTTGTTGCGGAACAGGAGCGGGCCGTCGGCGGAGATGACGTACGAATAGGCGTCCAGGCCGTGGCCGGACGTGCGGTCGTACACCTGCACCTCGACGTACCACGCCGGTACGAGCGCGTCGGGCAAGCGGTACCACACCCGCTTTGCGCGCAGCGGCGCGGCGAGCGTCTCACCCAGCGCGCCGGTGGCGCCGTCGGGCAAGGTGAGCCACTGGTAGCCCGCCTCCTCGCGCATGCGCACGAGGTTGTCGGCGGTGCTCCGGGCGAAGCCGTGCTCCTCGAGCACGTAGCCGATGGCGCGGGCGCGACTCGCATCGCTCGCCACGGCGCGCGGCGCGGCGGGAACGCCCAGCGCGTAGCCGCTCACGGCGACGAGCGCGCCGCGCGTGTCCACCAGCACATTCACCTCCTCGCGCCACACCTCGATGCCGTCCACCTCGCTGCGAAAGCGCGTGAGCGAGCCGCCGTCGGCGAGCTTCTTGGCGCGTGTCACCGGCAACGCATCGACGTCGGCGGGGGAGAGGCGATAGAGATCGGCCACGTCGTGGAGGTAGTCCCTGGCCCGCTGCGTGTCGTCGCTGCTCGCGGTCCGGCGCGCGGACGGTGCGCGCGACAGCGCGGCGAGCGTGGCGTCGACCTCGCGGGCCCACATGAACTTGGGGACACCGAGCTTGGGATCGAGCTGCGCGCCGGGCGAGGCGGTGGCGAGCGCGCGCGCGGCGGGCGACGCCGCGGCGGTGAGCGGAGCGCGCGACAGGGCGTCGTAATTGGGCAGCTCGCGCGCGGCGGCGGGCAGCGCATGCGACACGGCGCAGCCGAGCGCGGCCGCGATGAGGGCACGGCGGGAGACCGTCGGGACGGTACGGAACAAGCGGGGCATGAAAAGGGGCTCCGGGGGCGGGGAGGCGAACCGGCTATTTTAGGGGAAGGGAGGGGTCAGACCGGGAACCGGACATGCACCGCGAGGCCGCGTCCGTCGGGACCGTCGGCAAGGCTGACGGTGGCGCCGTGCGCCTCGGCGATGCGGCGGACGATGGACAGGCCGAGCCCGCTGCCCTTGGCTTCGCCGGCGGCCATGGCCGCCGCAGCGGTGCCCACGCCGCGATAGAAGCGCTCGAAGACGCGCTCGCGCTCGGCCACTGGGATGCCGGGGCCGGTATCGATCACGGACAGCGTGACCGCGGCGGCGTCGCGCTCCACGGCCGCGTCCACACGTCCTCCTGCCGGGGTGTAGCGCAGGGCGTTGTCGAGGAGGTTGCCTACGAGCATGGCAAGGCCCGCCGGATCGCCCTTCTGCGTGCCTTCGTCGGCGCGGGCGAGACCGAGGTCGATGCCCTTGTCGGCGGCGAGCCCCGCTCGGGCGACCAGCGCGTCTCGCACCAGGGCCGTGAGGTCCACCGGCTCGGCGTCGCGGGCGGGGCCGCCCGGCTCCAGGCGCGCCATGGTGAGGAGCTGGCCCACGAGGTGGGTCGCGCGATCGATCCCCGCGGCGAGCGCGGCGAAGGCGGCGTCGCGGTCCGGGCCTTGCGGCGCGCGCTCGGCAAGCTCGGCTTGCAGCTTCAGGGCTGCAAGCGGCGTGCGCAGCTCGTGCGCGGCATCGGCGGTGAAGCGGCGCTGCGCGGCGAGCGCCTCATCCAGGCGGGCAAGGAGCGCGTTGAGGCTCTGGCCCAGCGGCTTCAACTCGCGCGGCATGTTGGCCACGGCGAGCGGCGCCATCGCGTCCGGGCGGCGCTTCTCCACGGCTCGGGACATGAGCACCAGCGGCTTCAGCCCAAGGCCCACGCCGTGCCAGATCAGCACGCCGAGGATGGGAATGAGCGCGGCGAGGGGGAAGAGCGTCCGCAGCGCCGTTTGCGCGGCGATCGCGCGGCGCTCGTCGAGCGCATGCGCCACCTGCAACGCGTGCGCGCCTTCCACGTGCGTGTAGACCCGCCACTCGCGGCCGTCGCGGGTCACGTTGCTGTAACCCTCCTGCGCAGGCACGGGCAGGCCCGCGCCGGGGCGGGACCAATACACGAGCACGCCGTCGCGATCCCAGATCTGCGTGACGATCTCCGCCACGCCGCTCGCGGGCCGGTTGCCCGGCGTGGACAGCGAGGGCGAGCGACCGCGCAGGAGGTCGTCGATGCGCGTGGAGTAGGCGAGCTGCTTCAACTGAAGGTCGAACAGGTCGCCCACCTCGCGCTTGGTCTCCTGATAGGTGAGCCACGTGGCGAGCACCGCCACCGCAAAGAGGCCGAGCAGGAGATACGCGAGCAGCGTGCGGCGGATCGAGCCCATGCGCAGCCTCGCCATGTGCGCTCCGCTACGCCCGCTCGATCACGTAGCCCACGCCGCGGATGGTGCGGATGGCGGTGGCACCGAGCTTCTTGCGCAGGTTGTGCACGTGCACTTCCACGGCATTGCTCTCCACTTCCTCGCCCCAGCCGTAGAGGCGCTCCTCGAGCTGGGTCTTGGACAGCGCGGTGCCCGGGCGCTCGAGCAGCGCCGCGAGCAGCGCGAACTCCCGGGCGGACAGCTCCACCTGCTCGGCGCCGTGCGTCACCGTGCGGCCGGCGGGATCGAGGGCGAGCTCGCCGTTGCGCAAGACGTTGTCCTCGCGTGCAATGTCGCGACGGAGGAGGGCGCGCATGCGGGCCGCGAGCTCGTCGAGGCTGAACGGCTTGACGAGGTAGTCGTCGGCGCCGGCGTCGAGGCCGGCGACGCGGTCGGCCACGGCGTCGCGCGCGGTCACCACCAGCACGCGCACCTTGTTGCCCGCGCGGCGGATCTCCTTCAGGAGGTCGAGCCCGCTCTTCTTCGGCAGGCCGAGGTCGAGCAGCACGAGGCCGTAGGCCCCGGCGGCGGTATCGATGGCGATGCGCGCCGCAGCCCCGTCCTTGACCCAATCCACGGTGTAGCCGTCACGGGCGAGCGCGGTCTCGAGCGTGCCGCCGATCATCGCGTCGTCTTCGACCAGGAGGATGCGCATGAAAACGTGGCTCTTTGGCGGGCGTCAACGGAGGAGGGTCAAGTATGCACCAGATGTGCAAGCGTCTTACGCGCGCTGCATTGAGCCGATGGCGCCGCGCATGCGCTCGATTTCTACACGTTTGCCTGCATCCAAGGGGTCCTTGCGTACGTAGAAGACTCGTAACGGTCCGCATCCCCGCAGGCAGTCGCACGGGACGGCGGTCCGGAGTCGCGACCGGCGGCCACTGCCGCCCGGGCGGTCTCGCAATGCAGGTCCGAAGATAGCAAACCCAAGGAGAACACCATGAGTGGAATTCCGTTCCGGCGCCTCACGGCACCGGCGTTGGTGGCCGCTGCACTGGCCGGTGCATGGGCCGGCCCGTTGCTGGCGTCGAGCCATCGCGAAGCGCCCTTCATCGCCACGCAGCCGCAGGTGGACGCCACCGACTTCTACATGTTCAGAAGCTACGAACCGGGGCGCGGCGACTACGTGACGATCGTGGCCAACTACCTTCCACTGCAGGATCCCTACGGCGGGCCCAACTACTTCAAGCTCGACTCCAACGCGCTGTACGAGATCCACATCACCAACGACGGCGGCGCCACCGAGAACCTCACGTTCCAGTTCCGCTTCCAGACCACCAACGACGACAACGCGTTCATGGTGGGCGGCAAGCGGGTGTCCATTCCCCTCGTGCAGAACGGCAGCGCCGACGTGTCCACGCCCGACTCGCCCGCGCTCAACGTGCACGAGAAGTACACGGTGGGACTCGTGCGCGGCCCGCGTCGGGCGTCCGCTGCGCAGGCCCTCACGAACCTGAGCGCGGGCGGCACGTCGTTCGACAAGCCGGCGGACTACATCGGCACCAAGACCATCGGCAACTACGTGGCCTACGCCAACAAGCACATCTACGACATCGGCATTCCGGGGTGCGGCAACGGCCGCGTGTTCGCAGGCCAGCGGAAGGATCCGTTCGTGGTGAACCTCGGCGAGACGTTCGACCTCGTGAACATCAAGTATCCGGCCACGGAGCTCAATCCCGCCGCCGAGTTCGCCGCGATGGACCGTCTCGCCGACAAGAACGTCACGGCGCTGGTGCTCGAGGTGCCGATCGCCTGCCTCACCGAAGGCAAGGGCACGATCATCGGTGGCTGGACCACCGCGAGCGTCCCGGCCATGCGCACGGTGAGTGGAGCGCCGGGTAGCGGGCTCGATCCCACTGCGCATTCGGGCACCTTCGTGCAGGTGTCGCGCCTCGGCATGCCGCTCGTGAACGAAGTAGTGATCGGCTTGAAGGACAAGAACCGGTTCAATGCGAGCGAGCCCAAAGACGACGGCCAGTTCGCCGACTACGTGACGAATCCCACGCTGCCCACGCTGCTCGAGGTGCTGTTCGGCACGGCCGGCGTGAAGGCGCCCACCAACTATCCGCGCACCGATCTCGTGGCGGCGTTCCTCACCGGGGTGGAAGGCGTCAACAAGCCCCTCAACGTGGTGGCGTCCGAGCAGGTGCGCCTCAACACTGCGATCGGGCCCACGCCGGGCGGCGCGCAGAGCCGCCTCGGCGTGCTCGGCGGCGACAACGCTGGTTTTCCGAACGGTCGCCGCCCCGGCGACGACGTGGTGGATATCGAGCTGCGCGTGGCCATGGGCGTGCTGTGCACCGTCAACGGCGTGAATACCGCGGTGGGCTGCAAGCCCTCCGATGCGCCTGCGGGCTCGCTGCACTACACCGACGGCGCGTTCATCAGCTCGATGTTCTTCGCCAACGAGTTCCCCTACCTGCGGGCGCCGCTCAAAGGTTCGCCCAACGACGACAACGCCATCAAGAAGGGCGCGCCGTAAGCCCACGACGGCAACGCCTTTGTTCCTGCACAGGCCCCGGCTCGCCGGGGCCTTTTTTCTTGCGATCCTCCACGCAGCGAGGACCTCGGCGGGACGTCGTTCGCCCCCGACAGATGCGCAATCGGTTTGCCGGTCGCACAATCGCCCCACCTGGCGCGCAATGGCACGCCTGGCTCCAACTACAATCAAGGTGAGGCGATCATGCTCCTACTTTCAAGGTTGCT
Source organism: uncultured Pseudomonadota bacterium (assembly GCA_937958295.1). Classification (GTDB taxonomy): domain Bacteria; phylum Pseudomonadota; class Gammaproteobacteria; order Burkholderiales; family Casimicrobiaceae; genus VBCG01. The sequence goes on from CALFEY010000035.1 coordinate 10,167, forward strand.
GCGGGCGGCCGTCATGGCCGCGACGATGGGCGCGTCCGGCATGCTGTGGGCGGCGCCCCCCATCAACTACGCCGATCACTGGAACAACGCGGCCGAGCCGGGCTGGGGCCTGTCCATCACGCAGAATGCGGACATCCTCTTCGGCGCGCTCTACGTCTACGATACCGGCTCGCTGCCCACGTGGTACTCCGCCACCATGACGCTCGTGTCCGAGAACGGCGGCGTGCGCACGTACTCCGGCACGCTGTACAAGACGAGCGGCCCCGCGCTCGGCCAGCCGTACAACCCCGCGCTGCTCGATTACCGCCAGGTGGGCACGATGACGATCGATTTCCCCGACGACGCACACGGCCTGCTCAACTACACCATCGACAGCATCGGCGCGCTCAAGAACATCGAGCGCTTCACGTTCGCGCCCAACCAGATCGCGGGCTCCTACGTGGGCTCGATGAGCGACGTCACGTTCGGGTGCGCCAACCCGGCCAACGACGGCAAGGTCTCGAGCGACCCGGGCCCGTTTACCATCGCCGCCGAGAATGACCAGACGGTGCTTCGCTTCCCCACCTGCACGATCAACGGCACGTGGACGCAGCAAGGCCAGGTCGGCACGATCGAAGGCACCTACGGCTGTACCCACGGCGGCAACGGCACCATCAAGTACACGGGCGTTCGTTCGGAGAGGGGCGGCATCGTGGGCTCCTACGTGGGCCGCGACGACTTCAATTGCTCGTTCCGCGGCAACGTGGGTGGCATGCGCGTCGTGCAGTGATACCGCGACGCCGCCCGATCCCGGCAGGACGATCCTTGCGACTGGGCCGGGTCATTTCACTTCTTGCGCTGGTGGTCTGCCCGGCCATCGCAAGCGCATCCACGCTCGCCATCGTGAGCTCGGCAAATCCGGCGTTCGTGGGCCAGGCGGTGACGCTGCGAGCGGTGGTGTCCGGGCAGCAGCCGACGGGCACCGTCCGCTTCATGGACGGCGCCCTCACGATCGGCGGATGCGAGGCGGTGCCGCTCGAAGGGGACGGCGACACCCGCATCGCTCCCTGCACGACGGCCTGGCTCGCCCCCGGCACGCATGAGCTCACCGCGTCGTACCTGACTGATCCCTACAACGGTCCTGCCGCCACCACCGTCGTGCAGTTCGTCGCACTGCCGACCCCGGGGAACGCGAAGATCGTCAATCCCTATGGCACGGTGGTCGTTTCGGGGGCCACGCTCGTGGGCGACACGCTCACCGACATCCAGGACAACGCCTGGGTCCAGCTCGGCAACGGTCCAAGCTTGGGCGACGCGATGGAGATCCGCTTCGATGGGCTCAACCTGGGCCCTGGCACGACCTTTACCGTTCGCTCGGGCGCGGGCGGCCAGGTGGTCCGTTTCATCGACGTGAGCGGCAAGCCGAGCGCGATCGCGGGATCCTTGGGGGCCAACGATTTCGGCGGAGCGGGCTTTCCGTCCATCCAGTTCGAGAACCCGCACGGCATCGTGACGTACCCGGGCGGGGGCATACTGACGCTCGCGCGCCTCGTGCTCGACACGCTGGGGGACACGTGGCTGGACGGCGGCCCGCTCGTCAATCACGGGGTGATCGTAGCCGACGATCTCGAGATCCGTGCGGCGACCATCACCGGAGGCGGCACGCCGGGGGGCGGCGAGTTCCGCGCCGACCGGATCACGCTGCGCACGTTCGGCAATGCGCACAATCCGATCCATGGCGACAACTTTCGCGAGAACGGGCTGTTCCTCCAGCCCAACAGCGGGTTGCTGCGCCACGTTGACGTCACCCTCGATGCGTACGGGCCGGGTCCGCAGGTCTTCAACCTGCGCGTGATCCGCGACAGCGGCGCGATCGTGCGCATGCCGCCCGCGTGGAGTCCAGGCTCGCCGTTCCCGCCCAACAACGCGACGGTGCCGCCCGGCGGCGTTCGTGCCGCGGGGGTGCCCGATCCTGAGTACGGCGGGGGCAGCATGATCGTTCGCGCGCAAGGCGAGATCATCCTCGACGGCGGCGGCACCGGCGAGTTTGCCTTCCCGGGAGCGATCGTGCTGGAGTCCGATGTCGCCATCGACACGCACGGCGTCGCGCTCAACCAATCGTGGACCACCTCCGGCCAGGCGTTCCAGGGCATCTTCCTCGAGGCGCCGCGCATCACCAGCACCGGGGGTCCGCTGCGCGTGTACGGCAACGAGCGCAACTGGGTCAATTTCAGCACCATGCCCGCTGCCCCGGTGCGCGCGTTCACCCTCGCGCGCAACGCGGATGGAAGCGCGAGCCACGTTCCCGCGGACGCGACCATGCCGCACCTCAACGCCTATTCGGTCATCTCGAACGCGGCGATCACCGGGCAGTGCTGGACGTGCCTCGTCGATCCGAATCCGGTGGACATGTACGGGCCCCGCTCGGGCCGGTGACGTCCGGCCAGGGCACCGCTGCATCCCGTCGCATGCGTTACACCGGCCCCCCGGTGAGCGCGCGGTAGCACAGCGCCACGCCCAGCCCCGCGATCAGTGCTGCGCTGGCGAAAGGCAGCAGGCGCGTCCAGCGCGGCGCCCGCGCGCCCGCCGGCATGCGGCTGCGGGCATGGAGGAAGACCAAGGCGATCGCCATGAGCGTGAGCGCGAGGCCGGCGCTGAAGGCCACCACGAGCGCGAGGCCGAAGGCCGTCTTGTGGAGCGCGATTGCCGCGAGGAGGAGCACCATCGCCGAGGGACACGGCACGAGCCCGCCGGAAACTCCGAGCGCGAACAGGCTGCGCCACGTGACCCTCTCGCCGTCCGCGCCGGGCGGCAGGTGCGAGTGCCAGGTGCCGCCATGCGAGTGCCAGCCGGCACCGTGCGCGACCGCCCTACCGTGGTGCCAAGCCGCGTGGCTGTGCGCCCCCGCGTGCATCGAGGCGAGCACGTAGCTTCCGCTCATGCGCCCGAGCGGTGGGGTCGTGGCGAGGGTGCGGAAGGCGGCGCTTCGCTCGCGGCCGCTCGAGCGCCCGCGCCATGCGGCCCTTGCCGCGGGCCCGCGCTGCCGCGCGAGCCCGGCCGCTTCACCGTTCGCTTCAATCCCCGC
>CALFEY010000036.1 GCA_937958295.1 uncultured Pseudomonadota bacterium
CAAGGGCAGCCACAACGCGATGAAGACCGGCATGCTCGCCGCCGAGTCCGCCTACGCCGCGGTCACCGGGGGCCGCGCCCACGACACCCTGGCGGAGCTCGACCCGGCCTGGCGCCGCTCGTGGGTCTACGAGGACCTGTACAAGGTCCGCAACGTCAAGCCGGGCCTCACGTGGGGCATGTGGGCCGGCACGGCCCACGGCGGGTTGCACATGTGGCTCAACGACCTCGGCCTGGGTGCGCTCGTGCCGTGGACCCTGCGCCACGAAAAGCCGGACAACGCATCGCTCCTGCCGGCCCGCAGCGCCACGCCCATCGCGTACCCGAAGTACGACGGCACGATCACCTTCGACAAGCTCTCCTCGGTGTTCCTCTCCAATACCAACCACGCGGAGGACCAACCGGTGCATCTCACGCTGCGCGATCCCTCGATCCCCGTGGCGGTGAACCTCGCCGAGTACGCCGGACCGGAGGCCCGTTACTGCCCGGCGGGCGTGTACGAGTTCGTCGATGTCGAGGACGGCACGGGCAAGCGCTTGCAGATCAACGCGCAGAACTGCGTGCACTGCAAGACATGCGACATCAAGGACCCGCGGCAGAACATCAAGTGGGTCACCCCCGAAGGCGGCGGGGGACCGAACTACACCTCGATGTAGACAGCGCGAGCGCCAACGGGTCCTGGCGCGCCCGGTCAGTCAGGCCACAGCCGCGCCGCGCCCAGCACGCCGCTCGAGTCCCCGTGCCGATTGCGCTTGAGGAGCGTTGACACGCTGTCGGAGAAGATCCAGCGGCCCCATTGCGCAGGCACCGCGGTATACAGCGTCGCCGCATTGGACATGCCGCCGCCCAGCACGATCACGTCCGGATCGAGGATGTTGATCACGTGGGCGAGGCTACGGGCAAGGCGCTCCTCGTAGCGCACCAGGGCGGCACGGGCGAGCGCATCGCCGGCCTCGGCCCGAGTCACGATCTGCACGGCGGACAGGGTCGGACCTCCGCCTTGCACATGATCGCGCTCGAGCGCGGGCCCCGACAGCCAGGTCTCGATGCACCCATACCGCCCGCAATAGCAGGCGCGCCCCGGCCGCTCGTCGTCGGCAGGCCAGGGCAGCGGATTGTGGCCCCATTCTCCGGCGATGGCATTGCGGCCTTCGAGCACGCGGCCGTCGATCACGATCCCGGCGCCCACCCCGGTCCCCAGGATCACCCCGAACACGCTCCCCGCCCCCGCCGCCGCGCCGTCGCCCGCCTCGGACATGGCGAAGCAGTTGGCGTCGTTGCTGATGCGCACGGGCCGCGCGAGATGCGCCTCGAGGTCGGCCTTGATCCGCTCGCCGTTCAGGCAGGCCGAGTTCGAGTTCCGCAGGCGGCCCGTGCTCGCCGACAGCGAGCCGGGCGTGCCGATGCCGACGCTGCACGAGCCGGGCGCCACGCCCAGCGCGCCCTCCACGCCGGCCACGAGGCCGCCGATGGCATCGAGGGTCGCGCGATAGTCGCCCTGGGGCGTGAGCACCCGCCGACGCAGGGCCTGGGCGCCGTCAGGAGACAGGGCCACGATCTCGATCTTGGTGCCGCCGAGGTCTATCCCCAGCCGGTAGCGTTGCATGCTCGTCGTGTCGGTTGACCCACCATGGGCGATGCCCGAATATTACAAACACCGCGGCACGCCCAGCCGCGAAGAAGCCACCGCCGATGATCCTCCGTCTCGTCCGCTGCGTGGCTGTGGCCGCGCTCCTCGCGCCGCTGTCTGCCTTCGCCCAGCTCAACCTGTACTGCAGCTCGCCCAACACCGCGTGGTGCCAGGGTATGGCGGTGGGCTTCGAGAAGGCCACCGGCACCAAGGTGGCGGTCGTGCAGAAGGCCACGGGCGAAATGCTCGCGCAGATCAAGGCCGAGGCCGCGAATCCCAAAGGCGACGTGTGGTGGGCGGGACCTGCCGACAGCTACTTGCAGGCTGCGGAGAACGGGCTCCTGGAGGAGTACCGGTCGGCGAATGTCGCCCAGCTCTATCCCTGGGCGCAACGCATCACCGAGATCTCGAAGCACCGGGTGGCGGGCGTGTACGGCGGCATCCTCGCCCTTGGCTACAACACCGAGATTGGCGGGAAGAAGATGCTGCCGGTGCCCAAGTGCTGGAAGGACCTCCTCGACCCGGCGCTCAAGGGCGAGGTCATGCTGGGCAATCCCAACTCGTCGGGCACCGCGTATCTCATGCTCGCCTCGCTCGTGCAGATCATGGGCGAGGACGAAGCCTTCCGCTTCATGGTCGCGCTGAACCGCAACGTTGCGAGCTACGCGCGGTCGGGCATCGGCCCCATGACGGCCGTCACGCGCGGCGAAGTCTACGTCGGCAGCACCGTGCTGCACGGCGTGATCAACGAGATCGTGCGCGGCTTCCCCGTGTTGCCGGTGCTCCCGTGCGAAGGCGTGGGCTACGAAGTGGGCTCGATGGCCATCGTCAAGGGGGCGCGCAACCTCGACGCCGCGAAGAAATTCTACGACTGGGCGCTCACCGCCGACGCGCAGAAGATCGGGCTCGACGTGAAGGAGTTCGCCATCCCCACCAACCGCAACGTTCCCCTCCCTGCCCAGGTGCCGAACCTCGCCGACGTCAAGGTCATCGACTACGACTTCGCGAAGTACGGCGCGAGCGACACGCGCAAGCGGTTGCTCGAGCGCTGGGAAAAAGAAGTCAACAACGCGACGAAGTGACCGCGCCCCCGTGTTGAGCCGGACCCAGCGCCTGCTGGCGGCCTGGCTCGCGGCCGGCGCCGTGGGCTTCGCCATCGCCCCGTGGTACGCCCTGCCCGACTCGCTGCTCGCCCTGCGCTGGCTGCGCGATCCCTTCGCCCGCGACCAGGCTCCGGCGCTCGTGCAGGCGCTCGTCCACGAGCGTACGTGGCTCGCCTGGGGCGCGCTCGTGATCGCGGCGGCATGCCCGTTGCTAGCGCGGCGCCACGCGCAGCGCCTGCCGGCCGGGATGCTGCTCGCGCTGGGCATCGTCGGCCTTGGCTGGCTCTTCGGACAGGGCTTCGCGATCACCACCGGCCCGTCCGGGCAGCCGGGGATGGGCCTCGGCGCGGTGATCGTGGGATGCACGTTCGCGGCCTTCATCGCCTTCGGCCTCGCGGCGCGCGGCGCGTTCCGCGGCGATCTCTTCGTGGCCGGCGGCGTGGTCGCGGTGACGGGACTCGTGGCGCTGTTCACCTTCTTCCCGGTCGTCAAGGTGCTGCTCTCCGCCGTCGAAGACCATGCCGGGGCCTATTCCGCGGCCGCCTTCGTCGAGCGCTTCACCACCGCGAAGATCTGGGGCGTGGGCTGCCTCGCCGGCGCGAGCCGCTGCGGCGTCGCGTGGAACACGCTGTTGCTGGCCATGCTCACCGCCACCGGATGCACGGTCCTGGGCCTCGCCTTCGCGCTCATCGTCACGCGCACCGCGTTCCCGTTCAAGCGCGCGCTGCGCATGCTCGCCACGCTGCCCGTGATCACGCCGCCCTTCGTGATCGGGCTTGGCCTCATCCTGCTGTTCGGACGCTCCGGCCTCGTGAACCAGGTCCTCGAGTGGACCTTCGGCATCGAGCCGGCGCGCTGGATCTACGGCTTGCAGGGAATCCTGGTAGCACAGATCTTCGCCTTCACGCCCATCGCCTTCCTGGTCCTCGTGGGGGTGGTGGACGGTGTCTCCCCCACGCTCGAGGAAGCCGCGCAGACCCTGCGGGCGGACCGCTGGCGCACGTTCCGCGACGTGTCCCTGCCCCTCATGTATCCCGGGCTCGCGAACGCGTTCCTCATCAGCTTCATCGAGTCGATCGCCGATTTCGGCAACCCCATCCTGCTCGGAGGCAACTTCGGTGTGCTGTCCACCGAGATCTTCTTCTCGGTGGTGGGCGCACAGCTCGACTCGGGACGCGCGGCCACGCTCGGCATCGTGCTGCTGGGGTTCGCGCTCGCGGCGTTCGTCGCGCAGCGCGCGGTGCTGGCCGGCAAGAGCTATACGTCGATGGCCGGCAAGGGGGATGCCGGCCTGCCCACGCCCTTGCCCGCGTGCGTGCGCCGAGTCGCTTACGCAGTGGCCTGGCCCTGGGCGCTCGTGACCGTCACGCTGTACGCCATGGCACTCGCCGGCGGCTTCGTGGAGAACTGGGGCCGCGACTACACGTTCACCCTCAAGCACTACATCAAGGCCTTCGGCCTCGAGTGGGGACCCAACGGCCTCCTCTGGGCGGGCGCTGCGTGGAGCTCGTTCTGGACGACGCTGTCGCTGTCCGCGATCGCCGCGCCGCTGACCGCGGCGCTCGGCCTCCTCACGGCCTATCTCCTCACGCGCCAGCGCTTCGCGGGTCAGACCGCATTCGAGTTCGGCACGATGCTCTCCTTTGCCATCCCGGGCACGGTGATCGGCGTGTCGTACATCCTGGCCTTCAATGCCCCGCCGATCGAGCTCACCGGCACTGCCATCATCCTCATCGCGTGCAACGTGTTCCGCAACATGCCGGTGGGGGTGCGCGCCGGCGTAGCCGCCTTGAGCCAGGTGGACCGCGGCCTCGACGAGGCATCGAGCACGCTCGGCGCGCGCGGCCTCACCACGCTGCGGCGCGTGCTGCTGCCGCTGCTGAAGCCCGCGGTGGTAGCAGCGCTCGTGTACAGCTTCGTGCGCGCCATGACCACCGTCTCGGCCGTGATCTTTCTCGTCTCGGCGCAATACGAGTGGGCCACCACCTACATCATCAATCGCGTGGTGAACGGCGACTACGGCGTGGCCATCGCTTACAGCTCGGTGCTCATCGTGCTGATGGCAGCGGTCATCGCGCTCATCCAGTGGGCCGTCGGAGAGCGGCGCCTCGGACGCCGTGCGACCGGCGTGACGGGCGTCGGTTCCCTGGGCGCGGGCGCCGCATGAGCCTACCCGCCCCCGCTCCCCTGACCGGCGCCGCAGTGCCTGCGCAGCGCGACGTGCCATGAGCGCCGCCGACATCGAGCTCGTGGCGGTCAGCAAGCGCTATGGCGAAGTCGCGGCCGTGCGCGACCTGGCGCTGACCGTCCCCCGCGGGACGCTTACCACGCTGCTCGGACCGTCGGGATGCGGCAAGACCACGGTGCTGCGCCTCATCGCGGGGCTGGAGCTGCCCTCGGGCGGCACCATCCGCATCGGCGGGCGCGACGTCTCTCACATTCCCGCGTCGGATCGCGACGTGGGGATGGTCTTTCAGAGCTACGCGCTGTTCCCGCACATGAGCGTGCGCGAGAACGTGCGCTACGGCCTCGACGTGGCGCGAGTGGCGCGCGATGTCGCCGCCGCGCGAGCCGTCGCCGCGCTGGCACAGGTGGGTCTCGCCGACTACGGCGACCGCCTGCCTTCGCAGCTGTCGGGCGGCCAGCAGCAGCGCGTGGCACTCGCCCGCGCCCTCGTCCTCGAGCCGGCGGTGCTGCTCTTCGACGAGCCCCTGTCCAACCTCGACGCGCGCCTGCGGCGGCAGATGCGCGACGAGATCCGCGAGCTGCAGCAGCGGCTGTCGCTCACCGTGGTGTACGTCACCCACGACCAAGCCGAAGCCATGGCCGTCTCCGATCACGTCGTGGTGATGAATCGCGGCGCGATCGCCCAATCCGGCACGCCGCGCGAGCTCTACGACACGCCACGCGACGCGTTCGTGGCCTCGTTCATGGGCGATGCCAACCTCGTGGGCGGCACGCTCGCACGGCGTGACGCCACGCACGGCCTCCTCACGCTGGGCGAGTGGACGCTGGCCGTGCCGCATCGCGGACTGCCCGATGGCGCGGTCGCGGTCTCGATCCGTCCGGAGGCGGTGAGCGTGGGGACCGACCCGGCGCTGCCGCTGCGCGGCACGGTGCGCAAGGCGGCGTTCGTGGGCGCTGCCATCGAGTACACGGTCGACACGCCACTGGGCGAGATCTTCGCCGTCACGCCCGACACTGGCGCGGCGCATGCACCTGGCACGGCGGTGAGGCTCGCCATCACCCCCCGCGGCATCGCGCTCCTGCCCGCCGCATCGAGCGCATGAACTGGATCGTCATCGCGCTCTTCGCGGCGAGCCTGTGGGGGGCATGGAACTGGTGGCGCAACGAGCGGCAGGAGCACGTGCCGCCCGGCATCGTGGCGCCCGAGGCACCGCGGCAGGTGGCCCTCGACCCCCCAGGTCGCTTCGATGCGAAAGGACACGTGCTGATCGCGCGCGCCCGCTTCGAGCTCACCGCGCGCGTGCTGCGCAAGGAAATCTATCACCTTGACGGAGGGTCGGGCCTCGCGCCGGTGGACCTGGGACTCGGTTGGGGCCCCATGTCCGACAGCACGGTGGTCGACCAGCTTGAGTTCAGCCAGATGGGCCGATTCCTGTATTGGAAGCCACGGGACTGGCAGCGATTCCCATTGAGCGCACGCGACACGATCGCGCACGCCGCACAGATCCACGCGATTCCCGCCACCGACGAGATCGAGTCACGATTGCGTAGGCTGCGCCCCGGTCAGGTGGTGCAGCTCGCAGGCTACCTCGTCGACGTCCGCGGCAGCGGCGGCTTCACCTGGAACACCTCGTTGCGCCGCGACGATACGGGCGACGGCGCATGCGAGATCATGTGGATCGAGCACCTCTACGTCGAGTGACGCTTCCGACCTCTACGGGATCGCGCAGAACACGGTCCCCTCGAGAATCCAGCCGTTGGCCCGCATCTGCCGGGACTCGTTGCGGCTCGTGGTGTAGCGATGGTTGGCTTGGCCGCCCATGCCGTCGTTGTAAAGGCGCATGACGGGCACGCGATCCTGGGCACACGTATCCGGCGCCACCGGTCCGTCGGCATTGAACGCAAGGCCCTCGTAGGTCCACAGCGGATTGGCCTTCACCTTGGCGCACTCGGCAGCGTCAATCGTGAAGAAATGCGAGTTCGGCCCGAGCGGAGGCGTGCCGAAGAAGCGGCACGCGGACAGCCCGAGGGGTGAGCCCGGCGGCCGCAGCTTGAACTCGAGTCCCGTGCGCCGCCAGCCTGCCACTGGGGTGCCGGCATCGAGCATCGCCGCCTCGGCCGCGTCCGCCGTGATGAAATAGTGATCAATACCCGGGTTGTAGAACTCGAATACGTCCGCCTCGTTGGGTCCGACCGGCAAGCGTGGCGCCATGTAGTCGAGCCGCTGGAAGTCCTCCATTCCACCGGCTACCGAGCCCATGCGGGCGCTCATGGCGCGCGCGAACGGGTCGGCGGTGAGCTGCCCGGCAAGAAAGGTGAAGAGCCACGTGTCGAGGTCCGAAGCGAAGCGCGCGTCGTACCCGTGCTCGAGGCCGACGAACGCCACCAGCTGTCGCGTGCCGCTCATCCGCCGCACGCCTGCCTCGGCGCTCACTATGGGAGCCGTGGTATCCGCGGTGCCGCTGACGCCGAGGAAGGGCAACGTGACCCCGTCCAGGCCTTCCTGGTTGCGACCGAACGAGGGAAAGAGGGGGTTGCCGAAATAAGGCACGTAGGTGGCCGCAGCCTTGAGCCGCGGATCTTTGGCCATCACCGCGCGCGAGGAGAGGCCGAGCGACACGGTGAGCCGTGCACCCGCCATGAGCAGCAGCGACTGGCCCCCGAGGCTCGCACCGAAGCCGCCGATGTTGGCCGCATCGACCCGGCTGCTGTACGCGGGATCGGCCAGCACGCGATCCAGTGCAGATGCAAGCGAGAGCGGGCGCACCGCCTGCATCGCCACGAAGTCGCGCAGGTGGAGCAAGGCATAGAGCACGTCCTCGAAGCCCTCGAGGTCGATATCCGCGAAGCGCAGATCCCCGTGGAAGACCGCCACCGTTACGTAGCCGTAGCTCGCGAATTGCTTGATCGACTCGATGTAGTCGCCCGACGTGGGGCTGCCGCCCAGGCCATGCGAGTACAGCACCACGGGGAAACGCGCCTCGCCGGGCGGGAAGAGCGGGCCCTCCGCCCCCCTCTGCATGTGCGGCACCACGTTGCCGGTGGGCAGCACGTAATCGGCTCGGGCATTGCCCGGGTCCGTGGGATAGCACACGAGGACGAGATAAGGCGCCGACTTGCCGGCGTAGGCGCCGAAGAGCTCGGAGTCGTTAGCAAACGGCTGCTGGATCAGCAGCGCATGCGCCGGATCGACGAGGATGTCGGCGACGTAGCCCGCCCGCCCCGTCCACAGGTCGTCATAGGTGGCGCCGCCGGGCACGCGCGAGAAGTCCTGCTCGATGTTGCTGCAGGCCACCGCATAGCCGCCGGTCGGCGGCAGCGGCGGCACGGCCTCTCCCGACTGCGCCAAGCCCACGCCCCAGGCCATGCCCGCCACGACGAACGTCGCCACACGTGCCGCCTGTGCAGCGACGCTTCCGAGTCCTTTTGCGTCCACAGCTTTGCCTCGCATCGGATACACATTGGAACGCCCGCCGGGCGAGCGGCGGGCGTGACCTTGAACCACGATGCCAAGGCTACAGCGATTCCAGAGCGGAGCCGCCTTACGGGCAGTGAGGGCTAGAACGCGTCGGCCGCCAGCGCAAGCGCGCTCTCCCCACCGTGGACGATCGAGTGCGACAGCGCCGACACCTGCGGCAGCAGCGAATCGGCGTAGAAGCGCGCGGTGGCGATCTTTGCATGCAGGAAACCCGCATCGCCCTCGCCCGCGGCTAGCTGGTCCGCGGCGACGAGCGCGGCGCGCCCCATTTGCCAGCCGCCGACGGCAAGCCCCCAGAGCTTGAGATAGGCCACCGCCCCGGCATGCGCCTGGCGCGGATGCTGACCATACGCGGGGACCATCCACTCCACCGCCGCCTGGACATCCGCCGTGGCCGCGGCAAGTTGAACGCCGATCGCCTGCAGGCCCGGGTCGGAACGCGCGGCGAGCTTGGCCGCCACCTTGTCGATCTCGGAGGCGATCGTCCGCGCCACGGCACCTGCGTCGCGGGCCGTCTTGCGGCCGATGAGATCGTTGGCCTGAATGCCGGTGGTGCCTTCGTAGATCGTGGTGATGCGCGCGTCGCGCAAGTGCTGCGCCGCGCCGGTTTCCTCGATGAAGCCCATGCCCCCGTGGACTTGTATGCCCAGGGAGGCCACTTCCTGCCCCACCTCGGTGGACCAGCCCTTCACGATGGGAATCATGAAGTCCGCGAAGGCCTGCGCCATGGCGCGCGCTGCCGCATCGGGGTTGACGCGCGCGTTGTCGAGCGCCGCAGCAGTCACGTAGGCCACCGCACGCGTCGCCTCGGTATAGGCGCGCATCGTCATCAGCATGCGCCGGATGTCCGGGTGCTCGATGATCGTGTTCGTTTTGACGGACTTCTCGAGGCCGACAGCGCGGCCTTGCACGCGCTCGCGGGCATATGCCACGGCGCGCTGGTAGGCGCGCTCGGCGATCCCCACGCCCTCGAGGCCCACCGAGAAGCGCGCGAGGTTCATCATGATGAACATGTACTCGAGCCCGCGGTTCTCCTCGCCCACGAGGTAGCCCGTGGCGCCGCCGTTGTCGCCGTAGGCAAGCACGCAGGTGGGGCTCGCATGGATACCGAGCTTGTGCTCGAGCGATACGCAGCGCACGTCGTTGCGCGCGCCCAAAGAGCCATCGGCATTGACGAGGAACTTCGGCACCACGAACAGCGAGATCCCCTTCACCCCTTCGGGTGCGTCCGGCGTGCGGCCCAGCACCAGGTGGATGATGTTCTCGGTGTAGTCGTGCTCGCCGAACGTGATGAAGATCTTCTGCCCCGACAGCTTGTACGTGCCGTCGCCCTGCGGCACCGCCCGCGTGCGCACCGCTGCGAGATCAGAGCCCGCCTGCGGCTCCGTGAGGTTCATGGTGCCCGTCCAGGTCCCGGCCACCATCTTCGGCAGATACGTGTCCTTGAGCGCCTGCGCCCCCCGCAGCTCGATCGCCTCGATCGCGCCCTGGGTGAGCAGCGGGCACAAGTCGAAGGCGAGATTGGCGGAGTGCCACATTTCCTCCACGGGCGTGGACACGAGCTGCGGCAGCCCCTGCCCGCCGTAGTGCGGGCTCTTCGTGAGGCCGTTCCAGCCGTTGGCGCAGAACTGCTCGTAGGCTTCCTTGAAGCCGGCGGGCGTCTTGACGCGACCGCCCTCGAGCCACTTCGACCCTTCCCGGTCGCCGGGGACATTGAGCGGGTCCAGCACGTCGGTGGCAAACTTCGAGGCTTCCTCAAGGATCGCGGAAACCGTGTCGGGGCTGGCTTCCTCGAATCCGGGAAGCGTGGCGACTTGCGAAAGGCCGGCCAGCTCGTTCAACACGAACTGCATGTCGGCCAGGGGCGCGCGATACGTGCTCATGCCGCAGTTTCCTCCGCGAAACTCGTGAAAGCGCGTAGCGTAAGGCCGCGCGCGTAGAACCGGGACTCTAAACGCGCGGCTGGTCTATCCGAGCTCGGCCGTGAAGGCGGGCACGATCTCGAACAGATCGCCCACCAGCCCGTAGTCCGCGATCTGGAAGATCGGCGCCTCGGGGTCCTTGTTGATGGCCACGATGACCTTGCTGTCCTTCATGCCCGCCAGGTGCTGGATCGCCCCGGAGATCCCGATGGCGATATACAGGTCAGGCGCAACGATCTTGCCGGTCTGGCCCACCTGATAGTCATTGGGGACGTAGCCCGCATCCACCGCCGCACGCGACGCGCCGATGGCGGCCTTGAGCTTGTCGGCCAGCGCCTCGAGAATCTTGAAATTCTCGCCGCTGCCGAGGCCGCGTCCGCCCGAGATGACGATCCGCGCGCTGGTGAGCTCGGGGCGCTCGGATTTCGTGAGCTCCTGTCCCGTGATCTTCGAAAGACCGGTGTCAGGCGCCGCCGGGATCGTTTCCACAGGCGCATTGCCCGTCGAAGGCGCCGCATCGAATCCCGTGGTGCGGATCGTGACCACCTTGATCGGGTCCTTCGACTGCACCGTGGCGAACGCGTTGCCCGCATAGATTGGCCGCACGAAGGTATCCGGCGACTCGATCGACGTGACGTCGCTGACCTGCGCGACGTCGAGCTTCGCCGCGATACGCGGCGTGACGTTCTTGCCGAACCCGGTCGCGGCAACCACCACGTGCGAATACGCCCCTGGCAGCAGGGAGAGAGCGGTAGCGGCGATGTTCTCGGCGGTCGGGGATGCGAGATACGACGCGTCGGCGAGCAGCACCTTGCCCACCCCGGCCAGCTTGGCGGCCTCGGCCGCAGCGGCGGCGGCGCCGCTTCCGGCCACGAGGACATGGATGTCGCCTCCGATCTTGCTGGCCGCACCTACTGCATGGGCGGTGGCGGATCGGAGGGCTGCGTTATCGTGTTCGGCGATGATGAGCGTGGTCATGAGGCGGTCGGCGTTCAGGCGATGATCTTGGCTTCGTTGCGCAATTTGGCGACGAGCTCCTTGACGTCGGCCACGCGCCCCCCCCCCTTGCGCTTGGCGGGCTCCACCACCTTGAGCGTGACGAGGCGCGGCGTCACATCGACCGCGAGCGCGGCCGGCGTAGTCGTGACCAGTGACTTCTTCTTGGCCTTCATGATGTTGGGAAGGGTCGCGTAGCGAGGCTCGTTCAAGCGCAGATCGGTCGTGACGATGGCGGGCAGCTTGACCTCGACCGTCTCGAGGCCGCCGTCCACCTCCCGCTTGACCGTGGCGTTACCGCCGGCCAGGTCGACCTTCGAGGCGAAGGTGGCCTGCGGCCAGTCGAGTAGCGCGGCGAGCATCTGGCCGGTCTGGTTGGCATCATCGTCGATGGCCTGCTTGCCCAGGATCACGAGATCGGGCTTCTCATCGGACACCACGGCCTTCAACAACTTGGCGACTGCCAGCGGCTGGAGCTCGACGTCTGTTTCCACCAGGATCGCGCGGTCGGCCCCGAGGGCCAGGGCCGTGCGCAATGTTTCCTGGCACCCCGCAACTCCGCAGGAAACTGCGACAATCTCGGTCGCCAGTCCCTTTTCCCTGAGTCGCACCGCCTCCTCGACGGCGATCTCGTCGAACGGGTTCATGGACATCTTCACGTTGGCAGTGTCGACGCCCGAGCCGTCGGGCTTTACGCGCACCTTGACGTTGTAGTCGACGACGCGCTTGATGGGGACGAGGATTTTCATGGGAATCGTGGGGTAAGGGGCAAACGACCAATGCGCCCGGGTTATCGTATCTGATCCTCATTATACGTTCCGACGCCGCAGGACGGCCCGCGCGGACATTCTGCTCGCGCTCGAAGGGACTTGACGAATGCAAATGCCTCTAGAAATCGGTGAAATTCTCCGAAATATCCCCCATCGGTATCCTTTTCTGCTAATCGACCGAGTCGTCGACTGCGTTCCGGGGAAGTGGATACGCGTAACCAAGAACATTGGTGTGTCCGACGCCGGGGCCAACGGGGCGAATCACGCACGAGGAGGATTACCCCAGCTGCTGGCGCTCGAATCACTCGCACAGGCAGGAGGCGCTCTCTGCTATTGCTCTGGCCTCATGTCCTCATCCACACGCCCGATCATGTTTTTCGCGGGGATCGACAAGTTCCAGTACTTCGCAGATGGAGTCCCAGGGGATCAACTGATCTTGGAATGCGAGTTGGTGCGAGCCATGCGCGGCGTGGTCAAGCTGAGGGGTGAAGGCCGTGTTACAGCCCAGGTCCTGTTCAAGGCAGAGTTGACCGCTGCCATTCGCTCAGTTACGGACTAATTTGTACACTACAAATGTAGGTAGCAAGTTTGAGGAGATTCTGAGCCTGTACGCGTAGCGTCCCCTGCGCTACATTCGAGTAGTGCCGTCTGTATGTTACAGACAGCGAACACCCAGGGGACCAGCATGTCAATCACGCATTTGCATGTAGCCGACTTCGACCGCACTACGGACGACGATGTCGCTCCGACCCCGTTCAAGTCAGCCGGGACGCATACTTCCGCCCAATACGAGGCTGCGACGCAATCGCTCTGGTCGCAGTGGCGTGCAGACGGGATCCCATGCTTCACATTGGGACTCCTGCATGAGATGGCCTCACTGAGCCATCAGATCTCCAAGCATTTCAAGGGCGAGACACAGCCCGAATGTCGCTACCTGATTGTTCGATCCGCAAATCCGAACGTCTTCAATCTTGGCGGCGATCTAGGGTATTTTCAAAGCGTGATTCACGCCGGAGACCGAGAAAAATTGGCGGAGTACGCAACGGCCGCTGTAGACATGGCGTACCGCAACTATCTCGGCCACGATATCCCCGGATTGACGACAGTGGCTCTCCTGGAAGGAGACGCTTTG
>CALFEY010000037.1 GCA_937958295.1 uncultured Pseudomonadota bacterium
ATCCTGGAAGAACCGCTTGGTGGCGGTGTCCGTGATGTACATGTACTCGGCGCCGAGCGTGCGCGTGTACGTTTCCTTGAGCGCCACCACGAGATCGCGCAGCCGCATGCGCTGCGGGCCGGCCTTGTACGAGCCGACGTCGAACTCGGTATCCATGTCGGCCTCGGTGAAGCCGTAGGTGGCGAGGTCGAGGTCGGGGATGTACTCCGGGGCGTGCTGCTTCAGCGGATCGAGGTCGGCAGCGAGCATGCCGAGCGTGCGGTACTTGCTGATGAGGCGGAGCACCAGCACCTGCTTGTGCATGGTGGTGGCGTCCACCATCGCGCCGTGCACGCGGCGATTGCGGGCGAGCTCCACGAACGACTCGATGACCGGCGTGTGCGCGACGTCCGCGGCGCCGCCGCGGAGCTCGTCGAAGTACGCGCGCCAGTTCGCGTCCACGCTGCCCGGGTCGGCCAGGTAGCGTTCGTAGAGTTCCTCGATGAACGGCGCGTTGGAGCCGAACAGAGTGCTGGTGCCTTCGAGTTCCTGCATCACGCCCATTGCGTCACCTCTTGGCTGTCTCGCCTATGCGTTCGCGCGTGCCGCGCGGGAGTTGCCTTTGCGCCGCCTTTGCGCCCTACGTGCGCTGCGCCAGCGGCACCACCGTGCGCTTGGTGGCGCCGGTGTAGAGCTGGCGCGGCCGGCCGATCTTGTACTCGGGATCGGACACCATCTCGTTGAGCTGCGCGATCCAGCCCACGGTGCGGGCGAGCGCGAAGATCGCGGTGAACAGCTGCACCGGGATGCCGATCGCCTTCTGCACGATGCCGGAGTAGAAGTCGACGTTGGGGTAGAGCTTGCGCGACACGAAGTAGTCGTCCTCCAGCGCGATCT
Organism: uncultured Pseudomonadota bacterium; assembly: GCA_937958295.1. Taxonomy (GTDB): domain Bacteria; phylum Pseudomonadota; class Gammaproteobacteria; order Burkholderiales; family Casimicrobiaceae; genus VBCG01. Next base: position 877 of record CALFEY010000037.1, read on the forward strand.
TCTCGAGCGACATCGCGAGCTTGAACAGCGGGTCGTCCTGCAGGCCAAGCTCGCCCAGCACTTCGTAGCAGGTCTCGCGCATGAGCTTCGCGCGCGGGTCGTAGTTCTTGTACACGCGATGGCCGAAGCCCATCAGCTTGACGCTGGACGACTTGTCCTTGGCCTTGGTGATGAACTCGCCGATCTTGGCCACGCCACCCTGCGCCTGGATGTCGTAGAGCATATTGAGCGCAGCTTCGTTGGCACCACCGTGCGACGGGCCCCACAGGCACGCCACGCCCGCCGCGATCGCCGCGAACGGGTTGGTGCCCGACGACGCACACATCCGCACCGTGGAGGTGGAAGCGTTCTGCTCGTGGTCGGCGTGCAGGATGAAGATGCGGTCGAGCGCGCGCACCAGCACGTCGTTGACCTCGTACTGCTCGCACGGCGTGGCGAACATCATGCGCATGAAGTTGCCGGCGTAGGACAGGTCGTTCTGCGGGTAGATGTACGGCTGGCCCACCGAGTACTTGTACGACATGGCCACGAGCGTGGGCATCTTGGCGATGAGGCGGATGGCCGAGATATCGCGCTGCTTCTCGTCGTGCAGGTTCATGGAGTCGGGGTAGAACGCCGACAGCGCGCCCACGAGGCCGGTGAGCACGGCCATCGGATGCGCATCGCGGCGGAACCCGCGCATGAAGAAGTGCATCTGCTCGTTGACCATCGTGTGCCGGGTGACGTTGGCCACGAACTCTTCCTTCTGCGTCATCGTGGGCAGCTCGCCGTAGAGCAGGAGGTAGCAGGTCTCGAGGAAGTCGCAGCGCGTGGCGAGCTCCTCGATGGGGTAGCCGCGGTACAGGAGCTCGCCCTTGTCGCCGTCGATGTAGGTGATGCCTGAGCTGCACGAGGCCGTGGACAGGAAGCCCGGGTCGTAGGTGAACTTGCCGGTCTTGCCGTAGAGCGTGCGGATGTCGATCACGTCCGGGCCGGTGGTGCCGGACAGCACCGGAAAGCTGACCGAAGGCGAGCCGTCAGAGAAGTTGATGGTGGCGGTGCGGTCGGTCATGGGCGCGGGCTCCAGGATAGGCGGATCGGGGGGACTCGCCGCGGGGGCGAGGGGTTCAGGCAGCACGGAGCTGCTCGACGAGCGGGGCCAGGGACGCATCCGCCGGCTCCTCCCGGCCGGCGATCAGGTCCCACAGCTCGTTGTCGGGCAGCTCGAGCAACACATCGAGCAAGGCGATTTCGTGTTCGGTGATGGCGTCGCCGCGGCGCTCGAGAAAGCGGGACAGCACGAGGTCGTTCTCCAGCATGCCCCGCCGGCAGCGCCAGGCGATGCGCTTTCTGCGGTCGGGGGCGATGGCTTCCATGACCGGCAGCGGCGCGCGCTACACGGCGCGCTTCACCATGATGTCCTTGATCTTGCCGATGGCGAGCGAAGGATTGAGGCTCTTCGGGCACACATCGACGCAATTCATGATCGTGTGACAGCGGAACAGGCGATAGGGATCCTCGAGATTGTCGAGGCGGCCCTCGATGTCCTGGTCGCGGCTGTCGGCGATGAAGCGGTAGGCCGCCAGGAGGCCGGCCGGTCCCACGAACTTGTCCGGGTTCCACCAGAACGACGGGCAGGACGTGCTGCAACAGGCGCACAGGATGCATTCGTACAGCCCGTCCAGTTCCTCGCGATCCTCGGGCGACTGCCGGCGCTCGCGCTCGGGCGGGGGCGTGTCGTTGACGAGGTACGGCTTGATCGAGTGGTACTGCTTGAAGAACTGGCTCATGTCCACGATGAGGTCGCGGATCACGGGCAGGCCGGGCAGCGGCCGCAGCTCCACCGGCTCCTTCACGTCCTTGAGGTTCGTGATGCAGGCGAGGCCGTTCTTGCCGTTGATGTTCATGGCGTCGGACCCGCATACGCCCTCGCGGCAGCTGCGGCGGAAGGACAGCGAGTCGTCCTGTGCCTTGAGGCGCATGAGCGCGTCCAGGAGCATGCGATCCGTGGACTCGAGCGCCACGTCGTACTCCTGGTAGTACGGCTTGGCGTCCTTCTCCGGATCGTAGCGGTAAACGCGGAATTTCATGGTCAGTAGGTTCTCGCCTTCGGCGGGAAGGCTTCCACCGAGAGGGGCTTTAGGTTGACCGGCTTGTAGTCGAGGCGGTTGCCCTCGCTGTACCAGAGAGTGTGCTTCAGCCAGTTGGCGTCGTCGCGCTCGGGATAGTCGCTGCGCGCCTGGGCGCCGCGCGACTCGCGCCGGGCCTCGGCCGACACGATGGTGGCCCTGGCGGTCTCGATCAGATTGTCGAGCTCCAGCGCCTCCACCCGGGCCGTGTTGAAGACCTTGCTGCGATCCTTGATGGCCGTGCGTGCGACCCGCCCGGCGAGCTCGTCGATCTTGCGCACGCCCTCGGACAGGAGCTCCTGATTGCGGAACACGCCGCAATGCCCCTGCATCGTGCGGCGGATCGCGTGGCCGACATCGGGCACCGACTCGCCGGATGTCGCGCCGTCCAGCCGCGCGAGGCGGGCGCGGGAGTAGTCGCCGGTGTCGCGAGGAAGGTCGCGGTGCCCCTGCGCGGGAAAGTTCTGTTCCACGATGTGATTGCCCGACGCGCGACCGAACACGAGGAGGTCGAGCAGCGAGTTGGTGCCGAGGCGGTTGGCGCCATGCACCGACACGCAGGCGCACTCACCCACGGCGTAGAGGCCCTGGACGATCGAGTTGGGGTCGCCGTTCTTCGGCGCCACCACCTGGCCGTGGATGTTGGTGGGGATCCCACCCATCTGGTAGTGGATGGTGGGCACCACCGGGATCGGCTCCTTGATCGGGTCGACGTTCGCGAACTTGAGCGCGATCTCGCGGATCGACGGCAGCCGCTTCATGATCACGTCGGGCCCGAGATGGTCGAGCTTGAGCAGGACGTGATCCTGGTCGGGCCCGGCGCCGCGGCCTTCCTTGATCTCCTGATCCATCGAGCGCGACACCACGTCGCGAGACGCGAGGTCCTTGAGATTGGGGGCGTAGCGCTCCATGAAGCGCTCGCCCTTGGAGTTGAGCAGGATGCCGCCCTCCCCGCGCACGCCTTCGGTGATGAGCACGCCTGCGCCTGCCACTCCCGTGGGATGGAATTGCCAGAACTCCATGTCCTCCAGCGGAATGCCGGCGCGCGCCGCCATGCCGAGGCCGTCGCCGGTATTGATGAAGGCATTGGTGGAGGCCGCGAATATGCGCCCCGCCCCGCCCGTGGCGAGCACCGTGACCTTGGCCTGCAGGATCCAGACTTCGCCGGTCTCCATTTCGTAGGCCACCACGCCCACGACGTCGCCGTCGGCGTTGCGCACGAGGTCGAGCGCCATCCACTCCACGAAGAACTGGGTGCGGGCGCGGACGTTGCGCTGGTAGAGGGTGTGGAGCATCGCGTGCCCCGTACGGTCGGCCGCCGCGCACGCGCGCTGGACGGGCTTCTCGCCGAAGTTCGCGGAGTGGCCGCCGAAGGGCCGCTGGTAGATCGTGCCGTCGGCGTTGCGATCGAACGGCATGCCGAAGTGCTCGAGCTCGTACACGACCTTGGGGGCCATGCGGCACATGTACTCGATGGCATCCTGGTCACCCAGCCAGTCCGACCCCTTGATGGTGTCGTACATGTGCCAGAGCCAGTTGTCCTCGGACATGTTGCCGAGCGAGGCGCCGATGCCGCCCTGCGCTGCGACCGTGTGCGAGCGCGTGGGGAAGACCTTGGACAGCACGGCCACGGACAGCCCGGCTTCAGCGAGCTGGAGGGAGGCGCGCATGCCGGCACCGCCCGCGCCCACGATGACGGCGTCGAATTTGCGGATGGGGAGGGATGTTGCCGGGTTCATGACCACAATACCTGGATGGTCCAGCCGGCGTAAGCCACGAGGACCGCGACCACCACGACCTGGAAGGTGAGGCGCAGACCCACGGGCTTCAAGTAGTCCATGGCGATGTTGCGCACGCCGACCCACGCGTGCCAGAGCAGCGCGAGCATGAAGACGAACGTGGCGATGCGGAACAACCCGCTTGCGAACGTGGCTTTCCACGAGGCGTAGTCGAGACCGCCGAACCACAGGAGCAGGGACAGGATGAGGACGGTGTACGCCGCCATCACCACGGCGCTCACCCGCTGCACCAGCCAGTCGCGCCACCCATAGTGCGCGCCGACGACCACCCGGTTGCCGGTCACCATAGCCGGATCGCCACGGCGAGGGTGACGAGGAGAGAGAGCACGAGCGTGACCGCGGCGGAGGTGCGCGCCGCCTTGAGCGTCATTCCAATGTGCAGGTCCATCACGAGGTGGCGCAGGCCGGCGATGAAGTGATGCAGGTAGGCCCAGGCCAGCACGAGCAAGACGAGCTTGGCGAACGGATGCGCCAGCGCGGCGCGCACCGCGTCCCAGCCTTGCGGCGAGGCGAGCGCCCGCTGCGTTATCCACAGGACGAACGGGATCCCCACGAGAAAGAGCACCGCGCCCGAGATGCGATGCAGGATGGAGACAATGGCCGGCAGCGGCTGCCGGATGGACAACAGATCGAGATAGACCGGGCGTGGCTTCGCGACGGGACGGTCCAGGGCAGCCATCGTGGGTGGAATCCTAAGAAAACGACGACGCCGGGCGACAAATCTCGCCGGCGCGGTCAAACAGTGGTTTTTGTGCGCAGCACATAATTATAGCGCCGCCTGTGCGACGCTTCCAAGGCAACGCTTACTCGCGGGGGGCCGGACCCACCTAAAGAAGCTCGTTGAGGTAGTGGAAATCCTTCGTCACGCACAGTCCGCGACGCACCTCCACGGGGCGATCGCCGTAGGTGAGCGTGAGCCGATCCACCGCCAGCAAGGGCCCGCCTTCGATGGTGCCGAGGATCTGCGCCGTGGCGGCATCGGCGGCCACGGCCCGGATGCGCTCCTGTGCCTTCAGCATGCGCACGCCGAACTCGCTCTCGAAGAAGCTGTACATCGAGCCGCGATACAGGTCGTAGCGGGCCTTGGTGAGCCCGCGGAACAGGGCCGCCGGCAGGGTGATCTCGTCGAGGACTACGGGCGCGCCGTCGTAATCGAGCACGCGACGGAGCACGATCACGCCCTCGCCCGCCTTCAGCGCCAACAGTCGCGCGACGTCGGCCGCGGGCTTGCCCCGCTTCACGTCGAGGAGACGGCTGACGGGGGCGACCTCGCCGCCCTCGTTGCGGCGGATGCGCAAGAAGCGGAAGAGCGAGGTGCGCTCTTCCGTGTGGGTGGCCACGAACGTCCCCTTTCCCTGCCGGCGCACGACGAGATTGTCGGCGGCAAGCGCGTCGATGGCCTTGCGCACCGTGCCTTGCGACACCTCGAAGCGGCGGGCGAGGTCGATCTCCGACGGAATCGCCTCGCCCGGACGCCACTCGCGCGCCTCGAGGCTGTGCTCCAGCAGGGCCTTGATCTGCAGATACAACGGGGCGAACGAGGGGGTGGCGGGAAGCGTGGTCACGGGGCATTATCCCGCCTCGTCGAGGCCAGTGTCTAACTCCTGTCTTATGTCTTATATAAGACATAAGAGCTGATTGACACGCCCACCCACAAGCTCCTACAATTGCGGCATCGCAGTCGGCTGGCCCCAGCGCCTTTTCCGCCCTCTTGCCGCTTGAGTCTCGAACGGACCGTCCCCGGACGCCGTTTGCGGCGCCGCACAAGGGAAACGCGCCAGCCGCCTGCGCGCCCCCGCCACCCTCTCCGGAGCCTCATCCATGAAAGCACCCGTCCGCGTCGCCGTTACCGGTGCCGCCGGCCAGATCGGCTACGCCCTCCTCTTCCGCATCGCCGCCGGTGAAATGCTCGGCCGCGACCAGCCGGTCATCCTGCAGCTGCTCGAGCTGCCGGTCGACAAGGCCCAAGCGGCCCTCAACGGCGTGATGATGGAGCTGGAGGACTGCGCGTTCCCGCTGCTCGCCGGCATGATCGGCACGAGCGACCCCAAGGTGGCCTTCAAGGACGCCGACTACGCCCTGCTCGTGGGCGCCCGTCCGCGCGGTCCCGGCATGGAGCGCAAGGACCTCCTCATGGAGAACGCCAAGATCTTCATCGAACAGGGCAAGGCGCTCGATGCCGTGGCGTCACGCAACGTGAAGGTGCTGGTGGTGGGCAATCCGGCCAACACCAACGCCTACATCGCGATGAAGTCGGCACCGTCGCTGCCCAAGAAGAACTTCACGGCCATGATGCGCCTCGACCACAACCGCGCGCTGTCGCAGCTCGCCGCCAAGGCCAAAGTTGCCGTGGGGGATATCGACAAGCTCGTGGTGTGGGGCAACCATTCGCCCACAATGTATCCCGACTACCGCTTCGCCACCGCCGGCAGCCGCAGTGTCAAGGCGCTGATCGACGACGAAGCCTGGAACCGCACGCAGTTCATGCCCAAGGTGGGCAAGCGCGGCGCCGCGATCATCGAGGCCCGCGGCCTGTCGTCGGCGGCCTCGGCCGCTAACGCGGCCATCGACCACATGCGCGACTGGGTGCTCGGCAGCAACGGCAAGTGGGTCACGATGGGGATCCCGTCGGATGGCAGCTACGGCATCCCCCTCGACTATCTGTACGGCGTGGCGGTGACCACCGCCAACGGCGAGTACACGCGGGTGCCCGACCTGCCCATCGACGACTTCTCGCGGGAGAAGATGAACGCCACCCTGAAGGAGCTCGAGGAGGAGCGCGCCGGCGTGTCCTCGCTCCTGGGCTAGACGGGCGCCCGCCCGCGCATCGCCCGTGAGCCTCGTCTCTCCCCAGCAGGCCCTCTACGGCAGCGAGCGATCGCTGCCGGACCTTCCCCCCTGCGTCCACTACGCCGGCAGCGAGCGCTTCGTCCGCAAGGCGCTCGCCCTGCAGGCCGAGCGCGGGCCGGTGTTCGACATCGCCTGTGACTGCGAGGACGGCGCGGCCATCGGCGCCGAGCGCGCGCATGCCGCGGCAATGGCCGCCATCATCGGCAGCGCGGACAATCGCTTCGGCCGCGTCGGCGCCCGGGTGCACGACGTGCATCACCCCGCCTGGCAAGCCGAGGTGGACGTGCTGCTCGACGGCGCGGGCGACCGCATCGCCTTCCTCACGCTGCCCAAGGCCGAGCGCGCCGCCGACGTCGAGCGCTTCCTCGCGCACGTGGCCGATCGCGCGGCCCACCTCGGCCTGTCGCGCGCGATTCCCGTGAGCGTGCTGGTCGAGACCCCCGGCGCCGTGCACGACGTGTGGGGCATCGCGGCCCTCCCCGGCATCGTGTCGCTCGACTTTGGTCTCCTCGACTTCATCAGCGCCCATCACGGCGCGATCCCCGCCAGCGCAATGATCTCGCCCGGCCAGTTCGAGCATCCGCTCGTGGCGCGCGCCAAGTGCGAGCTCGCGGCGGCCGCGCTCGCGCACGGCGTAGTGCCGGCGCACAACATCACCCGGGCCCTCGACAATCCGGCGGCGGCCTACGCCGATGCCCGCCGAGCGCGCGACGAGTTCGGGTACCTGCGCATGTGGAGCATCCATCCCACGCAGATCGATGCGATCGTCGATGCCATGCGTCCCACCGCCCACGAGGTGGACGCGGCGCAGACCATCATCGCGGCGGCGCAGGACGCCGCATGGGGCCCGCTGGCGCTCGACGGAGAGATGCACGACCGCGCATCGTATCGCCTCGCCTGGACCATGCTGAAGCGCGCGCGCGCCGCGGGCGTGCCACTGTCCCCGCGCGCCTCCGCCTACTTCGATCACGTCGCCTGACCAAGGATCCCATGCACCGCACCCTGATCGTCGCGCTCTGCCTCGCCGCCGCTCCGCTCGCGACGGCGCAGGACTATCCCAAGCTCAAGGCCGGGCAGTGGGAGATCACCATGGACGTCGGCCAGCGCGCGAAGGACGCGCCGCCCACGAAGACCACCATGTGCATCGACGACGTGTCGCAGAAGCAGATGTATGCCTCCGGCATGGGGGCCGCGCGCGAGACCTGCAGCAAGAACGAGTTCCGCCGCGACGGCGCCCGCTACGTGGGCTATTCCGAGTGCAAGTTCGGCGACTCGAAGATGACGGGCCGTTCCGTGATGACGCTCACGGGCGACACCGCCTACAAGCTCGTCGTGACCTCCAGCTACAACCCGCCCTTCATGGGCATGAAGGATTCGCAGACCACGCTCGACGGCAAGCACGTCGGCGCCTGCCGCGATGGGCTCGTCCCCGGCGACATGCTTCTGCCCGGCGGCCAGAAGGTCAACGTCACCAACATCGGCAAGGCCAGCGCCACGCCGTCGAAGTCACCGTCCACCGCCACCCAGAACGCACCCGCGAAAAAGGCCGCCCAATGAGCCACAACCTCTTCGACACCTTCAAGCAGTTCAAGCTCGGCAACGGCACCACCGGCCACTACTACTCCCTGCCGGCCCTCGAGGCCGCGGGCGTGGGCAAGATCTCGCGGCTGCCCGTGTCGATCCGCATCGTGCTGGAGTCGGTGCTGCGCAACTGCGACGGCAAGAAGGTCACCGAGCAACACGTGAAGGAGCTCGCCACCTGGAAGCCCACTGCCCCGCGCGTGGACGAGATCCCGTTCGTGGTGGCGCGCGTGGTGCTGCAGGACTTCACGGGCGTGCCGCTGCTGGCCGACCTCGCCGCCATGCGCAACGTCGCCTGCGACCTCGGCAAGAACCCCAAGAAGATCGAGCCGCTGGTGCCCGTCGACCTCGTGGTCGACCACTCCGTGATGATTGATCACTACGGCACCAAGGAGGCGCTCGACCTCAACATGAAGCTCGAGTTCGAGCGCAACAACGAGCGCTACCAGTTCATGAAGTGGGGCATGCAGGCCTTCGACACGTTCGGCGTGGTGCCGCCCGGCATCGGCATCGTGCACCAGGTCAACCTCGAGTACCTGGCGCGCGGCGTGTTCAAGAAGGAAGGCACCTACTACTTCGACTCGCTCGTGGGCACCGACAGCCACACCACCATGGTGAACGGCGTGGGGGTGGTGGCCTGGGGCGTGGGCGGGATCGAGGCCGAGGCGGGCATGCTCGGCCAGCCCGTGTATTTCCTCACCCCCGACGTGATCGGCGTGGAACTCACGGGCAAGCTGCCCGAAGGCATCACCGCCACCGACCTCGTGCTCACCATCACCGAGATGCTGCGCAAGGAGAAGGTGGTAGGCAAGTTCGTCGAGTTCTTCGGCGAGGGCACCGAGACGCTCTCAGTGCCCGACCGCGCCACCATCGGCAACATGGCGCCCGAGTACGGTGCGACGATGGGCTTCTTCCCGGTCGACCAGGCAACCGTCGAGTATCTCGCCGCCACCGGCCGCACGTTAGAAGAGATCGACGCGTTCGCAGCGTACTTCAAGGCGCAGGGCATGTTCGGCATTCCCAAGGCCGGCAGCATCGACTACACCAAGGTCGTGACGCTCGACCTCGCCACGATCAAGCCGTCCCTCGCCGGTCCCAAGCGCCCGCAGGATCGCATCGAGCTCGACAGCCTCAAGGCCAAGTTCGCCGAGCTTTTCAGCAAGCCGGTGGGCGAAAACGGCTTCTCCAAGCCCGCCGCGGAGCTCACCAAGCGCATCGTCACGCCCCTCGTGGCCAACGGCGCAGGCGCGGTGAGCGACGCCTCGCTGCAGCTGCAGAACGGCACCGTGCCGCGCAACGTGGCCGAGATGGTCACCAACCGCCCCACGATGGATCCCGGATTCGAGGAGCCGCCCGAACCCCACGTGTCCATCGGCAACGGCGATGTCCTCATCGCCGCGATCACCTCCTGCACCAACACCTCCAATCCGAGCGTGCTGCTCGCCGCGGGCCTGCTCGCCAAGAAGGCCGTGGAGCGCGGGCTCAAGGTGCGCAAGCACATCAAGACGTCGCTGGCGCCGGGCTCGCGCACCGTCACCGAGTACCTCACCAAGGCGGGCCTGCTGCCCTATCTCGAGGAGCTGGGCTTCGCGGTGGCGGCCTACGGCTGCACCACCTGCATCGGCAATGCCGGCGACCTCGCCCCCGAGATCAACGACGCGATCGTCACCAACGACCTCATCTGCGCGGCCGTGCTCTCGGGCAACCGCAATTTCGAGGCGCGCATCCACCCCAACCTCAAGGCGAACTTCCTCGCCTCGCCGCCGCTCGTGGTGGCCTACGCGATCGCCGGCACGGTGCTGCGCGACCTCACCACCGAGCCGCTCGGCCGCGGCAAGGACGGACAGCCGGTGTACCTCAAGGACATCTGGCCGTCGTCGCACGAGATCGCCGCGGTGTCGTCGTATGCCCGCGATCCGGAGGTCTATCGCCGCCTGTACGGCAACGTCGCCGACGCCAATCCGCTGTGGGGCAAGATCTCCGGCGTGAGCGGCCAGGTATACGACTGGCCCACGTCCACCTACATCGCCAAGCCGCCGTTCTTCGACGGCTTCACGCTCACCCCCGGTGCGACGAGCGACATCGTGGGCGCCCGCGCCCTCGGCATCTTCGGCGACTCGGTGACCACCGACCACATCTCGCCGGCAGGCGCCATCAAGGAAAACTCGCCCGCGGGCAAGTGGCTCCTCGCGCATGGCGTCGGCAAAGCCGACTTCAACAGCTACGGCTCGCGTCGCGGCAACGACGACGTGATGGTGCGCGGCA
>CALFEY010000038.1 GCA_937958295.1 uncultured Pseudomonadota bacterium
CCGGTGCCGATCCGGCCCTGCTCGTGCCGTCGTCGGTGGTATTCCGCAAGGCGGCGGGTCCGGTAGACCTGTCCGATCACATGAATTGGTGGGCTTACGTGGCCGGCGCCGACTGGCGCCATCCTCGCGGGCCGGGAAGCGCGCTGCAAGGACTGTGGAAGCATCCCGTGGTGCACATTGCCTACGAGGATGCAGTGGCCTACGCCCGATGGGCCGGCAAGGCGCTGCCGACCGAAGCGGAGTGGGAGTTCGCCGCGCGGGGTGGCTTGGACGGTGCCGAGTTCGCGTGGGGTCACGAGTTCATGCCGGGCGGCACGCCGATGGCGAACACTTGGCAAGGCGGATTCCCGTGGCAGAACACGCTCGAGGACGGCTACGAGTGGACCGCGCCGGTGGGAACATATCCGCCCAACGGCTACGGCCTGTACGACATGGCCGGCAACGTGTGGGAGTGGACCGATGACTTCTACCAGGATCACGGCAGGATCAAGCGCGCCTGCTGCACGCTCGACAATCCGCGCGGATGCGACCGGGAAGCGAGCATCGACGCGCGCACGCCGGCAATCCGCATCCCGCGCCGCGTGACCAAGGGCGGGTCCTACCTGTGCGCACCGAGCTATTGCCGGCGCTACCGTCCGGCCGCGCGCATGGCCCAACCCATCGATACGTCGACCTGCCATCTCGGCTTCCGCTGCGTCGTTCGCGGCACGGCCGTCGCCTCCTGACGCGCGGCGGCGGAGTGCAGCCGGTGCGCTTCTGCTATCGTCCGGCGCACCCGATCGGGGTTTACGGCACGGTGTTCGATGGCGAGCGGAAAGGGTAGGGGCAAGGGCGACCGGCGCGAGCGCGCAACCCGGCAGGCGGCATCCGCCGGCCGCGGTGATGCTCCGTTGCTGTCGCCGCCTCCGGCGACCCCGCGGCCTTCGCACGCGCCCTCGCGTCTTGTGGCGACCGGCCTGGTGCTGGTTCTCCTCGTCGTGGCGGGTCTGGGCGCGTGGTGGCTCACGCGGGAGGGCGCGCCCGGCGCCAGCGATCGTGCCGCGAGCGGCGCGAAGGTCGTGCCGCCGGCGTCCGAGTATGTCGGTGCCGCCACCTGTTCCGGTTGTCACGCGAAGGAAGCGGAGTCCTGGCGCGGCTCCGATCACGATCGCGCGATGGAAGTGGCCACGGTCGCGAGCGTGCTCGGCGATTTTTCCGGGACGCAGTACGGCAAGGGCGCCGACGCCACCCGCTTCTTCATGCGCGACGGCAAGTACTTCGCCAGCACGCAAGGCGCCGACGGTACGCGCGCCGACGTCGAGATCAAGTACACGTTCGGCGTGCATCCGCTGCAGCAGTACCTCGTCGAGCAGCCGGGCGGGCGCCTGCAGGCGCTCGGCGTGGCGTGGGACTCGCGACCGCGCGAGGCGGGCGGCCAGCGCTGGTTCCACCTGTATCCGGGACGCGAGCCCAAGGCCGGCGATCCCTTGCACTGGTCGGGCCTCGACCAGAACTGGAACTTCCAGTGCGCCGAATGCCACTCGACGAACCTGCGCAAGGCCTTCGACCCGGCGGCGAATACGTTTCGTACGACGTGGTCGGAGATCGACGTCGCCTGCGAATCGTGTCACGGGCCGGGCTCCCGTCACGTCGCATGGGCGCGCCAGGACGCCGCCGCGCGGGAGTATCCCGCCAAGGGCTTGGCGGTGGCCCTCGATGAGCGGCGCGGGGTGACCTGGACGCATGCGGCGGGCGCCGCCACCGCGCAGCGCAGCGCGCCGCGTGTGACGTCGCGCGAGATCGACACATGTGCCCGCTGCCACGCACGCGCGGCGCGCTTTTCCGACGAGTACATCAACGGCGGTGCCCCCGGCGACTCGCACCGAGTCTCCCTTCTCGATCCCGGCCTGTACTGGCCCGATGGGCAGATGCGCGAGGAGGTCTACAACTGGGGCTCGTTCGTGCAAAGCCGCATGCACGCGGCGGGTGTGACGTGCTCGGATTGCCACGATCCGCACTCGCTCAAGCTGCGTGCACCGGCCAATGCCGTGTGCGCGCAGTGCCATGCGCCCGCGACCTTCGACGTGCCCGCGCACACCCATCACGCGGCCGGCACGCCGGGCGCGGCGTGCGCCTCGTGCCACATGCCCACCGCCACCTACATGGTCGTCGATCCGCGGCACGATCACTCCATGCGCATCCCGCGTCCGGACCTTAGCGTGTCCCTCGGGGTGCCCAACGCTTGCAACGCCTGCCACTCCAAGCAGTCCCCGCAGTGGGCCGCCGACGCGCTGCATCGCCTGTGGGGCCCGCAGGCCGGCCAGCGCGCCTTCCAGCAGTTCGGCGGGGCCTTCGCGGCGAGCGATCGCGGGCTGGCCGGCGCCCGCGGCCCGCTCCTCGCCCTCGTGGCCGATCGCGCGCAGCCGGCGATCGTGCGGGCGAGCGCGCTCGAGCGCCTGGCGGCGTGGAGCTCGCCCCCGGTGGTGGCCGCCGCGGCCCAGGCGCTCAACGACGCCGACGCCAACGTGCGCCGCGCCGCGGTGTTCGTGCTGGCGGGCAGTGACGACGCGACGCGCCTGCGCTACCTCCCGCGCATGCTGTCCGACCCGGTTCGCGTGGTGCGCATGGAGGCGGCCAACGGCCTCGCCGGCGAGGTCGAGGCGCGCGTGCCGCCGGAGCACCGCGCGGCGTTCGCCACGGCCCTCGACGAGCACGTGGCCGCGCAGAACTACAACGCCGATCGTCCCGAAGGACGCCTGGCACTCGGCAATCTCGCGGCGCGGCGCGGGGATGCGGCCACCGCGATCACCCAGTTGCGCGCGGCCATCGCCCTCGACCCGACCTTCGTGCCGGCGTATGTCAACCTCGCCGACGTGTATCGCACGCGCGGCGCGGAGGCCGATGCGGAGAAGACGCTGCGTGACGGCCTCGCCCGCAATCCACAGGCGTCCGAGCTGCACCACGCGCTGGGCTTGAGCCTCGTGCGCCAGCAGCGGCGCAGCGATGGCATGGCCGAGCTCGCCACCGCCGCCCGTCTCGCGCCGGCCAACACTCGCTACGCCTATGTGCACGCGGTGAGCCTCGCCGACAGCGGCCAGCGCGCGAAGGCGCGGCAGGTGCTCGAGGCCGCGCGCGCGCAGCGTCCCTACGATCGCGAGGTGCTCGAGGCGATCGTGAGCTACGCGACGGCCGACGGCGACGCCGCGGCGGCGCGCCGGGCCGCGCAGGCGCTGGTGGAGCTCGACCCGGACAACGCGCAGTACGCGTCCACGCTGAAGACACTTTCCGCCGGCACCGCGCCACGCTGAACGCGCTGGCGCGGGCCGCGGGCTATGACGCCGGGCAGGCTGCCCCGGTGGCCACCCACGCGTCGAGCAGGGCGGCGAATTCCGCCTGCGTGCCTGGCGCGGGCGTGCGCCCGACGCCGGGTGCCCATGCCCATCCCACGAGCGTGTCGTGGGACATGTGCTCGACCACCTGCGCGATCGTGCGATTGCCGTTGCGCGCGGGGTCCTTGACCTGCTGACAGATCTGGCCGGGCGTCTTGCCTTGCCATGCCATCGAGGCCGGCGCGAGATGCCAGTGCTCGTGCCCTGGCATGCGGCCCGGGTCGAAATTGGCCTTCTGGTGACAGGAGGCACAACGCATCGTGGCGGCACCGAAGCCGTCCGGTCCGCGCACGACCGGAGGCTGGTGCGGACGATTGGCGGCGCTGTCACCCTGGAACGGACGATCGCCCACCGGATGGCAGTTCACGCAGCGGGGATGCGTCATCACCTTGGCGGCCTCGTTGAAAAGTGCCGCAGAGCGCGCGGTGGCATCGGCGATCCCGGCAAAGGACGCGGGAGCGGTCAGCGAGCCGGCCACCACCTCCACGGCCACGGCGGGAACGGCGGCGAAGGCCAGGCCCACGGCCGCGATGCGGGCGACAAGCAGGTTCATCGCGCTCATGCCTTGGTGAGATAGCGCTGGTCGTTGGCGAGGACCACGTCGCGGATGGCTTCGTGATACTTCACGTAGCCGGTGCAGCGGCAGATGTGGCCGTTGAGCGAGTCCTGGATCGTCTTGTCGAGATCTCCGCGCGCGATCGGCTGCTTCGCCAGGCGCTCGAGCAGGACCTGTCCCTCGTTCACGAAGCCGGCGGTGCAGTAGCCGCACTGGAAGGAGAAGTGGGTCACGAAGGCCCTCTGCAGCTCGGAGAGCTCGCCGTCCTTCGCGTGGCCTTCCACGGTGCGGATCGACTGGCCATTGAACGCGATTGCCGGCACCACGCACGTGGGACTCGTGCGGCTGGTGCCGTCGGGATCGTCCACGATCACCGCGCAGGCGAGGCATTGCGCCGCACCGCAGCCGAACTTGGTGCCGGTCATGCCGAGGTACTCGCGCAGGTAGTCGTTCATCGACAGGTCGTCGCGGACCTCGGTGGGCCCGTGGGTCTTGCCGTTGATCTTGATGGTGAAGCTCGTCATGCGGTGGCTCCCTTGAGCATGGAGGGGGTGACCGGCAGCGTGTCGAAGCGCTTGCCGATGGCATCGTTGATGGCGGCCAGGATCGCCGGGACCACGGGGATCATCACGACCTCCGCCATGCCCTTGGGATGATCGTCAGGCCGCAGCGGCGGGAGGATCTCGGTGTCGAGCGTGCCCGCGGGCACGTCGGAGGCCCGCGCGAGCACGTACTGGCCGAGGTTCCAGCGGCCGTTGCCGGGGCCGTCCTCGTATAGGGGCAGGTTCTCGAGCAGCGTGTAGCCCACCGCCATCGCGAAGGCGCCTTCCATCTGTCCCTCCACGGCTTCGGGCACGAGCACGCTGCCGCATTCGACGACCGTGTAGGCCTTGGCGATGCGCAGGTTGCCGGTGGCGCGCTCGATCTCCACGCGCACCAGCGACCCGGCGGCCGCGGTGTAGGCGGTGCTGAAGCGATTGAACACGGTGGGCGGAAACTTCACCGCGCGCCGGTTGAGGCGGATGAACTCGCCACCCCCGCGTCGGACGGCGAGCGCATCGATGTCCGCGGTCCAGGCGTCGCCGTCGATGGAGAACGTGGCGCTCGCCCATGCCCAGCGATTGAAGCCGTGCACCATTACTCCCGTCACGCCCTTGCGCGCGTGCGCCTTGGCGGCAACGTCGGCCAGCGCCAGCGGCGGCAGCGCGGGGAACGTGAGCTTGCCACCGGCCCACTTGGCCTTTGCCCACTGCTGGGCGCGGGGATCGCTGTGCGCCAGTCCCCACAGGTCGAGGGCGGCGGGCCACAGCCCATAGCGGAAGAGAATGCGCGCCGCCTCGTTGGCGCCATGGGTGCCGATGTGCGCGCCCACCGAGGCGCTGGACGGCGAGCTGATCTCGGGGACCCAGCGCGGGTTGCGTGCGGCGACATCCTGTTGCGCCTGCGTGATCGTGTATGGGTCGTAGGACTTCACGAGGCCCAGCGCGTCGTAGGCGTCGGTGCGCGCCACCGACACGCGCGTGGACACGGCGCCGAGCGAGTACGCCGCTCGATTGGCGAGCGCGGTGCCGATGGCGGTGCCCATCTCCACCACGTCGGAGTCGATGGAGATGGTGCCGTCCGGGGCGATCTCCACGCGCGCGAGCGTGCAGTCGGCGCCGGTGCCGAAGTCCTTGGTCACGCAGGCCACGCCGGTGCCTACTGCCCAGCCGGACGAGGCCTTCCCCTTCTCCGCGGCGCGGTCGCGCCAGATTGCATGCGCCTCGAGCTTGTCGAGGATCTCGGGAGTGCGGACGACCCCTTCGTACGTATTGCCGAAGTTGGTGCGGCCGTTGGTGGGCAGCGCGTTGCGCCGCCGCAGCTCGATCGGATCGATCTTCAGTTGCGTCGCGGCTTCGTCCACCAGGACTTCGAGCGCGGTCATGGCCTGCAGCGTGCCGTAGCCGCGCATGGAGCCGGCGGTAACGCCGCGCGAGTGCACCGCCACCGTGGTGATGTCGGCCTTGGGCACGTCGTAGATGCCGGTGGCCGAGCCGGCGGCGACGTCGGCGACGTTGATCGAGAAATTGGCGAGGCCGCCGCCGTCGAGCTGGTGATCGGCGGCCATCGCGCGCATCTTGCCGCTCGCGCGATCGAAGCTCATCACGGTACGCATCTTGAACGCATGCCGCTTGATGCCGCCCTGGAACTGCTGGTAGCGGTCGTGCGCGAGGCGCACCGCGTGGCCGGGGTAGAACATGGCGGCCAGCGCGACGTACATCGGCAGGGGCGTGTGATCGCGGCCGCCGAAGCCGCCACCGATATAGGCGAAGTGCGCATTGATCTGCGCCGGCTTGAAGGCGCCGCGCGCTTCGCCGAAGAGGTCGGCGAGCGTCTCACCGGCCTCGCCCGGCGACTGTACGCCGATGACGATCTCGAGGGCCTTCTTCCCCGCGTCGTACCAGGCGATCCCGGACTCGGGCTCGAGAAACATGGGATCGATCGACTGCGTGGTGAAGTTGCGGTCGAGCACGAGCGTGCGCGGATCCGCCTTGGCGAGTTCGGCGCGGATCTCTTCGCCGTAGAATGTGGCGCGCGCGTTGGTGTTGCCGCGTTGCTTCGCCTGCGCCCACAGCGGGATCTCGGCTTTCTTGTAGCCGATAGGCGAGGCCCAGCCCGCCAGCAGCGGCGAGAACACGTCGGGGGCCTCTGCCGTGGCACCGGCAACGCGCGTGAAGCGATTGGAGCCGTAGGGCGGCAGCACTGCCGGACCCGTGGTGGCGCCGAACTTGTACGGCGGGTTGTCGCGGAGGACCACTCGCGCGCGGTCGTAGGCGTCGAACGTCTCGAAGATAAGCAGGGCCACCGGCTGCCCGAGGTAGATCGGCGTGGTGCCGACCGGGCAGAAGAGGTCGCCCTTGTAGAAATCGGGCACGCGGATGCCCGCGCGCTTCACGTCGGCCTCGGTGACGACTACGGTGGGGCGCATGCCGGGCTCGAGCTTCGACAGGTCGAGGCCCTCGTAGCGGCGCGTGGCGTCGTTTGCACGCAGCAACAACGCATGGGACGTGGCGGCGGGCCAGCCCGGCAGGTCGGCCGCGCGGAAGTCGGACGCATAGAGCTTGGCGCCCGTGACCTTGGCCATGCCATCGACGCGGCCTTTGCCCATGGCCGACGGATTGAAGGCGGCGCTGCCAGGCAGCGTCTCGCGAGTGCGAAAGGTGGGTTCGGCCGCATCGCTCAGCCGGGAGAGGCTCAGGACGATGCCGCTGGACGTCACCAGCTTGACGAATTCTCGTCTCGTAACGGACATGGGAATGCTTTCTTGGATGAGGAGCGGGTGTTTCTGCGGTCCCGAATGCTGCACTAAAGCAAGTTGCGGTCCTGTCCTACCGCGTGGTGGAACGCATCTTGCACAAAGGGGCGCGCAGCAAGCGGGGCGCACACGGCACCCCGACTACCGGAGCAATGCAAATGCAAATGAAAAGAACAGTGATTACGGCGGCCCTGCTGACGCTTGGCATGAGCGCCATGGCAGCCGACCTTCCTCCCGATATCAAGGCGCTCGCGGGCACGCCCGTGCGCTCGGCCCCGGATGTTGCCACGGGCAACTTCCTCAAGCTGAACCAGACGATGTTCCAGCTCTACGGCGACGCGGCCCGGATCTTCGCCGCCAACATCAAGGCGCGGAATCCGGTCATCCTCGCGCTCTTTTCCGGCGCCGGCGGCCGCTTCATCCTCTATCGCCCCGGACAGCCGCCGCTCGAAGCGCCGTCGGTGCCCATCTCCTACCAGCTCATGAAGTCGGTGGGTCACAGCACGATGGCCGTGTCCGAGATCGTGCTTCCGTACGTGGACAACCCCAAGGACACCTCGTGGCGCGCCTCGATGCAGATGTATCGCGGTCAGATGCAGACTGCCCTCGACTCGGTGGACAACGTCCCCATGCAGGCCGACTGGAAGCCCAACCAGCGGGCGATCCTCGCCAACAACATCGCCTTCATGGACGAGGCGCTTGCCAAAAACGTGATCGGCTACGACGCGATGCAGGCGTGGGCGAAGAAGCAGGCGCCGCTGCTCGCGCTCAACGTCAAGTGGGCGGCCGAGACCCAAGTCGCGCACTGGATGGGCGTGATGGCCGAGTGGAAGAAGATGATCGGCCCGGACTGGGACAAGACGTATGCCGCCAGCAACACGATCTACGTCGCGCGCCAGAACAACGTGCTCTTCAGCGTGCTCGCGCAGTTCTTCGGGCCCGAGGCGATCAACAAGCGGCTGATCCTCATCGAGACGGTGTCGTTCACCACCACGCCCGACGACATGATGGAGTCGCTCACGCGGATTGTCGCCGACCGCTCGGTGGGACAGCTCTTCTTCGGCAACTACCACCTCATGGACTACGAGCTCATGGGCGGCAATGCCCGCGCGG
The DNA here is from genome assembly GCA_937958295.1 of uncultured Pseudomonadota bacterium. Taxonomy (GTDB): domain Bacteria; phylum Pseudomonadota; class Gammaproteobacteria; order Burkholderiales; family Casimicrobiaceae; genus VBCG01. The sequence goes on from CALFEY010000038.1 coordinate 8,333, forward strand.
CGATCATCGCCGAGTCGCCCAAGTACGGCATGAAGCCGTTCCTGCCGCCGCTCGTGCCCTTCGGCTCCAACCAGTGGCCCACGCTCATTTCGGGAGGCAGCGGGGCGGCGACGATCGACGACCTCCTGAAGAAGTAGGACTCGCCCGGCCAGCGCTCGGGACGCGCGTGCGCGCGTTCCCGACGCTGCCTCCACCACCCGAGGACGACGCGGGCCGGGTCCGGAAGGGCGGCAACACGTTCGGCCACCTTCCCGCGCCGCGCCTTGCCAGAAGGGCCCCGGAACGCTAGATTGGCGGACTACCGTCCCGTCATCCCCGTCGAAGCAGTCCCTTGGGCGACCGCGACCCGCCACCTTCCTCTTCGCCCGCACTCGCTGAGGTGTCCCTCGGCGACAAGTACGAGAAGCGCACCGGCCGCATTTTCCTCACCGGCGTGCAGGCGCTCGTCCGGCTGCCGCTCGTGCAGCGCGAGCGCGACCGTGCCGCCGGCCTGCGCACGGCCGGCTTCATCAGCGGCTATCGCGGTTCGCCGCTCGGCACCTACGACAATGCCCTGTGGGGCGCGCGAGCGCTCCTCGAGGCCAACGACATCACGTTCCAGCCGGGGGTGAACGAAGATCTTGCGGCCACGGCGCTGTGGGGCACGCAACAGGTGGTGCTCGAGGAGGACGCGACGGTCGACGGCGTGTTCGGCATCTGGTACGGCAAGGGTCCGGGTGTGGACCGCACGACCGACGCCTTCAAGCACGCCAACGCCGCCGGCACGTCGAAGCATGGCGGCGTGCTCGTGCTCGCGGGCGACGACCATGGCTGCCAGTCGTCCACCAGCGCGCACCAGAGCGAGCAGGTGCTGGTCGCGGCGATGATCCCGATCCTCAACCCTGCCACCGTCCAGGACTACCTCGACTTCGGCCTCTTCGGCATCGCGCTGTCGCGCTACGCCGGGTGCTGGGTGGGCTTCAAGGCCGTGGCGGAGGCGGTGGAGGGCTCGGCCACCGTCGAGGTGGATGCGGATCGCCTGCAGTTCGTGGAGCCCGCCGATTTCACGCCGCCGCCCGATGGCCTCGCCATCCGCTGGCCCGATCCTCCGCTCGACCAGGAGCGGCGCCTGCACGGGCCCAAGATGGAGGCGGTGCAGGCCTTCGCGCGCGCGAATCGCATCGATCGCACCGTCCTCGATGCGCCAGGGGCTCGCCTGGGCATCGCCACCACGGGCAAGGCGTACCTCGACGTGCGCCAGGCGCTCGACGACCTCGGCATCGACGATGCGCGCGCCGCCGCGCTCGGCCTGCGCCTGTACAAGGTCGGGCTCACCTGGCCGCTCGAGACCGCCGGCGCGCGGGCATTCGCCGCGGGGCTCGACGACATCCTCGTGGTGGAGGAGAAGCGCGCCTTCGTTGAGGACCAGCTCGTGCGGCTGCTGTACGGCGAGGCGCGGCGTCCCCGCATCCACGGCAAGGCCACCGCGACGGGCGCGCCGCTGCTGCCGAGCGCGGGCGAGCTCACGCCGGTGCAGGTGGCGGCCGCCATCGCCGGCCTCCTGCAACACCAGCACGGGCCGTTGCCCGACATCGAGGCGGCGCTTGCGCGCGTCACGGCGCTCGCTGCCGTGGCCAACGAGAAGCCGGCGTATCCGGCCCGCACGCCGTTCTTCTGTTCCGGTTGCCCGCACAACACGTCCACGCGCGTGCCCGAAGGCAGCCGCGCGCTGGGCGGCATCGGTTGCCATTGGCTCGCCGTGCAGATGCCGCGCTCCACCCGCACCTACAGCCACATGGGCGGGGAAGGGGCCGCGTGGATCGGCCAGTCGCGCTACGTGCGCAACAAGCACATCTTCCAGAACATCGGTGACGGCACCTATTTCCACAGCGGCCTGCTCGCCATTCGCGCGGCTGCGGCGTCGGGCGTTGACATCACCTACAAGATCCTTTTCAACGACGCGGTGGCGATGACGGGCGGCCAGCCCGTCGACGGCAACCTCACGGTGCCGCAGATCGTGGCGCAGGTGCAGGCCGAGGGTGCCAAGCAGGTGGTGATCGTCACCGACCAGCTCGAGCGCTATCAGGGCGTGGCGTTGCCGGCGGGGGTTCCCGTGCGGCATCGCGACGACCTCGACACCGTGCAGCGCGAGCTGCGCGAGGTGCCCGGCCTCACCGTGCTCGTGTACGACCAGACGTGCGCGGCGGAGAAGCGCCGCCGGCGCAAGCGCGGCAAGCTCGACGACCCGCCGGCGCGCGTGTTCATCAACACGCAAGTATGCGAGGGCTGCGGCGACTGCTCCGTGCAGTCGAACTGCGTCTCGGTGAAGCCGCTGCCCACCGAGCTCGGCGTGAAGCGCACGATCGACCAGTCGGCCTGCAACAAAGACTACTCGTGCCAGAAGGGCTTCTGCCCGAGCTTCGTCACGGTCACCGGCGGCACGCCGCGCAAGCAGGGCGGCGCCCTCAAGCCCCCGGCCGACATCCCGCTGCCCGTGGCGCAGACGCTGGCCGAGCCCTACGGCGTGCTCATCACCGGCATCGGTGGCACGGGCGTGCTCACCATCAGCGCGCTTCTGGGCATGGCGGCCCACCTCGAAGGCAAGGCCTGCACCACGCTCGACTTCACGGGCATGGCGCAGAAGAACGGCGCGGTGACGAGTCACGTGCGCATCGCGCGCGACGCGCAGTCCCTGCACGCAGTGCGCCTGTCGGCAGGTGGGGCCGATCTCCTGTTGGGCTGCGATCTCGCGGTGGCGGCGCATCCGTCGTCCCTCGCGCGGCTCGCGCCCGAGTCCAGCCGCGCGGTGGTGAACACTCATGCCACGCCCACCGCGGCCTTCGTGTTCGAGAAGGGCTACGACCTGCGGCCCGACGCGATGCACGAGGCGCTCGCGGCACGCGTGGGATCGCAGCTCGAGGCCCTCGACGCCTCGGCGCTTGCCACGCGTCTTCTGGGCGATGCGATCGGCACCAACCTCTTCGTGCTGGGCTACGCCTTCCAGAAAGGATGGCTGCCCGTCTCGCGTGAGGCCCTGGAGCGCGCGATCGAGCTCAACGGCACGGCCGTGGCCTTCGGCAAGGAGGCCTTCGCCTGGGGTCGCCTCGCCGTGCACGATCGGACCGCCGTGGAGCGCGCGGCCGGTATCCGGACCCCCGCACCGCTCGTGCACTCGCTCGACGAGTGGATGGCGCGGCATGCGGCGTGGCTCACCGCCTACCAGGACGCCGCCTACGCCGCGCGCTATCGCAAGGCGCTCGCGCCGGTGATCGCCGCGGCGCGGCGCATCGGCGCCGACGACACGCTCGCCATCGCGGCGGCGAAGTCGCTGTATAAGCTCATGGCCTACAAGGACGAGTACGAGGTCGCCCGCCTGTACTCCGACGGCACTTTCGCGCGGTCGATCGCCGATGCCTTCGAAGGCGACGTGCGCGTAGGCGTGCATCTCGCACCGCCGCTGTTCGCGCGCAAGGACCCGGTCACCGGCGTGCCGCGCAAGCGGCTCTACGGTCCGTGGATGCTGCGCGCGATGGGCGGACTTGCGCGCCTGCGTCGCCTGCGCGGCACGGCGTTCGATCCGTTCGGCCGCACCGAGGAGCGGCGCATGGAGCGCGCGCTCGTGGCGGAGTTCGACGTCGTGCTCGCGGATATGGCCTCGCTGTTGCGCCCGGACAACCTCGCTGCGGCGATCGCGCTGGCGGGCGTGCCTGAGGACATGCGGGGATTCGGCCACGTGAAGCAGAAGAACGTGGCGATCGCGCGGGCGCGCATGTCGGAGCTGCGCAGTCGCCTCGCCAAGCCGGAGATGGCGCTCGCCGCGCATTGAGTCGCCACGGGTGGCTGCGGCGTGCGGGCCGTGTGGTGCTGGCGTGCAAGGTGGACTCGGGCGATCACGCGAAGATCCCATGCAGGAACCACTCGCCGTCGTCCACGCCGTGGCGATGATCGCGATAGATCCATGCGGTGGCCGCGCCATCGGGCGTATCGGCCACGAAATAATCGCGGCGCAGGTCGCCGCCGTCCCACCACCCCGATTCGATGCGCTCCGGGCCATCGCGGATGATCCACGGCTTGTGCGCGAAGAGCTCGCGCAGCGGTTGCGGCTCGGTGAGGAGCCAGAGCGGACGCGGCGCGTCGGGCAGCGGGGCTGTGTGCGGCGGCAGCGGCACGCGCAACGGCGCGGCGCGGGTGGCGAGCTCGGGCCGATGCTCGGCGTGCGGGGCCAGGCGATAGATCGCGTCCTCGCCCAGCCGCGCGCGCAGGCGATCCACGAGCGGTACCTCCACTTGGTCGGCGTCGTCGCCGGGCAAGAGGCCCAGGTTGCGGCCGGCCAGCGGCGCGGTCTCCTCGCTGTCGAGCACGATCGCCTCGACGGGCGCCGCGAGCGTCACGCGCGCCAGCCGCTCGCGCAGCACCCCAAGCAGGTGCGCGGGCGTGCGCGCCGGCGCCCCGAGTGCGAAGGGCACCACCGTGGGCGGCATGCCGCGCGCGCGCAGGTAGCGCTCGTGCGCCAGCGTGAGCGTGAGCCGCACGGCGCCTAAGCCACGGGCCAGAAGCCAGTCGGCCAGGTCGCGCACGAGACGCTGCACCCCGAAGGCGAGCGCCTCCACGTCGTGCACCGGCGCCGGCAGCTCGAGGCGGCCCGTGAAGCGCGGAGGTGGCACGAAGGCGGCGCGCGGATCGGGCACGCGGCCCAGCGCGTGGTCGAGGCGTCGCACGAGATCGGCGCCGAAGCGGCGGGCGGCGCCGTCGCGTGGCAAGGCATCGGCCTGGCCGAAGGTCACCACGCCCGCCTCGCGCAGCGTGGTGCGCGTGGCGTCCGGCAGGTCCACCAGGGTGAGCGGCAGCGGGGCCAGCACCTGCGGCAGGCGCGCGCTCTCGCGCACGGGCGACGGCTGCGCGGCGCGCGCGAGCAGGAGGGCGGCTTCGGGCGTGGGCGCGATGCCGAGGCGACTCGCATAGCCTAAGTCGAGCGCGCCTGCGGTGAGCCGCGCGACCAGGCGCGGCAGGCCGCCGAAAAGACGCAGGCTGCTGCCCACGTCGGCCACCATCGCGTCCGGCGGGGCGAGGCAGGCCATGGGCGTGAAGGTCAGCGCCCAGGTGGCGATCTGCGCGAGCGCGCGCGCTTCGGCGGCCTCGTCGCGATCGCGCAACGCGAGCTCCGGCGCGAGCGCCAGTGCCCCCGACACGAGTTGCCCGTGGCGGATTCCCGCCGCCTGCGCCGCGGCATTGGCCGCGACAATACGCGGATAATGCCCCCCGCTACCGACGACGAAAGGACGCGCGGCTTCGCTGGCGTTCTGCCCGCGCGCGAAGACGTCGAGGGGCAGCGAGGGAAAGAGGAGGCAGGCCCACAGGGCCATGGCGCGGCGGCCGAGGCGTCAGGCGGGATGCGGCTGCCGCCAGATCGTGTCTTCCGATAGCCCGAGCTCCGCAAGCTCGCGGGCGCGCAACGGCGCCTCGTTCGCGCAGAAGAACTCGTCGAGCTGCGGCGGTGCCACGCGGGTGCCGGCCAGCATGGCGTGCGCCTGCCCGCGATGATGGATCTGGTGCTGGAAGAGATGCGCGAGCGTGCGCTGCACCGTTTCGTACTCCACGCCGTTGACGCGCAGGATGCCCACCGGCCGGTCGAGGTCGCCGTGACCCAGGTTGTCGCAGAAGGCCAAGAGCCGGCGATCGACTTCGTGCTGCGCCGCGCTCAGCTCCGCGCATGTGGCAAACGGCTCGGGCGGCGCGAAGAACGCGCGTGCCTGCGCATTGACCGGCTGGTCGCGCACGGCGCGCTCGAGGGCATCGAGGTAGTACCAGTCGACGGTCAAGGTGTGATTGAGCGTGGCCTTGATCGACGGGAAAAAGCTCGTGCGCTTCGCGATGAAATCGTCCTGCGACAGCTCCGCGCAGGCGGCGAGCAGGCGATGGTTGGCCCACGCATTGTTGGCGGCCATCGTGTAGAAATGATGGGCAAGGCTCGACGGCATGACGGTCTCCTCGAAGACGGCGCCGCTCGCGACGGCGGGCGCGGCGGGAAAGCGGATCCACAAACGAGCGGTGTTCATGAGTGTGGCGGAAAGGGGCCTTCACGAGCGCGCGATGCGCGGTGGGCGCGCGGAGGCCGCTGCCTCGCGGCCGACGACGGGCAGCGATGGCATGTCGGCCTCCAGCGCGAGCAGCACGGGCTGCGGCAGGTCCACGCCCCGGCGCTTCAGCACGCGCACCGCGAGGCGGCCATCCTGGCGCGCGAGCGCGAGACGCAGCGGCGCGGTCGTGGCGCTGCCCCGTTGCCCGGGGCGGCGCCACAGCGCCCCCCACGTGCGGCCGTCGCGCGCGGCCACCTGCAGTCGGCGCAGCACCCGCTCGTCGTGCGTGGCGAGCCAGGCGAAGGCCGCGCCGCATTCCGGCGCGCGCAACGCCTGCTCGAAGGCCCACAGCGCTTCCTGCGGCGTTTTGCACGTCACCACGTACAGCCGCGCGAGATCGAGTCCCGCCGCGGCGAGGGCGGGTGCATAGGGCTGGTGCGGCGGCGCGATCCACACCACGTCGCGGCGCGCGGCCATCACCCGCGCGAGCGCGGGCAGCGTGAGCCGGATCTCCCCGATGCCTTCGCGCTCCACCAAAAGCTCCGTGAGCGCCGCCTGCGGCCAGCCGTGACCGGGCAGCACCGCATCGAGGCCCGCAAAGCCCGACGGCAGCGCCGAAGGCTCCGGCGCGACGTCATTGCCACGCCAGATGGCGGGATGCGCGAGGAGGGCGGCGAGAGCGGTGGCCATGAGCTTCGGGCGAAGGCGAAGTGCACGAGACGCGAGAGACGTGCTACGCCTTGGCCGGCCAGTAGGCCGCGAACACCGGCACAAAGCGCGGATCGCGCTCGATGCGCTCCACCAGCGCGCTGAACCCTGGCCGGGATGCGACCAGGTGCGCACGCGCGCCCGACCACCGCGACACCACTGCGGCGAGCAGATCGAGCGCTCCGCTGCTCGCGCCAGCGAGATATGGCGTGGCGGGGAAGGTGTCGGCGAAGACGTCCCACAGGTAGTGCAGCCGCTTGCGGGTGCCCGCGCGGATGCGCTCGCCGGTGGCGTCGTCGGGAGCTTCCGTCCAGCGCTCCGGATAGTCGATGAGGCCGATCGCGGCATAGCAATTGGCAGCGAGGTACACGAGGCCGCGAATCGACTGCGCGCGCGCGCCGGCCTCGGCCGGCAGCAGGCCGCTGTGCGGATGCGCGAGCCCGAGGTGGATGAGGATCGCCGCGCTCTCGGTCATGATCGAGCCATCGGGCAGCACGAGCGTGGGGATCTGCAGCAGCGGATTCACACGCCCGAGCTCCGCGCGGTCGGCATTGTCCTCCCACGAGGCGGCGTCCACCTTGCGGAAGGGCAGGCCCGCTTGCACGAGCGCCATCTCCACGGCCGCGGCCCCCGAGCCGCGCGTGCCGTAGAGGATGTGCTCCGACGTCTTCATGGCCGCGGCGCTCACGCCTTCTGCTCTGCGAGGTACTTGTCGTGGCGGGCGTTGAGCTCGTCGGGCGAGACGTCTTCCACGTGCGTGGCGATGCTCCACACGTGCCCGAACGGATCGGCCAGCGTACCGGTGCGATCGCCGTAGAACTGGTTCTCCACGGGACGCAGTTGCTTGGCGCCCGCGGCGATCGCCTGCGCGAAGACACGGTCGACGTCGGTGACGTACACCATGAAGCTCACCGGCGTGCCGCCGATGGCGTGCGGATCGCGAAAGCCTTCCATGGCATCGGCGAGCATCACGATGGAATCGCCGACCTTGATCTCGGCGTGGGCGAGCTTGCCGTCGGGCATGGGGAAGCGGAAGAGCTCCTCGGCGCCGAAGGCCTCTTTGTAGAACTCGATGGCCTTGGCCGCATCGTTGACGATGAGGTAGGCGGTGACGGTGCGGTAACCCTGCGGAATGGGGGAAACGGCCATGGCGATTCTCCTTTCTTGGAGGCAGCTGTCGAAAAAGGGCCGGATGCCGCCGCCGCGAGCGGCTGCGGCATCCGGAAAGTCTTCAGACGGAGAAGAAACTGCGTTGCTGCGGTTTGCTGCGGAGAAAACGAAACGGCGGGCGGTGCTGGCCGCGCCGCCCTACAACGAACGGCTGGGACGGATGACCCCGACCGCGATCCCTTCGATCGAGAAAGGCGTGGTGGCGGGATCGACGACGATGGGCGCGAACGCCGGATTCTCGGCCACGAGCGTGATTTCACGCCCGCGACGTTTCAGGCGCTTGACGGTAACTTCTTCCCCCAGCCGCGCGACCACGATCTGCCCGGTGCGGGCGTCGCTGGTCTTGTGCACCACGAGGAGGTCGCCATCGAGGATGCCGGCGTCCTGCATGCTCGCGCCCTTCACGCGCAGCATGTAATCGGCGCGCGGCGTGAAGAGGGCGCCATCGATGCGGTACTGCGCCTCGATGTGCTCCGCGGCGAGGATGGGGCTGCCCGCCGCCACGCGCCCCACGAGCGGCAGCGTGCCTTGCACCGGCAGGCCGGGGATGTCGCGCAGGCGCAAGCCGCGTGCGGAGCCGGGCGTGATCTCGATCGCGCCCTTGCGGGCGAGCGCCTGGAGGTGATCTTCCGCTGAGCTCGCAGTGGAGAAGCCCAAACCCGCGGCGATCTCCGCGCGCGTGGGCGGCATGCCGTTGGCCTCGATGTGGCCGCGGATCCAGTCGAGGATCTGCTGCTGGCGCGCCGTGAGGCGCGGC
>CALFEY010000039.1 GCA_937958295.1 uncultured Pseudomonadota bacterium
ACGCATCCACGCGCCAGGTGGTGGACGAATCGAAAGGGCCCGCCGAGAAGCTCTGCAACTTCGTCCGCGCCCACGTGATCTGCTCGGGCCTGTACACCCTCGAATCGGCCGTGGTCGACACCGAGACGCGCTCGCTGACCGGCGACAATCGCGTGGAGATCGTGCACTTGCGCGATCGCTACGAAGCCCTCATGTACGACGTGCTGCACGCCGGTGCCGCGGCGGGCGTGTTCACGATCTCCGACGTGCGCCTGCTGCGGCTGGGGCTGCTCGAGATGTGCAACGGCGTGAGTCGCTGGTTCTCGCCCGCGGGTCGCGCCCCGATCGAGGCGGTCGCCGACAGCTTTGCCGACGTGAGCCTCGCCGCGGCGCGCGCCCGTCGCGCCAGCAAGGCCCTGCGCCTTGCCGACCTCGAGCTGCGGCCGAGCGCGCATCTCGTGAGCGTGGTCCGTCGCGACTTCGAGGCCGAGAGTGCCGCCACCATCATCGAGCGCATGGCATCGCTGCCGCGCGACGTTGCTTGAACCGCACCTGAGGGTGACATGATCGTACGTATCTGGCGCGGCTGGACGGCGCGCGACAATGCCGATGTCTTCGAGACGCGCGTGCGCACGCATGCGCCCACCCTCGCCCGCTCCCGCGGCTTTCGCGGGATGCGCCTGCTGCGCACCGACGGCGATGCCGAGACCGAGTTCGTCACGCTCACGTCGTTCGACACCCTCGACGACGTCAAGGCCTTTGCCGGCGAAGACTACGCGAAGGCCGTGATCCCCGAGGCTTTGCGCGCGCTCATCGCGCGCGTGGAGCCGGCGGTGGGCCACTACACGGTGCGCGTCGACCAGCCGGATGGTGGGACACAGGCCGGGACCTAGCCTCCCGCGCCCGCGCCGTCGATCGCGGCGGTCGCGCGGCCGCCCGCAACGGCGGATGGCTACACGAAGAGCTTGTGCTTGGCCACGAGCTCGCGGATGAGGTCCACCAGCACCTTCAAGCTCGGACCGAACTCGCGGATCTGGTAGCAGATCGCCACGTGGTGCCCGGGTAGGGGCGGATTCACCTTGAGCAGGCGCACGCCGCGGTTCTCGACGTGCCGTTGCATGATGCGCACCGGGACGATGCCGATGGCCACGCCCTGCGCGATCGTCTCCGCGGAGGCGAGGATCGAATTGCAGGTGGAGACGCGGCGCGGCTTCACGCGCGCGTCGGCAAACCACTTCATCACCGTGGCGTGCAGCCGCGCGGGCGGCGGCGGCACCAGGAGCTGGTACTCCTCGAGGTCCTGCGGCGTGAACGGCCGCCGCGGCAAGGTCATGGACGTGCTTGCGAACCAGCCGAACGCATTGATGCCGAGCGGCTCCTGCGAGACGTGCGGCGCGACGGTGGGCTCCGACACCACCGCGACGTCGAGCGCCTGATCGTTCAGGCGCGCGCTCACCACGCCCGTGTCGCCCACGAATACCGACGTGCGGATCGCCGGGTACTGCTGCTCCATGCGCTTGAGGAGCTCCGGCAGACATACGAAGGCGAAGGTCTCGTTCACGCCGAGGCGCAACGTTCCCTTGAGGGGATCGCGCGTGCGGAAGCGCTCGACGAGCTCGCCCGCCGTGGCGAGCATGCGGTCGGCATACTCGATCAGCGCATGGCCTTCCGCCGTGAGGCTCACCCGCGGCCCGCGCCGCACGAAGAGCGGCGTGTTGAGCGCGGCCTCGAGCTCGCGGATGCGTTGCGACACCGAGGGCTGCGAGAGCTTGAGCTCGAGCGCTGCCGCGTGAAAGCTGCCGAGGCGAACGATGCGCTCGAAGGCGCGCAGCTGTCCAAGCGTGACGTACATGATTGTCAAATCCTATCAAATTCCCCCACAAAAATCAGCTTTTTTAAATATCGACGCACTGCTAACGTGCGACCCCAACAACGGGACCGTGCAAGGTCTGTTTGCAAAGTCCCGGCGCGCGGCGCGCACAGCCGCACCTGAAGGAGGGTCTGCGCCTGCGCAGACGAACGTCGGTGTCGGCCCCACTTGCTCCCGTCCTACCCGCCGAGGCCACCCTGCCGATGGGCGTGGCCCCCCCCCGCTGGCTGCACGCGATCGATCAGGCAGTGATCGCATTGCTCAACTTGATGCTGGCCATCGAGGTGCTGCTCGTGTTCGGGAGCACGATGATCCGCTCCGTGTTCAACACCTCCGCGATGATGTGGGTGGACGAGCTGTCGCCGCTGTTCCTCGTCAACCTCGCCTTCCTCGGCGGCGCCGTGGCGTACGGCCGCGGTCAGTTCATCGCCATCACGCTGCTCGTGGATCGATTGCCCCGCGTGGGCAACGGGATCATGAGGGCGTTCGCGGAGTGGCTCGTGATCGGAATCTCGGCCCTGCTTGGCGGCTGGTCGATCCCGCTGCTGCTCGCCAACGCCGAGGAGAAGACGCTGCTCCTGGGCGTGAGCTACGTGTGGATGACGCTGCCGATGGCCCTCGGTTGCGGCCTCTTCATCTTCCACGCGCTGCGGGGGCTCGCGAGCCGAGCGGTGGGGCTCAACCTGGCGGGGCTCGCCTTCGCGGGAGCCGCGCTGGCGCTGTTCTTCCTCGCGCGTCCGTTCCTCGCGACGAGCCCGTCGCTGCTCTACTCCCTGCTCTTCGTGGCCTTCGTGGGTCTCATCGCCGCCGGGGTGCCGGTGGGCTTCGTTCTCGCCACGATCGGCATCGGCTGCGTGCAGGCAATGGGCTCCGCCGACATGCTGGGGGTGGTGATGAATGCCCAGCGCGGCTCCGGCGGCTTCATCTTCCTCGCGCTGCCCTTCTTCGTTCTGGCCGGATTCATCATGGACCGCGCCGACGTGGGCGGCCGCATCGTCGATTTCCTCGACTCCTTGATCGGCCACTTCAAGGGAGGCCTGCTGCAGGTGATGGTGGTGGGTGTCTACGTATCGTCGTGCATCTCGGGGTCGAAGGCCGCCGACATGGCCACGATCGGCATCCCGATGAACCGCAAGCTCGATGCGCACGGCTACGAACCGCACGAGCGCGCCGCCCTCCTCGCGGCGTCGGCCGCGATGGCGGAGTCGGTGCCGCCATCGATCGCCCTGATCCTGCTGGGCTCGTCCACCGCCATCTCCACCGGGGCGCTGTTCGTGGCGGGCCTCCTGCCCGCGGCGACCGTGGCCATCTGCCTGATGCTGCTGGTGCGCTACCGCGCGTCGCATGCCGGCTGGAAGCCCTCGCCCCGCGCGCCGCGGCAGGTGGTGCTGCGTAACGGCAAGCGGGCGATCCTGCCCCTGATGATGCCGGTCATCCTGCTCGGCGGGATCGTCGCGGGCATCGGGACCCCCACCGAGGTATCGACCTTCGCGGTGCTCTACGGCCTCGCCCTCGGCCTCCTCTACCGGCGCTTCCGCTGGAGCGACCTGTGGTCGGTGCTCTCGAGCGCCACGCTGCTCAACGGCATGATCTTCTTCACGGTCAGCGCCGCCACCATCTTCTCGTGGGCGATGACGCTGGAGGGCGTCACCACCGCCATCGCCACCGCCGTGGCGCACCTCGGCCCGGCGCTCTTCCTCCCCGCGGTGATCATCATCACGATCATCATGGGTGCGGTGCTCGAGAGCTTCGTGACGATCGTGATCCTCGCGCCGTTGCTGCTGCCCGTGTGCATCGCGCTCGGCATCAATCCGCTGCAGTACGGAATCATCATGACCGAGGCGTTCGGGATCGGCTCGATCCTGCCGCCGATCGGCATCGCGCTGTACGTTGCCTGCGCCATCTGCGGGGCCAAGGTCGAGCTCGCGAGCCGTCCCTTGCTGCGCTACCTGGCCGTGATGATCGGCGGCCTGCTTCTGGTGGCCTTCGTGCCGTGGATCACCACGGTGCTGCCCATGTTGTTCAACTTCAAGTTCTAGCTTCCAGGAGGACATTCGCGCATGAACGATACGACCACTCCCGCCGCCTCGGCAAAGGCCCCCGCGCGTCGCCGGCTGCTGCAGGCCGCTGCCGGTGCCGCGCTCGTTCCGCTGGTGGGTAGCGCCCGCGCCCAGACCGCCAAGCGCATCCGCTTAGCCCACCCCGCCCCTGCCGCGCATGCCTGGCACATCTGGGCAGAGCAGTTCAAGAAGGTGGTGGAACAGGAGTCGGGCGGCAAGCTCACCGTGCAGATTTTTCCCAATGCCCAGATGGGCAATGAGCGCGACACCGCACAGGCGGTGCGCGTGGGCTCCCTCGAGATGGGCGCCATCGGCGTGGGACTGATGAACTGGGTGCCCGAGATGTCGATCACGGACGCGCCGTTCCTCTGGAAATCGCGCGCGCAATGCTGGAATGCCATCAATGGCGCCTTCGGAGATGACCTGCGCAAGCGCTGCCTCGACAAGGGCTTCGTGCTGTCGGGCTGGACCGATCTCGGCTTTCGCAGCATCACCAACAACAAGCTGCCGATCAACAGCGCCAAGGACATGCAGGGTCTGAAGATGCGCGTCCCCAATTCCAAGGCCTACATCCAGATGATCCAGGCCATGGGCGCCACCACGGTGGCCGTAGACCTGTCCGAGCTCTACCTCGCGCTGCGCCAGGGCGTGGCCGACGGCCAGGACACGCCGCCGTCGGTGGTCAAGTCCAACAAGTACTACGAAGTGCAGAAGTACATCTCCAAGACCGACCACGTACTGACCACCGCCTACACGGTGACCAACCCGAAGTTCTTCGACAGCCTCGCCCCGGACGAGAAGAAGGCCTTTCTCTCCGCCTGCAGCAATGCCAACGATTTTCTGCGCAATCACACGGTGAAGGACGAGGGGGAGGCCTACGCCTTCCTCAAGGGACAGGGCATGCAGGTCAACCTCACCCCTGACGTCGAGTCGTTCCGCGTGGCCACGGCCTCCGTGATCGAGAAGAACCCCGACCTCTTCCTGCCGGAGCTCGTCAAGGCGGCGCGCGCCACGCCCGCGTGACGCAGGACCGGAATGCACCGATGATCGCCATCAACGCCGTCAAGGCTGCCGCGAGGACCGGCGTCCCTATTCGCGGAATTCATCTCACCTTCGCCGCGCCCGCCGTGATCGAGGTCGTGGCGTCCGAGCGTCTCGACTTCGTCTACCTCGATGGGGAGCACGGGTGCTTCGACTCGCGCGACTTCGAGCTCATGTGCATCACCGCGGAGCGGCATCGTCTCACGCCGATCGCACGCATCCCCGATCCTTCGAGCGCGACCATCACACGCTTCCTCGATCGCGGCATCCGGGGGATCGTGGTGCCGCACGTGGAGTCGGTGGCCGATGCGCGGAGCGCCATCGATGCGGCGTACTTCGCACCCGTGGGCGCGCGCTCGTTCGGCGCGGGCCGCCCCGAGTACTGGGAGAGCGGTACCGATCGCGCGGCGTACATGCACGCCTGCAACGAGGCGGTATCGATCTGCATGATGATCGAAAGCGCCGCCGGGCTCGCCTGTGCCCACGAGATCGCGAAGGTCCCGGGCGTGGCCTACCTTAGCTTCGGCCTGCTCGCCCTCGCGCAGTCCCTGCGGCGCCCG
>CALFEY010000040.1 GCA_937958295.1 uncultured Pseudomonadota bacterium
CGCGGGGGATGCGGCGGCAACCGGGGCCGTAGGCGCGGCGGATGGCGTGGCGGCGGAAGCCGGGGCGGTGCCGGACGGCGCAGTGGTGGGGCCGGCAGGCGCAATGGCGGCGCCGGCAGGAGAGGCGCCCGCGGAAGCGGGGACCGTCGCCGGGCCCTTGCCAAGCGACGCGGGCAGCGTGCTCGTCCCGGCGGGGGTGGACTTCGCCACGGGGGAGGGAGTGTTCCTCGCCGCGGGTAGCGGGGCGGACGAGGCGGAGGCGGCCGCAGGGAGTGGGCCGCCCTCCTGTTTGGGCGACACCGCGGCGATCGTGCCGGTGCTGCGCACGGCCTCGCCCTTGGCCACTCCCGCGGTGGGCGGGCTTCCGCGTAGCCCGAGGTACGCGGCCGACGCCAGCGCGAGCACCGCCACGCCGATCGCACCCCAGGCCACGGCGCGCGTGCGCCACCACGGCGAGGACGGCGGCGGCGCGAAGGCCGCCGGCTCGCCGGCATCGGCCACGGCCGGCGCCAGGGGCTCGTCAGCGGGCGGCGCGAGCTCGCTCAAGTTGAACGGCGTGGTCGGATGCTCGAGCGCCGGCAACAGGCCGGGTCCGGCCGTATCGAGCTCGGCTGCATCGAACTGGCGCAGATCGTGCGCCATGGCATCGGCTGTCTGGTAGCGGTCGGCGGGATCCTTGGCGAGCGCTTTGCCCACGATGTGGTCGAAGGCCCGCGGCAGCCGCGGATTGCGGCTCGACGGCGGCGGCGTGGGCTCGGACAGCACCTGCTTCAGGATCGTGTTGAGGTCGCCGCCCTGGAACGGCGACTGGCCGGTGAGCATCTCGTACAGCGTGGCCCCCAGCGAGAAGATGTCGGAGCGGCCGTCCACCTGCCGCCCCATCACCTGCTCCGGCGAGGTGTAGCGCGGCGAGCCGAAGGCATTGCCGGCGAGCGTGCGCGTGCCGGTGGGCAGGAGGGCGATGCCGAAGTCGGTGATCTTCACCGCGCCGCTCGCGAGCACCATGATGTTGGCGGGCTTCACGTCGCGGTGGACCACGCCGTTGTCGTGCGCAAAGGCCAGGCCGTCGGCGATCTCCGCGGCGATGTCGGCCACGCGCGGCGGCGGCAGCACCACGCCCGAGTCGAGGATCTCGCGCAGCGATTGACCGTCCAGGAACTCCATCGCGATGTACGCGATGTCGTCGGACTTGCCGACGTCGTGGATGGTGACGACGTTGGGGTGATTGAGCCGGCCCGCCGAGCGCGCCTCGCGGAAGAAGCGCCGCTCGTAGGCCTCGGTCTCGGCGTCGGAGAGCCCCAGCGCAATGGTCTTGATCGCCACGAGGCGGTCGATCATCGGATCGCGCGCCTTGTAGACGACACCCATGGCGCCTTGCGCGATCTCCCCCAGGATCTCGTAGCGGCCGAGCATCCGGCGGGGGGCGGCGAGGAGGGCGTCGTTCATGGCATCACGGGGCATCGTACCGGCGCGATTGTGCCAGTGTTCGCGCGAGCGTCGGTCAGGTGAAGCGCGGATCGCGCCGGCGGCATGTAATACTTGGTCCCCTACGTGCCGCGCGATCAGCCTCGCCAACTCCGCGCACGTGACCTGCAGGCTTCCCGTCGATCGTTGCGGACCATTGAACCATGATGGGCGATTTCCTTGAAGTGGCGGCCCTCACCGACGTGGGCAACGTACGCCAGTACAACGAGGACAGCATCACCGTGGACGAGGACGACGGCATCGTGGTGCTGGCCGATGGCATGGGCGGCCATCGGGCGGGTGAGGTGGCGAGCGTCATGGCCACCGAGACGCTCATGGCAGGCCTCAAGCTCGCTGCACCGACCTTCGACGAGAACGACCGCGCGCGCCAGCCGTTGCAGGTGCTCGGGCAAAGCATAAACCGAGCCAACCAGGCGATACACGACGCGGGGCGGGCGGACGCTCGCTATCGCGGCATGGGCACCACGCTTGCGGCCGCGGTCTTCCACGACAATCGCGTGACCTTCGCGCACGTGGGCGACTCGCGCATCTATCGCGTGCGCGATGGCCGGCTGTCGTTGCTCACGCGCGACGATTCGCTGCTGCGCGACCAGGTGGACCTAGGCGTGATCTCTGCGGCCGAGGCGCGCCAGTCGCACAACCGCAGCCTCGTCACGCGCGCGCTCGGCATCGAGGCCACGGTCGCGCCGCATCTGGCAGCCGAGGCGGCGGCCCCCGGGGACGTCTACCTGCTCTGCTCCGACGGCCTCAACGATCTCGTGGAAGATGCCGACATCGAGCTCATCGTGACCGGGCTCGCCGCCAACCTGCCGCTGGCCGCGCAGCATCTCGTGCAGGCGGCCAAGGACAACGGCGGCCACGACAACGTGTCCGTCATCCTCGCCAAGGTGCGCGGCCGCTTTCCCGCCACGACGCCAGGTCCCTGGCGTCGCTTGCGCCTGTGGCTCGCGGGCCTTTTCCGGAAGTAGCGCTCACGCTATGGCCAAGGTCGTGCTCAGCAACGACGGCGCCCTCGTCACCCAGCGCTTCCTCGACGAGGCGCCGGTATCCATCGGGCGCGCGCCGACGTGCGACCTCGTGGTGGACGATCCGCGCGTGGACGACGCGCACGCGAGCATCAGCGTGGTCGGCAACGACTACATTCTCGAAGGGCGCGGGACGGGTGCCGGGGTGTCGGTGAACGGCACGCTCGTCGCGCGCCGCATCCTGCAACACGGCGACGTGGTCGACTTGGGCGCGTTCAGCCTGAAGTACATCGACACCAAGGCCTCGTCGGAGATCGACCTCGAGCGCACCATGCTCATTCCCGGGCTCGGCCGCGTGGTGTCGGGCGAGGAGAGCACGCAGGACCTGCACATCCCGTCGTCGCGGGTGAGCCGCACGCGCTTTCCGGAAGCGCGCGTGGAGTGGCTTGCGGGGCCGCGCCGCGGCGCGGTGCACGTGCTCGATCGCGTGATCGCGACGTTCGGCACGCCGGGGACGGGCGTGGCGGTGATCACGCGGCGCCCGCACGGCTTCTTCGTCACCTACGTCGAAGGGACGGACTCTCCGCGCGTGAACGGCCTATCGATCGGCCGCGAGCCGCGCGCGCTCGCCTCGGGCGACACCATCGAGGTGGCCGGCGAGCGAGTGCGCTTCACGCAGCTGCCTTGACCCCCGCAGCGGCCGGCTCGAACAGCCAGCCGTCCATCGCCAGCGCCGCGCCCTCGTAGCCCGTCACCACGCGCTCCGCGCGAGCATCGGGGGTCGCCGCGCCGAGGGCCACCAGCAAAGGCAGGTAATGCTCTTCGGTGGGATGCGCGCGCATCGCCTCCGGCGCGCGATCGCGATAGTCCACCAGCGACTCCACGTCGCGCGCGTCCACGCGCGCGGCGAGCCATTCGGTGAAGGCGCTCACGTACGGCAGGGGGCCTGCGGTCGACCGATGCGCCACCCAGTCGCGCAGATTGTGCGTGGCGTGGCCGGAGCCCACGATCAGCACGCCTTCACGCGAGAGTGGGGCGAGCGCACGTCCCAGCGCGAGGTGGTGCGCGCCCCCCAGCGCAGGCTGCAGCGAGACTTGCACCACCGGCACGTCGTGCGCCGGGTACATCTGCAGGAGCGGCACCCACGCACCGTGATCGAGCCCGCGGCAGCCATCGATGCCTGCGGTGATGCCTGCCAGGCGCAGGAGCTCTGCCGCGCGCGTGGCGATGTCGGGGGCCCCGGGCGCCGCATACTCGATTGCATAGAGCTCGCGCGGGAAGCCGCCGAAGTCGTGCACCGTTTCCGGATGCCGGCTACCGCTCAGAAGCGCAATGGAGCTTTCCCAATGCGCGGACGCCATGAGGATCGCTTTCGGCCTGGGTAGGCGCCGCCCGAGCGCCGCCCACGCCGCGCCCGCGGGACCCGGCCGCACCGCATGCATCGGCGAGCCGTGCGAGAGGAAGAGGGTGGGCAGGACCGGCGGCATGGACAGGTTCCTTAGCGCAACGGCACGCCGCCCGGCGAGCGGGCGGCGCGCGTGGCGTTGCCGGCGGCGTGCTTACGCCGCGGCCTTGATCAGGCCTTCCGCGGCGAGCGCCTTCTGCACCCCGGGACGCGCCTCAACGCGCGCGATGAACTGCGTGAGGGCGGGGAACGGCGCCAGGTCCACCTTGAGGGGCGACGCCCAGCGCAGCACCGTGAAGAGGTACGCATCGGCGACCGTGAAGTGATCGCCCATGAGGAACGGCTGCGCGGCGAGCGTCTTGGAGAGGAGCTCGAAGCGGCTCGCGAGCTTTTCCTTCTGGGCCGCTTTGGTGGCCTCGGGCGTCATCGGGTACCAGAGCGGGCCGAACTGCTTGTGTACTTCGGTGGCCACGTAGTTCAGCCATTCCATGAGGCGATAGCGATCGAAGCCGCCGAATGCGGGCGCCAGCGTGCCGGGCTTGCGGTCCGCGACGTACTGCAGGATCACCGCCACTTCGGAGAGCGACGTGCCATCGTCGAGGGCGAGGAACGGCACGTAGCCTTTCGGATTGATCGCGTAGAAGTCCGTGCCGTCCTCGGTGACGTGCTTGCGCAGGTCGACCTTCACCGTCGTGTAGGGCACCGCCGCTTCGGCGAGCGCGATATGGGGAGCGAGCGAGCAAGCGCCGGGCGAGTAGTAGAGCTTCATCGAGACCTCCATGGTGTGTTGTAACCGGATGAGAACAGCGTGCCGACGGCCAACCGTTCCGCGAGTAGGTATGATGAGCGTTGTTGAAAGGGAGATAAATAGGGATACTATGGAAAGATTATTGCTTAATATGCAACAATAGACCATGGACCGCTTCCAGGCGATCGAGGCCTTCGTGAAGGTCGTGGAGGCCGGCAGCTTCGCCGGCGCGGCCGGCCGCCTCGACGTGTCGGTGTCCTCCGTGTCGCGCCTCGTGGCAGACCTCGAGGCGCATCTCGGCACGCGTCTGCTCCACCGCACCACCCGCCGGCTCTCGCTCACGGAGGCGGGGCGCACCTTTCACGAGCATGGCGTGCAGCTCCTGGCCGACCTCGATGAGGCCGAGGCTTCGGCGAGCGCGGAAGCCGTGGTGCCGCGGGGTACGCTACGCATCACCTGCGGCACCACGTTCGGCAATGCCCACCTCGCGCCCGCGCTGCCGCGGGGTACGCTACGCATCACCTGCGGCACCACGTTCGGCAATGCCCACCT
>CALFEY010000041.1 GCA_937958295.1 uncultured Pseudomonadota bacterium
CCTCCTCTTCCACGCATCGTCGAATCCCATGTTCAAGCGAATCCTCATTGCCAACCGCGGGGCCGTGGCGTCACGCGTGCAGCGCGCGGTGCGCGCGCTCGGCGCCACTCCCGTGATCGTCTACTCCGAGGCCGATGCAGAGCTGCCTTACGTGCGCACCGCGGAAGAGGCCTACTGCATCGGCCCGCCGCCGGCGCTGCGCAGCTACCTCGACGGAGAGGCGATCCTGGCCGTCGCCCGCGCGGCCAAGGTCGATGCGATCCACCCGGGGTACGGCTTCTTGTCGGAGAAGGCGGGCTTTGCCGAGGCCACGCATGCAGCAGGCATGACCTTCATCGGCCCCACCGCCCGCTGGCTGGACGCGATGGGCCACAAGACGCGCGCACGGGCCTTGATGGCCGCCCACGGCATGCCCGTGGCACCGAGCTCCGAGGTGCTCACCGGGTCCCTCGACGCGCGGGTCGAGCAGGCGACGGCCATCGGCTTTCCCCTGCTCGTCAAGCCGGCCGGTGGCGGTGGCGGCATCGGCATGATCGCCGTCGAATCGCCCGCCGACCTCGCGCCCGCGCTGGAGAAGGCGCAAGCGCTTGCGCTGCGCAACTTCGCATGCGCCGATGTCTACGTCGAGCGCCTGCTGAGCCGGCCCCGCCACATCGAGGTGCAGATCCTCGCCGACACGCACGGACACGCGATGCACCTGTTCGAGCGCGATTGCTCCGTGCAGCGGCGCCACCAGAAGGTCATCGAGGAAGCCGCCGCCCCGGGTCTCGAGCGCGCGAGCCTCGACGCTCTTGCGCAGCGCTGCGCGGCCATCCTGGGGGGACTCGGCTACGACAACATCGGAACGGTCGAGACGCTGCACGACCCGGCCGTGGGATTCTCGTTCCTCGAGATGAACACCCGGCTGCAGGTGGAGCACGGGGTCACCGAGGAGATCACGGGCGTGGACATCGTGCAGGCCCAGATCCGGCTCGCCGCCGGCGCGCACCTCAGCGACGTGATGCCCGCGCCCCCACGCATCACGGGACACGCCCTGCAGATGCGCATCTACGCCGAAGACCCGGTGCGTTTCATCCCCTCGCCGGGGACCTTGACGACGTTCCGCCTCCCCGACGATCCGTCGATCCGGGTGGAGACCGGCTATGCGCAAGGTTGCAAGGTGACGCCCTACTACGATCCAATGATTGCCAAGGTCATCGTTCACGGCAGCGACCGGCCGGACGCGATCGCCCGCGCGCGCGACGCCCTCGCGCGCATTGCCATCGAGGGCGTCAAGACCAACGTCCCCTTCCTCGGGCGGGTGCTCGAGTCGACCGAGTTCCTGGAGGCGAGGCATGACACGCACCTCGCGGAGCGGTTGAACGCCGCGCGCTAGACGAGAGACGTTGGCTCGACCACACCCGCTGGTCCAGGCCCACGGAAGCCGATCTCATCCGCCGGTCCGGCCGCCCAAGACAGGGCAGGGTCAGCCCCGCGTTCCCGCCTCGCCCGCAACCGCCAGCGCGCGCGCTGACCACTCCCGCTCGACACCCTCGAGCATGTCCTCCGGCCGACCGGCCCCTGCCGCGGCCGCACACTCCAACCACTTCGCACGCGCGGCGGCGGCCGTCAAAGGCGCCTCCGGGCCGCCAGGCATGTGCGCCACGGTCCGCACGACGTCCCGCCCCCCGCGAGCCACCACACGCACGGTCGCGGGGGCGAGCTCATTTGGATTGCTTGCGTCGACGATCACCACAATCCGCCGAACCAGATCGGCGATGCGGGCGTCCTGGACCGCCTCGGTCGCGAGCTCCGCCACTGCGAGGCGACCGCGCAAGGCAATCGAGGCCAGGGCGTACTGCAGCGAGAACTGGGCGGTGACCTGCGGATTGGCCTCGGGCTGAAACGGCCCGCCGACCAGCCTCGCCACGAACGGCGAGATCGCGACCTCGATGGCCTCGATCTCGTCCGGACCGATGCGGCCGTCGCGCAACGCCTCGTGCAGCGCCTCCATGGCCGCGTGACTGCACGCACACACGGGATACCGCTTGAGGCCGGTGCGCAGGAGGGCGAAGCGATCGCCGAGCCCGTCCAGCAACCGGTGCCGATCGCCTTCGAAGTACAAGGTCCACAGCCCGAAGCGTCCCTCGAAAGCCTGCGCCGGCGCCGTGATGCCAACGCTCGCCAATTGCGCCGCCTGCACGCCGTGACGTGCCGCCAACGCCGGCTGCAGGCGCTTGGCGAGCACCTGCTCGACATTGGTCTGCTGCGAGCCGGCCGCCATCGACAGGCACAGACCCAGTGCATGCGTCGCGCGTTGCGGCGCGAGCTTCAGGAGGAGCGATGCCGCCATTGCGGCCCCGAACGTGCCCAGCACGGCACCCAAGGTCCAGCCCTTCTGCGGGCCGGTCGCCGCGTTGGCGAGGCGGCACACGAGCTCGCTGCCGAGCACGTAGGCACGCGCGAGCTCGCGTCCGTCCGCATGGACGGCGGCGGCAACCGCGGACGCCGCCGCGAGGACGATCGCATCGGGATGGACGTTCTCATGCAGGCTGTCGTAGTCCAGTGCCGAGGCCGCGAGGGCATTGACGAACGCCGCCTCCGCGGCCGGCACTCGCGTGCCGCAGCGCCAAAGGGGGCTCTGCGCGACGCCGCCGTTGCGTCGGATCAGGGCGGCCACGGCCTCGACGTCGGGCTGCGCGGCCCCGGCGAGCGCGACCATGCGGGTATCGACGGCCAGCCATCGAGCATGCTCGATGACCTCCCCCGGCAGCGCCTCGAACGGGAGGCCATGCATGGCGTCCGCGAGCTGACGCGAAACGGAGGGCTCAGCGGACGCCGCCATCGAGCTTCAGCACCGTGCCATTGACGAAGTTGGAGCGCGGACCGAGGAGATACGCCACCGCCTCGGCGACATCCTGCGGCTGGCCGGTCGGCCGCTCGCCGTCGCCCTGTCCGGCCGCGTTGGAGCTGGCGACGATGGCCTGCATGCGCGGCGAGCTGATGGGGCCAGGCGCAATCACGTTCACGCGGACGCCGTCGTTGGCGTAGCGCATCGCCACGCCGCGCGAAAGCAGCTCGAGGGCCGCGTTGGCCGCCCCGCCCGGCATGTGGACCGGTCGCGGGTTGGTACCGCTGCCGCCCGAGAGCGTGACGATCCGGCCGTAGCGCTGGGCGATCATGTCCGGCAGCACCGCGCGCATCGCGCGCACGGCGCCCATGTACTTGGTGGCCATCGCCTCCACGAAGGCGCCGTCGGCCAGGTCCAGGAACTCGCCGAAGGCGGAGATCGACACCGACGTGACGAGCGAGCCGATGGGGCCGAGCTCCGCCTTGATGGCCTGCGCCGCCTCGCGCACGCTCGTCTCCTGCAGAAGGTCCACCGGCGCGACGATCGCCGGGCCCGGCAACGATCCGGCGAGACTTTCGAGCGTGCTCCGGTGGCGTCCGGACAGCGCGAGCACGGCGCCGCGCGCGGACAGCAGTCGCGCGATGGCCTGGCCGATCGTGCCGGCGGCACCGATCAACCAGACGGGGCGACCCCCGAAATCGTTGTCGACCATCCCGGCGACCTTACTCGCTCGTATCGACCTTGGACTCGGCGATGACCTCGCGCCAGCGCGCGAACTGCTGGCGACCGAGCGTGTCGAGCTCCTGGGGCGTGCCCACCTTCACGGCCCAGCCGTTGTCGCCGAACTTGGCCACGGTCTCGGGATTCTGCAGGATGGTCCGCAGGTCGTCGTTGTAGCGCGCGATCATGTCCGGCGGCATGCCCGCCGGACCCCAGATCCCGTACCACACGCTGAAGTCGAAGTTGGGCAGTCCCTGCTCGGCGAGCGAGGGGATGTCCTTCATCAGCGGGAAGCGCTCCTTGCTCGTGCAGCCGATGATCCGGATGCGACCCGACTTCGCGTGCGTCGCCGCCGTGGCAATGGGCAGGAACATGACCGGCACCAGGCCGCCCATCACGTCCTGGATGGCAGGCGCGGCCCCGCGATAGGGCACGTGCGTCATGTCCACCCCCGCGCGCAGCTTGAAGATCTCCGCGAACAGGTGGTTCTCCGTGCCCTTGCCGGGGCTAGCGTAGTTCACGCTGGTGCCCGATTTCTTGATCCACTCGATGAGCTGCGGGAGGTTCGTCGCGGGCACCGCGCTGTTCACGACGAGGGCGAACGTGCTCCAGCCGACCTGCGTGATGGGACTGAAGCTCTTCACCGGATCGAACGGGATCTGCTTGTAGAAGTAGGGCAGCAGGAACATCGTCGACGTCTGCAGCATCAGGGTGCTGCCGTCGGGCGGCGACTTCGCGACCGCGTCGATGCCGATCACCCCGCCGGCCCCCGGACGGTTGTCCACGATCACCGGCCGATTCCAGCGGGCCTGCAGCTGCGGCTGGATGAGACGGGACATGGTGTCAGGACCCGTCCCCGGCGTGGAGGCGATGATGAACTTGACGGGCCCCGTGTCGCCCTGCGCCCACGCCCGTTGCGCAAGCAGCGGCGTGCAGAAAAGGGACCCGAGCGCCCACAGGGCGCGGCGGCGACCGATCCGGTTGTCTGTCTTGATCTTCACGAAGCCTCCTTGAGTGCGTTTGCAACTACCTTGTGGTCCCCCGTGGCAGCACGCCCGAGGCGACCTTCGAATGCCAAGTCCTCCAATGGCAAGCGCCCGGAAGGGAGCTCACGCAACTGCAAGTCCTTGGGAAGCCATTCGGCAACGCCGGGACGTCCGGCGACGAACATGGCCTGTACGTCGACGTCGGGCTCGAGCTCGAGCACCCGCCGCGCGCGTTCGTGGTCGAAGCCGCCCATGCCGTGCATGACGAGGCCCAGGTGATGGGCCTGCAGCGCCATGCTCTGCCACGCGGCTCCGGCATCGAAGGCATGCGTGCGCAAGGACTTTCCGCCTGTGTCGATGCGCATGGACAGGACGAAGCCGAGCAGCCCGCCCCGCCCGGCCCAGCGCTTGTTGCCGGGGTTCAGCAGGTCGAAGAACTCGTCCCACCAGCGGCTGTCCCGCGTGGCGTACACGAAGCGCCAAGGCTGCGAATTGCTCGCGGAGGGCGCCCAGCGGGCCGCTTCGAACAGCGCGCGAATCTCCTCCGGGCGCAGGCTCTCGCCCGACATCGCGCGGCGCGACCAACGGCGGCGGAATGCGGGATTCACGTCGAGCCAGCCCGCCGCCGGCGCATCCGTGCCCGCGGCACGGCGGCCTCCTGGCGCAAAGCGCGCGCCGGGCTGCTGCTGCAC
>CALFEY010000042.1 GCA_937958295.1 uncultured Pseudomonadota bacterium
CCAGCGCCACTCCCAGCGCGACGACTCCAAGCGTCGTGACGCCGAGTGCCGCCGGCCCCGTCCGAGCGAGCCTGCGACTCGCGGTCCGCCCACGAGGTGTCCCCGCTCGCGCCCGACCAGCCGCTGGAGGAGTGCTGCTGCCACCCGTTGCCCGTGTTCTTGTACACGTTGCCATTGACGTCGGCGTAGTGGTTGTTGCCCACGCTCGCCGAGTCCCAGGAGTTGGTCTGACCGGTACGGGCGTTGTAGGTGGAGCCCTCGCCGGCGTGCGCGTAGCCTTCGGGGCCCGCGGTGGTGGCGCCCGTTCGCTGGTAGGTGCTTCCCCCAGCACCGGTGGCCGACACGCTGTTGCCGGCGGTGCGTTGCCCCGTATAGGTGTTGTAGTTGCTGCCGCGGGCTACGTCCGCAGAGCCGCCCGCCGGCGTGTTCACGGTGCGGTCGTAGCCGCGCGTCGCGTTCCCGGTATAGGCGTTGTATTGCCGTCCGGCGTTATAGGTGCCCGACGTGCCGGTGCGGTTGTTGTAGTAGCTGCCGCTCGCCGTGGTGCCGGCCACGCCGCCGCCGCCGTACCACGTGCGGGTGCCGGAGTAGGTGGTGCTACCCCAGTGGCCGTACACGTTGGCGCTGGCCGATGCGCAGCACGGGTAGCCGCCCCAGTAGCCGGGGTGGTAGTAAGCCCCACCCCAGTAGGGCTCGGTCCACGCGGCCGTGGCGAGCCCCATGGCGAAGCCGAACGTGAAGCCGACGTACGGGTTGTACACGGGCGTGGCGGCCACCGAGTAGGTGTACGGCGGCGGATACCACACCGAGCCGACCCACGGCGTGTAGGCGTACCCCGTGCCGTACACGACCGTGCCGTAGGGCGACACCACCGTGCCGAGGTAACCCGGCGTGTAGCCCACGTACACGTAGCCCGGCGTGTCGCCGTAGATGCGCACGTAGGTCACATAGTGGATCGGTGAGGCGGGCGGAATCGTGTAGATCGCCGGCGGCACTGCCGTGGCCACGGTCCAGGGACCGGTGACGTTGGGCGCGGTGAACCATACGCCGGCGGTCACGGCGTAGTACTGCCCCGGTCCCGACTGGATGATCGGCACGTCGGAGTTGATGGCGTAAGTGAGAGCCGTGCCCGTGACCGGGACGAAGTTCGGGGCGCCGTCGAAGTTGGGCGTGAACGTGGGACCGCCCTTGAGGGGGACGGTGGCCGTTTGCGGGATCGAGTTCTCGATGACCGCCGCCTGCGCCTGCGGCGTGCCGGCCACGGTGGGCAGCACGGCACCGGCGAGCGATGCCGGCGGGATGCGCGCGAAGTCCGCGGGCAGGGCGTTGCTCGCCACGAACGTCCACGGGCCGGAGAGGCCAGGGCCGCGGAACCAGCGTCCGGCCAGCAGGGCGTAGTAGGTGTTGCTGCTGGTGTCGATGAGCACGTCGCTCGTGGTGTTCGACGCCCACAGCAGGCCGGTGCCCACGATGGGGACAAAGTCGGGCTGCCCGTTGAACACGATGAGCTCCGCCGGGACCTCGCTCGTGTAGATCGTGGGCACGCCGTTGGCGAGCGACGGCTTGGGATTGGCGTTGGCGCCTCCGGAGAGAAGGTCGACGGTGCCGGCCTTGGCCAGCTTCGTGGCGAGGTCATCCATGCCGAACGGTTGGCGGAAGGATTGCGTCCACGGTCCGGCGAGCGTGGAGGACGAGACCCAGCCGTCGTACACGTGCAGGTAGAAGTTGTTCTCGAGCCCCCCCTGCAGGATCAGCGCGCGGGTATTGATGACGCGCGAGAAGCGCGGGGTCGACGGGACCTGGCGGATCACGGGCGTGCCGTCGATCGGCACGAGGATGGCCGGCGAGTTGCTCACGATCACCCGCGGCGGAGGATTGACGACCTCCACGGTCTTGGGGGTGACGCCGTTGGCCGCCAGCGAGGCCTGCAGCTTGTCGAGGCCGATGGTGCGCACCTTGGCAGCGAACTGCTTGGTGAGGTCGGGCGCGAGGCTCGCACCGCGGTCGGGCAGGGTGGGGAAGTCGATCTTCGACACCTGCAGGTTCTCGAACACCACCGTGCGCAGCGTGCGATCCACCTGGGTGCGGGTCGTGGCCACGATCACGCCGAAGGACTGGTCCTTGCTGCCGTCGGCCTTATAGGCGAGCGCCGCGCGGAAGGCGAGCTGGTTGTCCACCCACGAATTGATCTGCGGCTGGTACACCAGCACCTGGCCGGCGGCCAGGTCGACCACGCGCGGCCAGGGATCGGGTGGCGGTGTCGGGGCGGGGGCCTGGGCCAGGGCCGGCAACGAGGCCACCAGGGTAACGGCCGCGAGGGCGCGGCAAAGCGTGCGAACGAACGAGGACATCATGGCAGACCACTCCATTGGCGGATGCGGAAAGGCCGCGGCATCGTACCAGCGGCGGCGGTCGATGCGACATGCCCCCGCCAAGTGTGCGCGCACGGGCCGACGGAAGGAATGCGACCTAGGTCCTACGCAGCACCTCTGGCGCATCGCCCACGTCCCACTGGGGCGCGGCTAGACTGCGAACCGGTCGCAGGCCGCCAGCAGGAGCTGCCATGTCCCACGTCACCGATCCTTTCAACCAGGTCGAGCCCCTTGGCGACGACAACCCGTATCTTGCGGATGCCGCGCTGCGCGAGGCGGTCGTGAGGGAAGGCGCCGCCCATGCCCACGATGGCCTCGTCGCCCGTGGCGCGGAGATCGGGGCCTGGCCGATGCGCGTCCGGGCCGAGCTCGCCAACCGTTGTCCGCCGCGCTTCGTCCCGCTTGACGCGAACGGACGGCGCGTCGACCAGGTCGAGTTTCATCCCGCCTATCACGAGCTCATGGACTACCTTGTCCGCCACGGCGCGTCGGCAGGACCGTGGGCGCAGCCGCAGGCCGGCGCGCACGTGGCCCGTGCCGCGCTGTTCATGCTCTTCGCGCAGGTCGAGGACGGAACGCTGTGCCCGATCACCATGACCTTCGCGTGCGTGCCGGCCTTGCGGGCCGACCCGGACCTCGCCGCGCAGTGGCTGCCCCGCGTGCTCGCGCAACGCTACGACGCGCGCTTCCTTCCGGCCGGGGGCAAACGCGGGGTGACCGTGGGCATGGGGATGACGGAGAAGCAGGGCGGGTCCGATGTCCGCGCCAACGTCACCCGGGCCGACCCCTGCGGCGGGCGGGCGTACCGCCTCACCGGCCACAAGTGGTTCTTCTCGGCGCCCATGTGCGATGCGTTCCTGGTGCTCGCCCAGGCGCCCGGCGGCTTGTCGTGCTTTCTCCTGCCGCGCTTTCGGCCCGACGGGACGGTCAACGGGCTGCGCCTGCAACGCCTGAAGGACAAGCTCGGCGATCGCTCCAACGCGAGTTCCGAGGTCGAGCTCGACGCGGCCCACGCCGAGCTCGTGGGCGACGAGGGCCGCGGTATCGCCACCATCCTCGTCATGGGCACGCTGTGCCGGCTCGACTGCGTGCTCGGCAGCGCGGGCCTCATGCGCGGGGCGCTCGCGCAGGCCTTGCACCACGCGCGGCATCGGCGGGCCTTCGGCCGCCCGCTCGACGGGCATCCGCTCATGCAACGCGTGCTGGCCGACCTCGCCGTCGAATCCGAAGCGGCCACCGCGCTCGCGCTGCGCCTCGCGCGGACCTTCGACGAGGACGACGCGCGCTCGCGGGCCCTGCGTCGCATTGTCACGCCGGCCGCCAAGTTCTGGGTATGCAGGCGCGGTCCCGCCGTCGCGGCGGAAGCCATGGAGGTCCTGGGCGGCAACGGCTACGTCGAGGACTGGCCGCTCGCGCGCCTGTATCGGCAGATGCCGCTCAACTCGATCTGGGAAGGGTCGGGCAACCTGATGTGCCTCGACGTGCTGCGCGCCTTGGCGCGCGACGCATCGTGCCTGGAGGCCCTTGCCGACGAGATCGCCGCAGCGCGCGGCGCGCACCGGGTGCTCGACGCGTTCTCGCAGTCGCTCCTCGACGACCTGCGGCGCGGTCGGCCGGACGAGCGGGACGCGCGGCGGGTGGCGCAGCGGGTGGCGCTCGCCGTGCAGGGCGGGCTGCTCGCGCGGTTTGCGCCGGCGGTCGTGGCCGACTTCTTCTGCGCCTCGCGGCTCGCGCCCGATACCTTCGGCGGGGGCGCTTTCGGCGCCTCGACCGCACCGGCGGACGACCGCGCCATCCGCCGCCGCGCATGGCCGGCGGTCGCATGACCTTCGGGCGGGTCACCGGCCGCATCGCACTCGCACTGCCTGTGGCACTCGCCCTCGCGGCCACGGCGAGCCACGCCGCGGACAACGATGCGCCCCCGGACTTCGCTCCATTGCCGCTGCGCGATCCTTACGACGCTGGCGCGGCCTATCCCGATGCTGACGTGTTCGCCCCGCGCGTCCTGCCCGGCCCCAAGCGCGCGCGTGACCGTTCGGCGGCCGGCGCCGATGCGGCCGAGCGCAGCGTGTTGCAGGGCGGAGGGGTGACGGCCTGGCCGAGCCTGTATCGGGACACGTCCTTGACGGTCACCGGCAGCGTCACCGGAGCGGCCGCCGCGTTCAAGCTGTGGAACAACGCGTTCGCGCCGCCCCCGGCGCTGCAGACCCCCGGCGTGCCACTCTCGCCGGGCTGGGGCGAGCTCTTCCTGGAGGCGGGCCTCACCGCGCGCTACATCCTCCTGCCCACGCTCGCAGCGTACGGCGGCGTGAGCTATCTCGAGACCGGCACCCGGGGCCGCGACTACGACGGCAACGCGAACCTGTACTACGGCGACACCGAGCTCCTCTACGCGGGCGTGACCTCAACCGCGGCGCGCGTAAGCCTCGACCTGTCCTACGGGCAGCAGGAGTACACGGTCGGCGACGGCATGCTCCTGTGGTCGGGTGCCACCAACGGCGCGCAGCGCGGTGCCGATTACCTCGGTCCGCGCGCGGCGTGGCAGCGCGCGGGGCTCGCGCGGCTCGCCGTGCGCGACCTGCTGACGCTCGAGGCCTTCCATCTCGTGCCTAACGAGGCCCCGGCCGATGCGACGGGCACGCGCATCGCGGGCGTCAACGCGGAATGGGCGGGAGGCGGGCCCATGCGCCTGGGCATCACCTATCTGCATGTGCCGCAATCGAAGATCATCACCCGTGACGGCCTCGACGTCGTGGACCTGCGTGCCCGCTTGCATCCATTTCCGGACCAGCCCGCACTGTGGCTTTCCGGCGAGTACGCGTACCAGACCAGCTCGCGCACGCGCGCCTATGGCTGGTATGTGCAGGGCAGCTACAACGCGCAGGCATGGCCGTGGAAGCCGCTTATCGCGCTGCAGTGGACGCGGTTGTCCGGCGACGATCCGGGCACGGCAAGGTGGGAGGGCTTCGATCCGCTGTACTTCGGCAACGACAATCCCAACTGGTATCCCGGCAAGATCGCCTCGATGTTCATCGAGAACACGAATGTGCAGATCGGGAGCATGAGCGTCACGCTCACACCCGGCGCGCGCCATGTCGTGCGGCTGTGGGTGCTCGGCTTTCGCGCGGGCAATGCCAACGCTTCGCTGTCCGTCCCCGCGCCTGGCGTCGCACCGCCGGTGGGCGGTGGGGTACCCTCCAAGCCGCTGCTCACGGAGGTCGACGCATCCTGGACGATCAAGTTCGGCAAGGACGCGAACATGAGCCTCGTGGCCGGCTGGGCCACGCCGGGACGCGGCTTCCAGGATCTGTACGCCGCGTCCGGCGGTGACGCGCGGGCCGCCTGGCTCGTGGGGACCCAGCTCAACGTGAGCTATTGAGCGTCATTCGTCGCGTCTTCACGGGCGCATCGTCGTCATCGCATAGCAAGAGGATCGTTCCATGATGCACTTCGCCTTCGTCGCGCAAGCCGCCGCGCAAGCACCGGCACCAGGGGCGCGCGCCACCTCACCGATGGCGCAGAGCCTGTCCAGCGATGCCGCCAAGCTTGCCGCCATGCCCGGTGCGATCGAGGAGCTGCCGTTCCTCCAGCATCTTGCCCAGGTACTGCCCGCGGCGGACGTGGCCTTCGGGGGCACGATGCTGGTGGCGATCATCCTGATCCATGCCGCGGGCGTGCGCGTGGTCACCGACATCGTTTCCAAACGGATGCGCGTGATCATGACGCGGCCGCGCGTGTGGCAGGCCGACCTCGTGATGTCGGGGGCGGTGCTGCTGCTGCTCGCGCTGCATCTGACCGAGACCGCCGTGTGGGCGGCTTCGCTCGTATACGGTGGCCTCGTCTCCAGCTGGCGCTCGGCGGGCTTCTTCGCCGGGAACACGTACACCACCGTGGGCTACGGCAACTTCGTGCTGCCCGAAGGCTGGGAGATGGTGGCGCCGATCATCGCAATGTCGGGGCTGTTCACCTTCGGATGGTCGGGCAGCGTGCTCGTCGATATCGTGGCGCGCTGCCAGCGCGTGAAGGATGCCGCCGCGGGT
>CALFEY010000043.1 GCA_937958295.1 uncultured Pseudomonadota bacterium
TAATGCAGGTCGATCCCCTCGTGGCGGAACGTGGGCACGCGTCTACCGGCCGATGATGCGCTCGCTCCCCGAGAGGAGCTGGCGGATGTTCGCGCGATGGCGCCAGAAGAGGAGCGCGCTGATGATGACGAGCGCCCACGTGACGAGCACGGGGCCGAACAACCAGAAGCCGCCCAGCGGCAGGAGCGCCGCGGCGGTGAGCGCCGCGAGGGAGGAGATCTTGAAGCCGAAGGCCATCACCGCCCACACCACGAGCAATGCGAGTCCGAACGGCCAGTGCAGCGCGAAGACGATACCGGCGGCCGTGGCCACGCCCTTGCCGCCGCGAAAGCGGTAATAGACCGGATAGAGGTGACCGAGGAACACGGACAGCGCCGCGGCGGGCACGGTCCACGCGGGGGCCTGGGCCTGCGCGGCGAGCCACTGCGCGAGGAATACACCGAGCCAGCCCTTGGTGGCGTCGCCTACGAGGGTCAACGCGGCCGCCTTCTTGTTGCCCGTGCGCAGGACGTTGGTGGCGCCCGGGTTGCCGCTGCCGTATGCGTGCGGGTCGGGCAGGCCGAAGGCGCGCGACACCACCATCGCAAACGAGATCGAGCCCAGCAGGTAGGCGGCCACGAAGATGGCGAGCGCAGCAACGAGCGGAGACATCGTGATGGGAGGGGGTGGGCGAGGGACGGTAGAATCGCGTCGGATTCTAGCCCATGGACACCATCTTCATTGCGGACCTGCGCGTGGAAGCGCGCATCGGCGTGTACGACTGGGAGAAGCACCTTCCCCAGACGGTGCGGCTCGACCTCGTGATCGCCGCTCCCTCACGCCAGCCGTTCGAGACGGGTCGCATCGCCGATGCGCTCGACTACGCCAAGGTGGTGGAGCGGCTGAAGGTCTTCGCCAAGGAGGCGCCGCCGCCGCTGCTCGAGCGCTTCGCCGAGAAGGTGGCGCAGCTCGTGATCGCGGAATTCGGCGCGCCGTGGGTCCGCGTGCGCGTGGCCAAGCTCGGCGTGATCGCCTCCGTGCGCGAGGTGGGCATCGAGATCGAGCGCGGGACGCCGCCCGCGTGACGTCACGCTAGCCGAAGAAGAGTCGCCGCGGGGTCCCGGCGAGTACGCGCGCGCGATCCTCTGCGCGCGGAATCCACCGCTCGAGCAGCACGAGCAGCGGTGCGTAGTCGAGGCGCATCGGTGCACGCAGGAAGGGCCAGTCGGATCCCCACACGAGCGCGTCGGCGCCGACGTGCGTAAAGAGGGCGTGCACGAACGCATCGACGTCGGTCCATCCGGGCTGCGCCGACATGCGCATCGGGCCGGACAGCTTGACGCACGTGCGGCCGCGTCCCACGAGGTCGAGCAGGGCGCAGAACGGCGCGTCGTGGGGGCCGCGGGTCACGTCGGGACGGCCGAGGTGATCGATCACGTTGCGCGTGGGCTGCGCCGCGAGCGTGCGTGCGACGGTGAGGAGTTGCGCGCCTTCGCATTGCACGTCGAGGACGAGATCGAGATCGGCGAGCATGTGTACGAGCTCGCGAAACTCGGGTCGGTCGAGCCGCTCGAGCCCGTCGGCCACGCAATCCATGCGCACGCCCGCTACGCCGCGCGCGCGCGCGGCCGCGAGTGCCTGCCGGGTGAACGGCGCGCGCCGCGGGGACCAGCGCAGGACCCCGCGCGCGCGGGGCCCCAGCACCTCGAGCGCGTCGAACAGGCAGCGCGGATCGCCGTCGTAGCCGGACGTGGGGTCGACGATGACCACGCCGTGCATGCCGTGCGCGTCGAGGAGATCGCGCAACTGCAACGCGGTGGCGATCTCCGCGCTGACGGGTCGGTAGCCGGCCGCCTCGGCGTAGGGATAGCGCGCGGGGTCGAAGACGTGGACATGCGTGTCGATGGCGCCGGCGGGGACGGCGGCGCTCATGCGAGGTCCCGCCGCGCGGACATCGGACCTAAAGCCGCCACCCGCGCGCGCAACGCTTCCACGGCACTGCGCGGGCTGGTGAGCACGGGCCGCGCGACCGCGGCGCTTGCAAGATCGAAGGCGCGGCTCGTCGAAAAGTGCGCGAGCATGACGGCATCGCAGTGCGCAAGGCACGCGGCTTCCCGGGCGACGAGCTCGTTGTGGCGCGCGGCGTCGCCGGCCTTCAACGCGGCCATCGCGCCGTCGGCCAGGCGCGTCTCGATCGTCGCCTGCACGCCCCTCGCGTGCGCGATCTCGGCGAACTCCTCCTCCATCGAGGCCACGCTCGGCCCGAACGTGGCCACCATGCCGATGCGCCGTCCCGTGTCGAGGGCATGCTCGAACATGGCTTCGTTGGGCTTGAGCACCGGCACGCGGAAGCGCGCCTTGGCGAGGTCGATCGCAGGGCCGAAAGCGGAACACGTGTACAGGATCGCCGTCGCCCCAGCCGATACCGCATAGGAAGCGAGGTCGACGATGCGCTGGCCGAGCAACGGATCGAGCTCGGCTGCGAGCTCGCGGTCGGGGGAGAGCGCGTCATCCAGCAGGTTCATGGCCCGGGCCTGTGGCCATAGCTCGCGCATGGCGGCCACGACCGGGTCGATCGCGACCATGACGGCGTGGATGAGGGCGATGCGGGGAATCACGATTCGTCTCCTTGCTTGAGGATGCCGGGCTCGAGCCGCGCGAGGAGGCCGTCGAGCTCGTGCATCCAGCGTCGCTTGTGCGAGCGGTGGATCTCGACGGCCGATTGCGGATCGCCGCGGCGGATCGCCTCCACGACGGCGGCGTGATTCACGTTGGAGTACACGGGCGGCATGCGGCGGGTGGAGGTGAGCAGGCGGTAGCGATTGGCGCGCTCGAGGAAGCGCTCCGCGACCTCGATCAGGTGGCGGTTGCCGCAGCTATGGATGAGCAGGAGGTGGAAGGCGTAGTCGGACTTGTTCCACGCGTCGATATCCTGCTGCTCGAGGGCGCGGTCCATCTCGGCGATCGCGGCGTCGAAGGCGGCGAGGGTCTCCGGCGGCGGCTTGCGCGAGGCGAGCCGCTCCGCGGCCTCGGTCTCGAGCACCGCCACGAGCTCCGTGATCTCCTTGATGTCCCGCACCGATAGCCGTGCGACGCGCATCCCGCGGCGGGGAATGAGCTCGACGAAGCCTTCGTTCTGAAGGCGCACAAGCGCCTCCCGCACGGGCGTGCGGCTCATGCCGAGCTTCAAGGCGAGCTCGGGCTCCAGCGCCTGGTGCCCCGGCGGCATCTCCCCCGCCAGGATGGCGTCCTTCAGCCACTGGTAGGCGATGTCGGCTTGCTTCGGCGTGTCGCGAATTGACCGTTCAGAATGCATACTTTATAGTCTATTAACGTATGCGTTGTTTGGCAACGCAACGATAAGATCGTCCCTGGAGGAACGCCATGTCCAAGATCGTAACCGCGCTCGCGGCCGTGCTGCTCACGCTGGCGCCGACCCTCGCGCACGCCCAGGCCGCCCCGGCCTGGCCCACCAAGCCCGTCCGCCTGGTCGTACCCTATCCTCCTGGAGGGGGCAATGATGCCCTGGCGCGGTTGTTCGGGCAGAAGCTCGGCGAGCGGCTGGGGCAGCCAGTGGTGGTGGACAACAAGCCGGGCGCGGGGACGCTGATTGGTACCGAGGTCGTCGCCAAGGCTCCCGGCGATGGCTACACCTGGCTCCTTTCTTCCGTAACAACGCATGCATTAGCGCCTGCATTGTACGCAAAGGTGCCCTTCGACCCCATCAAGGACTTCGCCCCGGTCACCATCCTCGGCGTCGCTCCCACCGTCATCGTGGTCAACAAGGACTTCCCGGCCAACACTCTGCAGGAGTTCGTGGCGGAGGTGAAGCGCAACCCCGGCAAGTACGCGTACGCCTCGGGCGGCCTTGGCACCACCCCGCACATCGCGGGCGAAATCTTCAAGCAGCAAGCGGGCATCGATCTTCTTCACGTGCCATACAAAGGGGGCGGACCCGCGGTGGCCGACCTCATCGGCGGCCGCGTGCAGGTCATGTTCGATACGGCCGCCTCCGCCATGCCTCACGTGCGCGGCGGCAAGCTGAAGGCGCTCGCCATCGCCACGCCGCAGCGGCAGGCCGACTACCCTGACCTGCCCACTGTCACGGAGGCCGGCTACCCCAACTACAAGGTCGACTCGTGGTACTCGCTGCACGTGCCGGCCGGCACGCCTCCCGCGGAGATCAAGCGCATTTGGGAAGAGGTCGTGTTCGCGCTGAAGCAGCCCGATGTCCGCGAGAAGCTGAAGGGCCTCTATGCCGAGCCCGGCGGCATGCCTCCCGACGAGTTCGGCCGCTACGTGAAGGCGGAGCTCGACCGCTACAGCAAGATCATCAAGGACGGCGGCATCAAGGCCGAGTGATGCGTCCCTTCGACAACCCCTACGCGACGGAAAGTCCATGACTGGCTTGACCCTGCAAGTGCTCCCCGGTGACGGTATCGGCCCCGAGATCATGACCTCCACCGTGGAGATCGTGGCGGAAGCGGCGCGCGCCGAAGCCGTGCCGGTCACCTTCGAGCACGACCGCATCGGCTTCGAGGCCTACGAGGCCGAGGGCACCACGTGCCCGGATCGCGTCCTGGCGCGAGCACGCGAAGTGGCGGGCACGCTGCTCGGCCCCATCTCGCATTTGGACTACCCGCCGCGCGATAAGGGCGGGGTGAACGTGTCGGCGGCGTTTCGCGTCAAGCTCGACCTGTATGCCAACATCCGCCCGGCGCGCACCCGTCCGGGGATCGGCCACGTGCGGCAGGACTTCGACGTGGTGATCGTGCGCGAATGCACCGAGGGGTTCTACCCCGACCGCAATATGGCCGTGGGCTCCGGCGAGTTCATGCCCACGCCCGACGTCGCCCTGTCCGTGCGCAAGATCACCGCGTTCGCCTGCGAGCGGATCGCCCGCCGCGCCTTCGAGCTTGCGCGCCGGCGGCGGCGCAAGGTCACGGCGGTGCACAAGGCGAACAACTTCATCCTGACCGACGGCCTCTTCCTCGCGCAGACACGCGAGGTGGCCAAGGCGTTCCCCGACGTGCAGCTCGAGGAGATCATCATCGACGCGATGGCCGCGCACCTCGTGCGCGACGCGAGCCGCTACGACGTGATCCTCGCCACCAACTTCTACGCCGACATCCTCTCCGACCTCGCCTCGGAGCTCTCGGGCGGCCTGGGGCTCGCTGGCTCGATCAACGCCAACGAGACCATCTGCGCGGCGCAGGCCCAGCACGGCTCGGCGCCGGACATCGCGGGCGAGGACCGCGCCAATCCCACGTCGATGATCCTGTCCGCGGCGATGCTCTTCGACTGGCTGGGGGAGACCCGGCAGGACGTGCGGCTCGCGGCGGTGGGCGCGCGCCTCCATCGGGCCGTGGAGGCCACCTTGGGCGACCCGACGACGCGCACGCGCGACTTGGGCGGCACGCTCGGCACGCACGCCTTCGGCAAGGCCGTCGTCGCAGCCCTGGGATGACCGTGCGCGCTGCCGGGCAGGCGCAGAGGCGGCCTCCGTCGGGCGTGCGCGCGTCCGGCCGATGAGCAGGCGGCGGGTGGCGGGCATCGGTGCCGGTCACTACGGGCGTTTCCACATCGAGGGCTGGTGCTCGCTGCCACAGGCGGAGGTCGTCGCCTGGTGCGATCCGGATGCGGCCAGGGCCGCCGCCATCGCGCGTGAGTTCGCCAATCCGCGCACGTTCGCCGATGCCGCGGCCATGCTCGACGATGTGCGTCCCGACCTTGTGGACATCGTCACGCCGCCGGCCACCCACCTGCCGCTGGTGATGCTCGCCTGCGCGCGTGGCATCCCGGTGGTTTGCCAGAAGCCGCTGGCGCCGTCGTGGGACGAGTGTGTGTCCCTCGCGCGGATCGCGCGCGAGGCGGGCGTGCTGTGCCTCGTCCACGAGAACTTCCGCTTCCAGCGCTGGTATCGCGAAATGCGGCGCTGGGTGGAGGCAGGGCGGCTCGGCCGCCTTCACTCGATCGCCTTCCGCCTGCGCACCGGTGACGGCCAGGGTCCGCATGCCTACCTCGACCGGCAGCCGTACTTCCGCGACATGCCGCGCTTTGTCGTGATGGAGACCGCGATCCACTTCATCGATGTGTTCCGCTACCTGATGGGTGAGGTCGTGGCGGTGAGTGCCCGGCTGCGCCGCGTGAACCCGGTGCTGCGCGGGGAGGATGCCGGCTACATCCTCTTCGAGTTCGAGGGTGGGGCGGGCGGCGTCTTCGATGCCAACCGTTGCAACGACCATGTCGCCGATCATCCGCGGCGAACCGGCGGCGCGATGTGGCTCGAGGGCGAGGCCGGGGTGCTGCGCCTCGACGGGGACGGGCGGTTATGGTGGAAGCCGCATGGCCGTGCCGAGGTCGAGCATGCTTACGATCGCAGTCCCGACAGCGTCGCGGCCGGACCGGTCGCGGCGCTGCACGCGCACGCGCTCGCAGTGCTCGACGGCCGCACGGCAGCGGAGAACGCGGTGGAGGACTACCTCGTGAACGTGCGCGTGCAGGAAGCCGTGTACGCCGCGCATCGCGAGGGTCGCCGCATCGAGCTTGCGGGATATGCTCCGCCGTCGGGGGCGCCGGCACCCGCGCTCGAATCGCGGTAAAGTCGCCGCAACGCGGACGTTCTTCCGCATCGACGAACCCTCGCAAAGACCTCTCGATGGACCTGGCCTGCATCGCCGACGACCTCACCGGCGCCACCGACCTCGGCGTGAACCTCGTGCGCGAGGGTCGCTCCGTCATCCAGCTCAACGGCCTCCCGGCCGCGGGCACTGCACTGCCGCCTGCCGATGTCGTGATCGTGGCGCTGAAATCGCGCACGATTCCCGCCGCCGAGGCGGTGGCCATGTCGCTCGCGGCCCACGGGCTCCTGGCGCGCGCGGGCGCGCGGCGCTTCTACTTCAAGTATTGCTCCACCTTCGACTCCACGGCCCGCGGCAACATCGGGCCTGTGACCGAGGCGCTCCAGGCGGTGACCGGCGCGGGATGCACGCCCGCCACCCCGGCCTATCCGCGCAACGGCCGCACCGTCTACTACGGCCATCTGTTCGTGCAGGGCGTGCCGCTGGCGGAGACGGGCATGCGCCACCACCCGCTCACGCCGATGACCGATTCGAGCCTCGTGCGCGTGCTGGCCTCGCAGAGCCGCGGCAAGGTCGGGCTCGTGGATACGGTCACGCTCGACGCCGGCGTGGCCGCCGTGCAGTCGCGCCTCGCGGCGCTGGCGCGCGACGGCCATGCACACGCCATTGTGGATGCGATCGACGACCGGCACATCGGTGTCGCCGGCGAAGCATTCGCCGCGCTGCCGCTCACCACCGGTGGGGCGGGGCTTGCCGTGGGCATCGTGCGTGCGCTGCCCCGCCAGGCGCAGGGCGCCGTGGCCTACGCGCGGCCATCGGCGGCGGTGCGTGCCGCGTGGCTCGCTGGCAGCGTGTCCGAGGCCACGCAGCGGCAAGTGGCGGAAGTGAAGGACAGCGTGCCCTCGTTTCGCCTGGACGCCCGCGTGCTCGCGCGCGAAGTCGGCGCGGCCGCGGAGGTCGCGCACGACGCGGTGCGCGCCAGCCGGAACGGGCCGGTGCTCGTGTACGCCACGGCTGCGCATGCCGAAGTGGCGGCGGTGCAGGCGGAGCTCGGCGCGGAGCACAGCGCCAAGCTCATCGAGGATGCATTCCGCGTCGTGGCGCGCGCGCTCGCCGATGACGGCGTGCGGGCATTCGTGGTGGCTGGCGGCGAAACGTCGGGCGCGGTCGTGGAGTCGCTCGATGCCCGTGCCCTCGCCATCGGGCCGGAGATCGCACCGGGCGTGCCGTGGACGCGCAGCGTGGCAGGCCGCGACGTGTGGCTTGCGCTCAAGTCCGGCAACTTCGGCGGCGAAGGATTCTTCCGGCGCGCGCTGGAGGCGCTGTGAGCGAGTCCGCCGAGCGCGATGGGCTGGTCGCCCGCGGCGCGGCGCTGGCGGCGCGCGGACTTGCCCATGGCAGCTCGGGGAACCTGAGCGTGCGCAGCGGCGAAGGCTTTCTGATGACGCCCACCGGCAGTGCGCTCGGCCGCCTCGATCCCGCCCGGCTGTCCAAGCTCGACGCGCAAGGACAGCACGTGGCGGGTGACGCGCCCACCAAGGAGGCCTTCCTGCACCTTGCCGTGTACGCGAAGCGGCCGTCGGCCAAGGCTATCGTGCATCTGCATTGCACGTGCGCGGTGGCGGTGTCGTGCCTCGTGCACGACGACCCCGCCAACGTGCTGCCGCCGCTGACCGCGTACCAGATGATGCGCGTGGGTCCGCTGCCGCTGGTGCCGTATCACCCGCCCGGCGACCGCGCGCTGGCCGCGGCCGTCGAGGCCCTGGCGGAGCGCCACAAGGCGGTGCTCCTCGCCAATCACGGCCCCGTGGTGGCCGGCACCTCGCTCGATGCCGCGGTGGAGAGCGCGGAGGAGCTGGAAGAAGCCGCCAAGCTCGCGCTCATGCTGCACGGACGCACGGTGCGCGCACTGACCGTGACCGAGATCGCCGAGCTCGCCCGCCGCTTTCCGAGCTAGCGCTTAAGGCGGTGCGCTAGGCTTCGATGTCGACCAGGGTGGGCCGCAGCACGCGCACGACGTCGGCCGGACTCATGCCCACGAGATAGCCGCGCCGGCCCCCGTTGATGTACACGTGCGGCAGGTCGGCCACCGTGCGCTGCATGTACACCGGCATCGCGCGCTTGGTGCCGAACGGGCTGGTGCCGCCCACCTGGTAGCCCGAGTGGCGGTCGGCCGTGACGGGATCGCACGGTGCGATCGTCTTCACGCCGAGATGGCGCGCCAGGTTCTTGGTGGACACCTCGCGATCGCCGTGCATGAGCACGACGAGCGGCTTGCGGGTGTCGTCCTCCATCACGAGCGTCTTGATCACGGCGTGCTCGTCCACGCCGAGCTCGCGGGCGGACACGGCCGTGCCGCCGCGCTCCTCGTATTCGTAGGGGTGGTGGGTGAACTCGACGCGATGTTCACGCAGCACGCGTACCGCGTTGGTGACCGGAAGCTTGTCCTTGCTCATCGGCGCTAGGCGTAGGCCACCATCGGCACCGACCACGGCTCGGGCCAATGGATGCCGAACGGCAGATAAGGCTCGTCGGCGACGCGCACGTGGGAAAATCCGGCGGCGAGGAACTCGCGCTCCAGCGCCTTGCGGGAGAAGAGGCGCATCTCCAGCGTGGATCCCGGTCCGCCATGGAAGACGAGGTCGGTGAAGGTCTGCGCGCGCCCGTCGCGCGTGCGGTTGGTGAGGGTCCAGGTGCCATCGACCTCGGTGATCGTGAAGTCGTGCAGCTCCGGATAGTGCTCGCGCGTATCGTCCTCCAGATTGAAGGGGACGGTGAAGATCATCTTGCCGCCGGGCTTCAGCATGCGCCGGGCGTTGACGAAGGCGCGCGCCACCGGGGGCGTGACGTGCTCGAAGACATCGCTGCTCACGATGAAGTCGTAGCGGCCCACGTGCGCATCGGCGATGTCCGTGATGTCGAGGTGCGGCTGCGTGTGATAGAAGCTGTTGACGTAGTCGAAGCCTGCGGCAAGCGGCTTGGCATACGCCTCGGCATCCGACATGCCGATGCCGGCGATATCCTTGCGCGGCGCAAGCGAGGCCAGGAGCGCGGGGCGGCCCAGCACTTCCTTCGTCACCAGATACGCCATGGCGCGAAAGCGCACGTTGGAGCCGCAATGCGTGCAGGTGAGCGTCTCCCGCGACAGCTGCGCGAGCGTTCCGCGGTTGGGCGTGCCGCAGAGGTTGCACACGAAGGGCACCTGCGCCCCCGGGCGGATGCGGGCGGGGTCGCCGGCGCTGCCGTCGCGCCAGCGCTGCCAGGCGAGAAAGCGCAGCGCCTCGCGGCGTGCGGCAAGGCGCGCGAGCGCGAACGGGGAACGACGGGCGGCGGGGTCGGGCGGAACGGACACGGCGGCGCGATTGTAACCGGACCCCACCGCCCTGGCGCCGCTTTCACGCGCGCCGACGATCGCCTCGACGCCTTCTACCCGCGCGGGTGATGCAGCGCGTGCAGGGCCTTGAGGCGCTCGCGCGCGACATGGGTGTAGATCGTGGTGGTCGTGATGTCGGCGTGCCCGAGCAACAGCTGCACCACACGCAGGTCGGCGCCATGATTGAGCAGGTGGGTGGCGAAGGCGTGGCGCAGCACGTGCGGCGACAGCGCGGCCGGCGATAGGCCCGCCCGCAGCGCGTGGCGCTTCACGAGCGCCCAGAAGGCCTGGCGCGTCAGCGGACCGTGGCGGGCGGTGAGGAAGAGATGGTCGTTACGCGCCGGCCCCGCGAGCTCGGGGCGGACCTCCTTGCGATAGCGCTCGATCCATGCGGCGGCCTCGTCGCCGAGGGGGACGAGGCGCTCCTTGCTGCCCTTGCCGAGCACGCGTACCACGCCCACGTCGAGCGAGACCTGCGCGAGCTTGAGGCCCACGAGCTCGGACACGCGCAGCCCGGTGGCGTAGAGCGTCT
>CALFEY010000044.1 GCA_937958295.1 uncultured Pseudomonadota bacterium
TGCGCGTCGTCGGTGCGAAGCGCGCCCACGCCGGCCAGGCGCAGTGGGTCGACGTTCAGCTGGAACTCGCCGCGCGCCTCGTAGATCGTGGGCGTGGCGCGCGCCTCGACGTGGAGGCCGTCGCGCAGGGCGAAGTCGACGTGCTGCGCGCGCAGACGGTACATCACGCAGCGCACCTGCGCCTGGCCGTCCTTGAGGTTGAAGTAGCAGTGGCCGGACGTGGCGCGGGAGAAGCCGCTGATTTCTCCGCTCACCCATGCGAGGCCGAGCGAGCGCTCGACCAGCAGCCGCGCCTGCGCGACGAGCGTCGATACGGGAATCACGGCAGGCGGTGCACCACGCCGTGCAGCTACGTCATCCGCACGCGCGCTGGCGCGTTCAGGGAAGAGGTCGTCGATCACGCGTCCTCCCATAGGGTTGGACAACGCAGCTGCAACATCGAGTTTGTCCAGGACACCTTACGTCAGCTGTGGTGGCGCCAAGGGGTTCTGGCGGGAGTTGGCGGCGCTTCCGGAGCGCGCATTGAGCGTAGGGAAGAATTTACAACTGCTTGTAACGACAGGGCATTTTCTCGACGAGAATTTGGGCACGGCAACGTTTTTCCGTACCCCAGCACTACTTAGCGAAAGAATTTACAAGATATGCACACCACTATCCACAGGATTTGTGGAAAAGGCCGCCGCCGCAATTCGGGGCACCCCGCCGAAAGCCTTGCTGGGTGCGGCTTCGCGGGCCATCGGTGGATTTCCCCCGGAAGGCTCCATGACGGGAGCGTGACGGTTTGGTTAGAATCGTTCTTTCCCCTGCGTTGTTCATGAACAAAACGAAGATGGATGCTGCGCCGCCGCAAGTCGCTGAACGCAAGAACGTGGCCGTGACCCCGGCCGCGGCGTCGTCCGCGCGCGAGCCCGCCGCGCCGGCCCCCAACTTCCTGCGCACCATCGTCGCTGAGGACAACCGCACCGGCAAGTACGGGGGGCGCGTGGTCACGCGGTTTCCCCCCGAGCCCAACGGCTACCTGCATTACGGTCACGCGAAGTCCATCATCCTCAATTTTGGCCTTGCCGAGGAAAACCGCGGCACCTGCCATCTGCGCTACGACGACACCAACCCCCTCAAGGAGGAGGTGGAGTTCGAGGATGCGATCGCCGACTCCGTGCGCTGGCTGGGCTTCGATTGGGGTGGCCATCGCTACCACGCGTCGGACTACTACGACGATCTTTACCGCTTTGCCGAATGGTTCGTGGAGCAGGGCCTGGCGTACGTTGACAGCCAGTCGGCCGAGGAGATGCGGGCCACGCGCGGCACGCTGACCGAGCCCGGCATCGACAGCCCCTACCGCAGCCGCAGCGTGGTCGAGAACCTGGACCTGTTGCGCCGCATGAAGGCCGGCGAGTTCCCCGACGGTGCTCACGTGCTCCGGCTCAAGATCGACATGGGCAGTCCCAACGTCAACATGCGGGATCCCGCGATCTACCGCATCCGCCATGCATCGCATCACCGCACCGGCGACAAGTGGTGCATCTACCCGCTCTACGACTACACGCACTGCATCAGCGACGCGCTGGAACGGATCACGCACTCGATCTGCACGCTCGAGTTCCAGGATCACCGCCCGCTCTACGACTGGGTGATCGAGAGGCTGGCGGAGGGGGGCATGCTGGAGCGTCCACTGCCGCAGCAATACGAGTTCGCAAGGCTCAACCTCACCTACCTCGTGCTGTCGAAGCGGCGGCTCATCGAGCTCGTCGAGAAGAAGTTCGTCGACGGCTGGGACGACCCGCGCATGCCCACCCTCGTGGGCGCGCGACGGCGCGGCTTCACGCCGGAAGGCTTCCGCCTGCTGGCCGAGCGGGTGGGCGTGTCGAAATCCGATTCGTGGATTGACATGAGCATCCTCGAGGAGTGCATGCGCGACGACCTCAACGGTCGCGCGCAGCGGCGCATCGCGGTGCTCGATCCGGTGAAGCTCGTCATCGACAACTATCCGGAAGGGCAGAGCGAGGATTGCTTTGCCCCCAACCATCCGCAGAAGCCGGAGCTCGGCAAGCGCGCGGTGCCGCTGTCGCGCGAGCTATGGATCGAGCGCGACGACTACACCGAGACCCCGCCCAAAGGGTATTTCCGGCTCACGCCCGGCGCCGAAGTGCGCCTGCGCTATGGCTACATCGTGAAGTGCACGGGCGCCGTCAAGGACGCCGCGGGCAACGTCGTCGAGGTGCATTGCAGCTACGACCCGGACACCCGCAGCGGCACCCCTGGCGCCGACGCCCGCAAGGTCAAGGGCAACATCCACTGGCTGTCCGCGGCGCACGCCGTACCGGCCGAGGTGCGACTGTACGACCGCCTCTTCGGCGTCCCCTTCCCGGGCGCGCGCAATCCGTGGGGCAATGCCCGCGGCGGCGAGGCGACCGCCGCGGAGCCGGCGCCGGAGCAGCATCACGTCGTGGCCGGCGACGAGGACGAGGCGGCCGAGCTCGCCGAGCGCAACTACCTCGACGACCTCAATCCCGGCTCCAAGCGGGTGATTCGTGCGTACGTGGAGCCCGCATTGGCCGCCGCCCAGCGCGAGGAGCGTGTGCAGTTCGAGCGCCATGGCTACTTCGTCGCCGACCTGCGCGACCACGCGCCCGACGCGCCGGTGTTCAATCGCGCCGTCTCGCTCAAGGACTCCTGGAGCAAGGGGTAGGTGTGAAGCGCCGCGTCCCCGCGCGGACGGCGGCACGGGGGTTGGCCGGCCCGCGGGTACCCTTCGGCGACGCTTGAGCCGCGCCGGCGCGCCCCCAATTTGTCGACCGTGTCGCAGGATCGTGCGCAAGCTATGATGGCGCGCCGTTGCCCCCCTTACCCTTTGCCGACCGATCGAGCCCATTTGCCATGAAGCGCATCTTTCTCTTCGTCCTGACCAATGTTGCGGTCATTGCCGTCCTTTCCGTGGTCCTCAAGGTCCTCGGCCTCGATCGTGCGGGTGGCGCCAACGCAGGCTACGGCGAGCTTCTCGCGTTCTCCGCCGTGGTGGGCTTCACGGGCTCGATCATCTCGCTCCTCATGTCGAAGTCGATGGCGAAGATGTCCACGGGCGCGCACGTCATCACGCAGCCGTCCAACGACGTCGAGGCTTGGCTCGTGTCGACCGTCCAGCGCCTCGCGCAGAAGTCCGGCATCGGCATGCCCGAGGTCGCGATCTACGAGGGCGAGCCCAATGCGTTCGCTACCGGCGCCTTCAAGAACTCCTCGCTCGTGGCGGTCTCCACCGGTCTGTTGCAGTCGATGAACAAGGAGGAGGTAGAGGCGGTGCTGGCGCACGAGGTGGCGCACGTCGCCAACGGTGACATGGTCACGCTCACGCTCATCCAGGGCGTGGTGAACACGTTCGTGATCTTCCTGTCGCGCGTCATCGGCTCCATCGTGGACCGCGCGGTGTTCCGCAGCGAGCGCGGCAACGGTCCCGGCTACTTCATCACGGTGATGGTGCTGCAGATCGTGCT
The DNA here is from genome assembly GCA_937958295.1 of uncultured Pseudomonadota bacterium. GTDB lineage: Bacteria > Pseudomonadota > Gammaproteobacteria > Burkholderiales > Casimicrobiaceae > VBCG01. The sequence continues at coordinate 3,489 of CALFEY010000044.1, forward strand.
GGGCTTCCTGGCGTCGATGATCGTGGCCTGGTTCTCCCGCCGCCGCGAGTTCCGCGCGGACGCCGGCTCGGCGCAGTACCTGGGATCGCCCACGCCGATGGTGAACGCGCTGCGCCGCCTGGGCGGCGTGGAGCCCGGCGCGCTGCCGGAAGCGATGAAGGCGTTCGGCATCACCGATCGCGCAGGGATCATGGCGCTCTTCTCCACCCATCCGCCTATTGCCGATCGCATCGCCGCGCTGCAGGGCGGCGCCCGCTAGCGCCCCACGGCGCCGCGGCGCGATCCAGGGCCCCGCGGCGCGGCGCGCTACCATAGCGCCTTTCTATCCCGCGCAATGGCCGCCATGTTCAAGATCGAATACGAAGACGACAAGGGCATCTGGCACGACGTCTTCGATGCCCACGGCAAGCTCGTCACCTTCGCGGAAGAGAGCGCCGCCCGCACGGCGCTCGCCGAGCGCTTTCCGGTGCTCGTCAAGATGGAGCAGTTCGGCGACGGCAAGCGCACGCGAGTGATCCGCATCCTCGAGGACGAGGACGACTGGCCCAAGCGCAAGAAGTAGCGGCGCGGGCATGTCCTCCGCCATCCGCTTCGCCCTTTCCAATTTCACGCTCACGTTTCTCGTGATCGGTATGGCGGTGGCCGCCATGGCCATCGCGCGCATGCCCGCGCCGCGCGCGCGAACCGCGGTGTACGACGCGCTGCTGCGCTGGTACCTCTTCTTCGTCGTGGGCGTGACGATGCTCTACAACTTCGTCATGCACGTGATCTTCCACGAGACGGCGGCGCGCTTCATCGGGTGGGCGGACAGCCCGTTCCAGATCGAGGTAGGGCTCGCCAGCCTAGGCTTTGCCGCGGCGGGCTTTCTCGCCTTTCGCTGGGACCGCCAGGCGCGCCTCGTGGCCCTCGTGGGGCCGGCGTGCTTCCTCATCGGCGCGGGGGCGGGTCACATCTACCAGATCGCCACCACGCACAACATGGCGCCGGGCAACGCGGGCGTGATCCTCTACACCGACTTCCTCGTGCCGCTGCTGGGCTTCGCGCTGTGGTGGCTGCGCTACCGGGGGAGCGGGGCTTCCGCGTAGAGCGTATAGGCCCCGAAGCGTCCGTGGGGGACGAGGCGGGCGCGCAGCGCGGGCGTGACCTGCGGGGCGTCCCCGTCGCGGATGGCGAAGAAGTCGCCGCGCGCGTCGGCGAGCCAGGCCGCAAGTGAAGGGGCATCGCGCACGTGTGCCACCCGGCCGCGCGTGTAGAAGGAGGCGGACGCCGGCACGTCGCCCAGGTACACGAGGCGCCCTTGCCCGCGCGCTTGCTCGAACGACCGCACCAATGCGCGCTGCGAGTATTCGCGGCCGATGCGTTCGTGTGCGCCGATCACCAGCAGCGCGAAGCCGACCCCAAGCAGCACCGCCGCGACGAGGCCGCGAAGCTCGGCGCGGTCGAGCTTGCGCGGAGTCGCGGCCGCAAACGGCCCGAAGGCCAGGAGTAGCGCGAGCGCCGGCAATCCCGGCAGCACGTACGCCGGGAGGATGTTGCGCGACAGCGTGAAGAGCACGAGCGGCGCGACGGCCCACGCGGCGAGATAGCGCCACCAGGGGTCCGCCGTGCGCTCGCGCAGCCTCGCGCGGGGGGCCACCGTGCAGCGCACCAGCCAGTCGAGGAACACGATCGACCACGGCAGCGCGGCCAGCCCCCAGAAGAGCCAGATCGAGCCGCGGGTCCAGGCATGTCCGCTGCCGTAGCGGTCGCCCGTCCAGCCCGCTTGCGTGAAGCGTTGCCAGTGCTCACCCACGATGAAGTAGTAGAGGAAGCCGGGCGTGGCCTGCTCCATCGCCCAGTACCAGGGCCCCGCCACGGCGAGCGTGAGCGTGCCGCCTGCGAGCCACGGAACGCGCGTCCACGCGTCGCGCCAGGCGCCCTCCCACGCCACCCAGGCGCCGATCGGCAGTGCGGCGAGCACCAGCGCCACCGGGCCCTTGGCGAGCAGCCCGACGGCCGCTCCCGTGAAGAGCAGCGCTTGCCCCAGGCGACGGCCCGCTGCCGGACCGCGGACAGCGGCCCAGAAGCCGGCCATGAGCAGCGTCGTGCCGAAGGCGAGGGCGATGTCGGTGAGCACCGCCCCGGCTGCGACGAACACGAGGCCGGTGGTAGCGAAGACGGTGGTGGCGAGCA
>CALFEY010000045.1 GCA_937958295.1 uncultured Pseudomonadota bacterium
GTGGACGGCCTGCTCGGCATCGGCCTGACGCGCTCGCCGGAGGGCCGGATCGCCGAGCTCGTGACGTGGGCCAATGGCTGCGGGGCGCCGATCCTTGCCCTCGACGTGCCGAGCGGCCTCGATGCCGCCACCGGCCACGCGCATGCGCCGGCGATCTGCGCCATGCATACCGCGACGTTCATCGCCCTCAAGCCAGGCCTGCTCACCCTCGACGGGCCGGACCATTGCGGCGAGATCTCGGTGCATACGCTCAACCTGCCTGCGCTCGCCTCCGCCGGTCATCGCCTGGACTGGCCGGCTCTGGCCGCGTCGCTGCCGCCAGTGCTCGCGCGCCGCACGCGCAATGTGAACAAGGGCACGTTCGGCACGCTGGGCATCCTGGGCGGTACCGAGGGGATGGGCGGGGCGCTGATCCTCGCCGGCCGCGCGGCCATGCGCTCGGGGGCCGGGAAGGTGTGGCTCGGCTTCCTGATGGCCGACCCGCCCAAGCTCGACACCGGCATGCCGGAGCTCATGCTGCGTCATGCAAGCGTGGTGCTGGAGGCGGAGCCCGACGCGCTCGTTGTCGGGCCCGGCCTCGGCACCAGCGACGCTGCCAAGTCGCTGCTGCGCCGCGCGCTGGCGGTGCGCATCCCGCTGGCCCTCGATGCCGACGCGCTGAACCTCATCGCCCGCGATCCCGCGCTCATGGCCGCCGCACAGGCGCGCGGCGCTCCCACGCTCGCCACGCCCCATCCCGGCGAAGCCGCGCGCCTGCTGGCCACCACGATCGAGGCCGTGCAGAACGATCGCCTAGGCAGCGCGCACGAGCTGGCGCGCCGGCTTGCGGCGAACGTGGTGCTGAAGGGTGCGGGCAGCATCCTCGCGCACCCCGACGGCACCTTCGATATCAACGCAACGGGAGGCCCCGCGCTGGCCACCGCGGGCAGCGGCGACGTGCTCTGCGGCATGCTGGGCGCATGCCTCGCCCAGCAACTCGATGCGCGCGCGGCGCTGCGTTATGCGGTGTGCCTGCACGGCGCCGCCGCCGACCGGCTCGTCGACGAAGGGGCGGGCCCGCTCGGCGTAACCGCCTCCGAGCTGCCCGACGCGGCGCGCGCCCTCCTCAACCGGGCCGCGCGCGCCGCCGTCGCCTGAGCGCGCGCCGCTTACGGCAGGAGCACGGTCGCGCCGGTGGTCGCGCGCGACTCGAGCGCCCGATGCGCCGCGGCGGCCTCGCGCAGCGGATACTGCTGCCGGGCTTCCGACTTGATCTTGCCCGCCTTCACGAGCGCGAAGAGCTCGTCGGCCATGGCATTGAGGCTCGTGCGATCCACGGCATAGCTAAAGAGCGTGGGCCGCGTGGCATACAGCGAGCCCTTCTGCGCCAGCAGGGCGATGTTGAACGCCTCCACCGGCCCCGACGACGAGCCGAAGCTCACGAAGAGGCCGCGCGGCTGCAGGCAATCGAGCGACTTGGGGAAGGTGTCCTTGCCAATGGAGTCGTACACCACGGGCACGCCCTTGCCGCCGGTAAGCGCCTTGGTGCGGGCGACGAAGTCCTCGCGCGTGTAAACGATGGTGTGCGTGCAGCCGTTGGCCTTGGCAAGCTCCGCCTTGGCGTCGGAGCCCACGGTGCCGATCATCGTGACGCCGATCGCGCGCGCCCACTGGCACGCGATGAGCCCCACCCCACCGGCGGCAGCGTGGAAGAGGATCGTCTCCCCGCCCTTCAGCGGAAACGTCTGCCGGAACAGGTACTGGACCGTCAGGCCCTTGAGCATCAGCGTGGCGGCCGTGGCGTCGTCCACGCCGTCGGGGATCTTGACGAGCTTGTCGCTGGGCATGTTGCGATGGGTCGCGTACGCGCCCGGGGCACCGCCGCAATAGGCCACCCGATCGCCCACGCGCAGGTCATGCACGCCCGCCCCCACGGCCTCGACCACACCGGCGGCCTCCTGGCCGATGCCTGCCGGCAGCGGCAGCGGATACAGGCCACTGCGGTGATAGGTGTCGATGTAGTTGAGGCCGATCGCCGTTTGCTGCAGGCGGACCTCGTTGGCGCCGGGCGCCGGCACATCGACGTCTTCGAGCTTCAGCACGTCGGGGCCGCCGGTGGCGTGAATACGGATGGCTTGTGGCATGTCGATCCTTTCGAGGAAACTCAGGCGGCAAGCACGCGATAGGTCGCGAAGCCGGCCGCGGTGAGCAGAAGCGAGCCTGCAAGGTGAGTTGCGGCCAGGGCGAGCCCGGCGCCGTACTCGCCGCGCAGCAACAAGTCGGTGACCTCAGCGGAGAACGTGGAGAACGTGGTCAGCCCGCCGAGAAAACCGGTGATCGCGAACAGGCGCCACGCCGGCGACAGCTCCGTGCGCGACAGGAAAAACGCCACCGCAAGGCCCACGAGATAGCCGCCGATCAGGTTGGCTGCGAGGGTGCCAAGCGGAAACTGCGGCACTCGCGGATTGAGCCACAGCGACAGTGCCCAACGCAGCCATGCGCCCAGCGTGGCACCGGCAGCGATGGCGGCGAGCTCGAGCGTCATCGGGCGTGGTCTTGCGCGCTCACTGCTGCGATGCCTTCAGCGCGGCCGCGAGCGCAGCGATCTCCAGCGCGGGATCGGGGGCCGCGGGGAAGGCGCGATGGGCGCGCCGGAACCAGTAGCGCGCATTGCCCATGTCGCCTTCGAGCATGTGCACGATACCGTGCGCCCAGCATCCCATCTCGCTGGCGTCCTCCTGCACGATCGGGTGCGCCTTCTGCCAGTCCCCCTTGCGGAGGTAGCGCAGCGCGGTACCGAGCGGCACGACGGGCTCCGGCATCGGACGTCAGGTGACGAGGTAGCCGCCGTCCACCGGCAGGACGACGCCGGTGATGTACGCGGCGGCCGGCGACGAGAGAAAGACCGCGGCGCCCGCGATGTCCTCCGGAAGTGCCCAGCGCCCAAGCGGGGTGCGCGCAAGGATCGCGCCGCTGCGTTGCGCATCGTCGCGCAGCGGCGCGGTGAGTGCGGTCGCGACCCACCCCGGCGCGAGCGCGTTCACGCGGATGCCGTCCGCGGCGTAGGCGATGGCGAGCGATTTCGTAAGCTGCGCTACGCCGCCCTTGCTCGCGCTGTATCCCGGCACGAGGCCGCCACCGAAGAACGAGAGCATCGACGCGGTATTGACGATCGCGCCGCCCTCCGCAGCGAGCCGGGACCGCGCGAGCGCGCACGCGCGCATCGTCCCGGTGAGATTGATCGCAAGCACCTCGGCGAACACCGCCGGATCGTGCTCAGCGTT
>CALFEY010000046.1 GCA_937958295.1 uncultured Pseudomonadota bacterium
ACGATGCCGAGCTCGACGATGGACACCGCCGGCACCTCGGGATCGGGAACCTCGCCCAGCGCCGCCCACACGGCGGCGATGTCGACGACGGCCGGCATGCACGCCGGCGCGACGCGGCCGCCCTCGCCCGCCGGCTGCCCGCCGATGCTCACCATTGCGCTCCTGGATACGCCCGCTGCAGAAACTGCATCTGCGCGAGCAGGTGCCCCAGATGCTCGGTGTGCACGCCCTGCTTGCCGCCGCGTCCCTGGACCCCCTGCATCCACTCGCCCGTAGGACGCGCGAGCGTCGCCTGCGCGCACACGCTGTCGACCGCTGCGAGCCAGGCCGGACGCAGCGTTGCGGGATCCGGACCGATGCCGGCGGCCGCGATGGCGGCGTCCACCGCATCGCCGGCGAAAAGCTCGCCTGTATACGGCCACAGGCGATCGATCGCGCTCTGCATGCGCGCATGCGATTGGGCCGTGCCATCGCCCAGTCGGATCACCCAATCAGCGCTGCGCTCGGCGTGGTACGCCACTTCCTTCGCCGCCTTGGCGGCGATCTCGGCCACGCGCGGATCGACGGATGCCGCGAGCGCCCGGAGCAGCAGCAGGTGCGCCTGGTCGAAGTAGAACTGGCGCGCCATCGTGACGGCGAAGTCGCCGTTAGGCAGCTCCACGAGCTGCACGTTGCGAAAGGCGCCGCCGTCGCGCAGGAAGGCAAGCTCGTCCTCGGTGCGCGCGTGCCCGCTCAAGGCGCCTTCGAGCTCGCCGGCATACGACAGCCACATGCGCCCCTGGCCCAGGAGGTCGAGGCCCACGTTGGCAAGCGCGATGTCCTCCTCGAGCACCGGCCCGTGGCCGATCCACTCGCCGAGGCGCTGCGCGAGCACGAGCGCGTTGTCGCCCAGGCGCAGGAGGTAGTCGATGCGCGGCTCGCTCATCACGTGACCCCTAGATGTGCTTCACGTCCTCGGGCATCGGGAAGAACGTGGGGTGTCGGTACACCTTCGACGACGCCGGGTCGAACAGCTCGTCGCGCGCGTCGGGGTTTGACGCCACGATGTCGGCCGAGCGCACCACCCAGATCGACACGCCCTCGTTGCGGCGCGTGTACACGTCGCGCGCGTTCTTCACCGCCATGGCGGCATCCGACGCATGCAGGCTGCCCACGTGCTTGTGCGCAAGACCGTGCTGCGACCGGATGAAGATCTCCCACAGCGGCCACTCGCCTGCATTGGCACTGGTCATGCGGCCTCCTTCTGCCGGAGCACTTCCTTCGCGGCGTAGGCCACCGCCGCCTCGCGCACCCACGCGCCGTCTTCCCACGCCTCCACGCGCGCGGCCAGGCGCTCGCGATTGCACGGCCCGTTGCCCTTCAGCACGTTGTGGAACTCGGACCAGTCGATGGCGCCGAAATCGTAGTGACCGCGCGCCTCGTTCCAGCGCAGGTCGGCGTCGGGCATCGCGATGCCGAGATAGTCGGCCTGCGGCACCGTTTGGTCGACGAAGCGCTGGCGGAGCTCGTCGTTGGACAGCAGCTTGATCTTCCACTTGGCCGACTGCGCGCTGTGCACGCTATCAGCGTCGGGCGGGCCGAACATCATGAGCGACGGCCACCACCAGCGATCCAGCGCATCCTGTGCCATGGCCTTCTGCTCGGGCGTGCCGCGGGCGAGCGAGAGCATGATGTCGTAGCCCTGCCGCTGATGGAACGACTCTTCCTTGCAGATGCGCACCATCGCGCGCGCGTACGGGCCGTAGGAGCAGCGGCACAGGGGGATCTGGTTCATGATCGCGGCGCCGTCGACGAGCCAGCCGATGGCGCCGATGTCCGCCCACGTGAGCGTGGGATAGTTGAAGATCGACGAGTACTTGGCCTTGCCCGCGTGCAGGTCCTCCACGAGCTTGTCGCGCGACACGCCGAGCGTTTCGGCGGCGGCGTACAGGTACAGGCCGTGGCCGCCTTCGTCCTGCACCTTGGCCATGAGGATGGCCTTGCGCTTGAGCGACGGCGCCCGCCCGATCCAGTTGCCCTCGGGCAGCATGCCCACGATCTCCGAGTGCGCGTGCTGCTGGATCTGCCGGATCAGCGTGCGCCGGTAGGCCTCGGGCATCCAGTCGGTGGGCTCGATCTTGACGTCGGCATCGATGCGCGCCTGGAAGGCCCGCTCAGCGGCGTCCATCTCGGCGTTGCTTTGCACCTTGGCAAGACCGGTATCCACCTGTTGGGCGTACATGGCATCCTCCTCCGCCAATATGATACATTTTTCACAGGATGGTCAATAGTCCTGTATCAGATCGACGCCAGTCTGCCGCTGACCGGGCGGTAGCGCGCTGGCTCCTGCGCACGCTCGCGGCCGATCCGCCGCGGGCGCGCTCGCTCATCGTCACCGTCTGGGGCGACGCCCTCCTCCCCCACGGAGGGGTCGTATGGCTCGCGGGCCTCATCCGCCTCATGGCACCCTTTGGCGTGAGCGAGCGCCTCGTGCGCACGAGCGTGTTCCGCCTCGCCCGCGACGGCTGGCTCACGGGCGAGAGCCACGGCCGCGCCAGCCGCTACCGCCTCACCGCCGACGGCGCCCGCCGCTTCGATGAGGCCCACGCCCGCATCTACGCGCGACCCGCCGACGACTGGCACGGCGAGTGGGAGGTCGTGCTCGCCGATGCGGTGCCCGCGCCCGACCGCGCCGCCCTGCGGGAGGAGCTCGCCTGGGCGGGATTCGGAACGCTCTCGCCCACCACCTTCGTGCGGCCGCACGAGCCGTCGCGACCCCGGCCGTCAGCGCTGGCCACCGGGGACCCGCGCGCTATCGTCGCGCGTGCCACCGAGCTGCCGGGGTCGCGCCCGCTCGCGGAAGCCGCCATCGCGGCCTTCGACCTGCGCACGCTGGCCACGTCCTATCGCGCCTTCCTCGCGCGCTTCGGCGGCGTGATCGAGCGCTTCCGCGGCAATGCCGAGCCCGATCCCGCCCAGTGCTTCGCGGTGCGCACGCTGCTCATCCACGCGTACCGCCGGGTGCTGCTGCGCGACCCGCTCTTGCCGGCGGCGCTCCTGCCGCTCGACTGGCCGGGCGCCGCTGCGCACGCGCTGTGCCGCGACTTCTACCGCCTCACCCATCGCGCGGGCGAGCGTCACCTTGCCAACGTGCTCGCCGCGCCGGGCTCGCCGCTGCCGCCGGCGAGCCCCGCCTTCCACGCGCGCTTCGGCGGACTCGATCCCCCTTAAGG
>CALFEY010000047.1 GCA_937958295.1 uncultured Pseudomonadota bacterium
CGTGCCAGGTAACCGGCGCGCGAGAGGCGGGCGAAGGCCCGCCGAGGCGCGTCCGCGTTGACCGCAGGGTTAGGCTTCTCAAAATGTGAGGCCATTTGCGGAACCCAATGCTGCTAGTACCCGCTGGCACGCAGACACCAGCACAGGAGAAATGTCCTGGCCGAGATACGTACATTCGTGCGCGAGAACGTTTCGGTACTTCACCGCAAACTGAAAGTGCCGCCAGTCATCGGAGCCAAAGAAGGACTCGGGTGAGCCAAGCGCCCTGTGGGAGAGGAACTCCAGGATAAGTTCTTCCGGCCCCATGAACCTATACGTGGGATAGACACCGGAAAGCTCCGCCTTGGTCGTCGCGTGACAGTGCATCACTACGGACCGCGCAAAGCCTTCAACGGCGGCAACACAGGTTACCAATAGGTTTGGCCCGTGGGCTGGATTGGCGATGCGCTGCTCGGCAATGTGAAAGCGCTGACGCGGAGTGGCTTCGACGTAAAGCTGCCGAAGCTTGGCGAGATGGGCCTCAATCTCGGCGTCGTCCATGGGCAGCGAGAAGCCTAACGAAAACAGTTGAGCGGCGCGCGAACGAGGTGCAGGCCCGACTCAACAGTCACAAGCGCGCGTCCGCTCCAACGGCTGGTTAGGGATCGCTCGGCACCTGGCCCCAGATTGACGCTTGCCGAAGCCCGCGGCGTGCGACGCCAGCGAGGCGCTGCAGGAGTGGCCTCCCTGCCTTTGTCGCGAAGCGTTGTGACAACGTCGGTACCAAGCAAGCTTGTTCCGCGTTGGCACAACGCTTCGCTTTTTAGCAGTTTTTCACCGACCTCGCCTTCAGACTTTCGTCTCATCGGTCGTGCGGATGATTGCAAATCGCGCTCGATCATGGGGAGTGGGGTCGAGTGAGCCCTAACGTGAAGTGTGGCTCGAAAAAGCCGGCTTGCAATGAGGCGTTTCGGCCGGGATCTTCGCCATGGCTCGTCCAAGCGGCCTATCGGAAGCCACGGGATAGTTGCCCAAAATCACGGGACTGTCGCTCAATTGGGGGGCCGAAAGGCTCTGTTCCGTGGAGGCGATCCCGCCTGTTTCACTGCTCAATCGTGTCCGCGACCGGATCCGGCTCAAACACTACAGCCTGCGCACCGAGCAGGCGTATTGCGACTGGATTAGACGCTTCGTCGTTTTTCATGGCAAGCGCCACCCGTCCGGGCTGGGCGCGGCCGACGTCGAGGCGTTCCTGACCTGGCTGGCGGTCGAGGGGAGGGTGGCGGCCTCGACGCAGAACCAGGCCAAGAGTGCGCTGCTGTTCCTCTACAAGGAGGTGCTGGGCGCCGAGCTGCCGTGGCTCGACGACGTCGAACGGGCGAAGGCGCCGGTCCGGCTCCCGGTCGTTCTCACCCGGGACGAGGTGTCGCGCGTGCTCGCTCGCCTCGAGGGCGTCCACCGGCTGATCGGCTCGCTGCTCTACGGCACGGGCCTGCGCATCATGGAGGCGATGCGGATGCGCGTGAAGGACGTCGAGTTCTCGCGCCGCGAGATCCTCGTGCGCGACGGCAAGGGCGGCAAGGACCGCGTCACGATGCTCCCGGCCAGGATCGTCGCGCCGCTGCGCGAGCAGCTAGCCCATGCGCGCGAGCTGCACCGCGTCGACTTGGACGAGGGATGCGGCGCGGTCTGGCTGCCGTTCGCGCTCGACCGCAAGTACCCGGGCGCGGCCCGCGAGTGGGGCTGGCAGTACGTGTTCCCGGCCGATTCCCGGTCGGTCGACCCTCGCGACGGCGCCGAGCGCCGGCACCACCTGTCGGAGCAGGCGTTCCAGCGCGCGATGAAGAATGCGGTGCGCGGCGCCGGCATCGCCAAGCCCGCGACGCCGCATACGCTGCGCCACTCGTTCGCGACGCACCTGCTCGAGTCCGGTTACGACATCCGCACGGTGCAGGAGCTGCTCGGGCACAGCGACGTCTCGACCACGATGGTCTACACGCACGTGCTGAACCGCGGCGGACGCGGCGTCGTGAGCCCTATCGATCGCCCGTGAGCGGCCGGACCGTTCGGCGTCGGGGCGCTAGCGGCGAGGTCCGAATCGGACGAGCGACCGCTCGCGCGCCTTGATCGCCTCGTACTCGCGGTTGCGCGGCGCGGCCGTCGTCACGAGCGAGGCGACGAGGGCGCGCGCGGCCGCCGTCACATCGTCTACGGCCCTCTCGAACGCCACTTCGTTCGCCTTCGACGGCGCGTTCATGCCGGAGAGCTTGCGGACGAACTGGAGCGACGCCGCGCGGATCTCGTCGTCGGTCGCCGGCGGCTCGAAATTGAACAGCGTCCTGATGCTGCGGCACATGCTTCGCTCCTTCCGGGACGTCGGGTGCCCGCGGCCCGTGCCATGAAACGACGAGGCCCCGGAAGACGACCCGGGGCCCCGACGGCTGCACGCGATGCGCGCGCAGCGCGCGCCTCTCCACCGTCAGGCCGGCGCGGGGGCTTCCTTCGGATTGGGGCCGTAGGCGTTGGTGCCCGGCTGGCTGTCGAGCACGAAGAACACGATCAGCACGATCGCGCCGATCAGCGGGATGAAGCCGATGAGCAGCCACCAGCCGCTGCGGCCGGTGTCGTGCAGCCGCCGCGCGCCGA
>CALFEY010000048.1 GCA_937958295.1 uncultured Pseudomonadota bacterium
GGCCTCCTTCACCACGAGCCCGGTCGTATGCATGCGCGCGCCGGCGCGGGGCTTGCGATCCAGGACGAGCACACGCAGTCCGCGGCGGGCAGCCACGCGGGCGCAGGCGAGTCCGGCAAAGCCCGCGCCGGCGATCACGATGTCGTAGTCCAGGCTGCGCATGAGGTTACCGTAACGCAGGCTCGGTCCTGGGGAAACGGGTGGCGGGCGGAAATCCGCGGATTGCCACGATTGGGCACGGCTTCGCCCCGATCGGGGCTCGGGAGCGTCGTGCGGTTTGCAGCGCAGGCGAAGTCGTCCGAGCGCTGCCGGCCCGCCTCGCCGGTGCTATCGATAACAAAAAGCGGAAGGTCCGCGCCGCGTTTTCAATACCGGCGGGACCGTCGGCGCACTACACTGCGCCGGGTGCCCGACCTCCCGGGCGGTCGGGGCCGCGACCCACACAAACGAAACGAGAAAGACCTCGCATGGCCAGGATCCTCGGCGCGATCGCCGCCTCGCACACCCCCACGATCGGCTTCGCGCTGGACCAGCGCAAAGAGGCCGATCCTGCGTGGGCGCCCATCTTCGAGGCCTTCGCCCCCATCAAGGCCTGGCTCGCGCAGAAGCGGCCGGACGTCCTCTTCTTCATCTATAACGATCACGTCACGTCGTTTTTCTTCGATCACTACTCCGCCTTTGCGCTCGGCATCGGCGAGTCGTTCGGCGTGGCGGACGAGGGCGGTGGACCACGCGACTTACCCCCCGTGCGCGGGGCCCCCGCCCTGGCGGCGCACATCGCCTCCGTGATGATGGCCGAGGAGTTCGACCTCTCCGTTTTCCAGAACCGGCCGCTCGATCATGGCTGCTTCTCGCCGCTGTCGGTGATGCTGCCGCACACGCAGGCGAGCTGGCCCTGCGCACTGGTGCCGCTGCAAGTGGGGGTGCTGCAGTTTCCCATCCCCACCGCGCGCCGCTGCTGGCGCTTCGGGCAGGCGCTCCGCCGGGCCATCGAGAGCTATCCGGAGGACATCGGCGTGGCGATCGTTGCCACGGGCGGGCTCTCGCACCAGGTGCACGGCGAGCGCGCGGGGTTCAACAACCCGCAATGGGACGCGCAGTTCATGGACTTGCTCGAGCACGATCCGGAGACGCTTGCCGGCATGACCCACGCCGAGCTCGCGGAGCGCGGCGGGCTCGAAGGGGCGGAAGTGATCATGTGGCTCGTGATGCGCGGTGCGCTGACGCCCAAGGTGCGTTGCCTGCATCGCACGTACTACCTGCCGTCGATGACCGGCATCGCCACGGCGATCTACGAGGACGTCGACCCGGTACGCGACGACGCCGTGCTCGCCGCCGTCCGCCGCGCGGCGGGGCGCCAGCTCGCCGGCGCCGAGAAGCTCGCGGGAACCTATCCCTTCGACCATGCCCGCAGCGTGAAAGCGTACCGCCTCAACGATTTCCTGCATCGGATGATCGAGCCGGCGCACCGCGCGCGTTTCCTCGCCGATCCGGAAGCGACCTTCGAGGCCGCGGCGCTCACGCCCGAGGAGCGCGACCTCGTACGCCGTCGCGACTGGCGCGGGATGATCCACTACGGCGTGATCTTTTTCATGCTGGAGAAGCTCGGCGCGGTGGTCGGGGTGTCGAACCTCCACATATATGCCGCGATGCGCGGCGAGTCCCTCGAGGACTTCCAGAAGACGCGCAATGCGCAGGTCCTCTATTCCGTGGCGGGCAAGGAAGGCCAGGCGGTGGCCTGGGACCGCAAGGAGGCGCGATGACGTCGGTGCCGACCGTCCTCTCTGCGCCGGCGTGCCTGCGCATCGCCCTCGTGGCCGATGGCATCGCCGTTGCGATGCTCCTCTGCGGCACCCATGCCCGGGCGCTCCTACCCACGCTCGCGGCGCTGAGCTTCGCGGCCGAGGTGGCAAGCCCGGAGCTCGGCGTGGCCTCCGCGATCACGATGTGCCGCAGCGTGATCGTCAAGAGCATGGAGGCGCTCGTGCTCGAGAGCTTCGTGGCCGCCCGGTGAACCTCGTTCCCGGGGCCGCTGCAAACCGTCGGCGACGCGCTTCCGGGATGCTCCGCTAGCGCAGGTCGGCCGGCTCGTACAGCGGGCGGACCTCGATCTCGCTCGGGCCCGGCATGGGATCGGGGCAGCGCTTCACCCACGCCAGCGCCTCGTCCATCTCCCTCACGTCCCACAGCCAGAAGCCGGCGACCAGCTCCTTGGTCTCGGCGAAGGGCCCGTCGAGGACCCTGCGTCGTGGACCGTCGAAGGCAACCCGCTTGCCTTGTGCCGACGGCTTGAGGCCGTCGGCGGCGCGGAGGATATCGGCGTCGACCAGTGCCTGATTGAACGTGGTCATGGCTTCCATCGCCGCAGCGGTGGGCAGGATACCCGCTTCGCTATCATCGGTCGCCTTCACGAACACGATCACCCGCATCGTCTGTCTCCTCGGGAGGACCCGCTTCGCGGGCCATGCAGCAGGACGACGAACGAGGGCCGCCGGGATCGACAATGTCCGCGCGGCGCGGTTGCCGGTCCCTCGCGCCACCTGGTATCCGCGCCGGGCCATTATCGAAAAACATGATGGCGAGGTGCCGGAACGGCGGTCGCGGACTAGACTTGCCCCTCTTTACGCCCTCCCCACGCCATGCAACCCGAGCTCCGTCACCTGCGCGCCTTCCTCGCCGTCGCCCAGGAGGGGAGCGCGAACCGGGCCAGCGCCTCGCTGTTCCGGGCCCAGTCCGCGATCTCGCGCTCGATCGGCAAGCTCGAGGGCGAGCTCGGGATCGCGCTCTTCGAGCGGCGCTCCCGCGGCATGCTGCTCACGGAGTACGGTCGGGCGCTCCTCGTGCGGGCGCAGCGCGTGCAGGTGGAGCTCGAGCTCGCCCGAGCCGAGATCGCCGGGATGGTGGGCAAGGGCCATGGCCGCAACGCGGCGATCTTCAACATGCTGCTGCACGAGCGGCGCGTGCGGGCTTTCGTGGCGCTCACGGAGCAGCACCACATGCCGTCGGTGGCCGAGAGCATCGGCGTGACGCAGCCCGCCGTGAGCATGGCGGTGCGCCAGCTCGAGGAGAGCGTGGGGGCCGCGCTCTTCGAGCGTACCGCGCGCGGCATGATGCCCACGCGAGCGGGCGCCGCGCTCGCGTTCCGGCTGAAGCGTGCCATGGCCGAGATGCGGCACGCCGCCGCGGACATCGCCGCGCTGCAAGGCATCGATCGCGGCGTGGTGAGCGTCGGCGCGCTGCCGCTCGGACGCACACGGCTGCTACCCGAATCCATTGCCGGCCTCGTGAGCGCGTATCCCGGCTTGCGGGTGGCCACCGTCGAAGGCTCCTTCGAGACGCTCGCAGCCTCGCTGCGCGCCGGCGACCTCGACTTCATCCTCGGCGCCCTGCGGCCCGCGGACTATGCCCATGACCTCGAGGGGCAGCCGCTTGCCGACGACGAGCTCGCCATCGTGGCCCGCCGCGATCATCCGTTCGCGAAGCGAGCCCGCATGGCCGGGCGCGACCTCGCACAGGCGCGCTGGGCGCTGCCTCGTGCGAATACGCCCAACCGCACGCTGCTCGAGCGGGCGCTCGCGCGCCGGGGCCTCGCGCCTCCGGACATCGTGGTCGAGACGAGCGACCTCGCCGTGCTGCGTGGCGTGCTGGTGGCGAGCGACCTCGTGACGGCCATCTCGCCGCGCCAGCTCTCCTACGAGCTCGCGGCGGGGCTCCTGCGCATCCTGCCCTTCCCGCTGGCCGATACGCGGCGCGTGATCGGTATCACCCGGCGCACGGACAGCCTCGTGTGGCCCGGCGCGCGGCTACTCATGGACGAAATCGTGCGCCGTTGTCCCGCAGCGCTCGGCGTGGAGATCGTGCCGGAGACGTAGCGGGGGCCGGCATAGGAATCAAGGGTCCAGACCGTGGCGGCGCTTGACCTCCGCGGTGGCCGGCGAAGTGAGGAAGGTGAGCAACGCGGCGACCTCCCGCGCATGCATCGTGGCGGCCGTCGCGGCCCCGCTGAAGACCGTGACGGCCTGCACAGGGTCGGGCAGCACGCCCGCGACGGTGACGCCGGCAACGCTGCGCAGCTCGCCGAGCTGCTGGAAGGCGATGTCGACGTCGCCCCGCGCGAGGAGCGATCCCACGGGAATGCCTGGTGGCGCCTGGACGAGCCGGGGCCCGTCGCGCTCGTCGACGCCCCAGCGGTGCAGCAGGCCCAGGAGGTGTTCGCCGCTGGGCCCGGTGGAGTAGCCGATGCGCCCCGCCTGCATCACCGCGCGGCGCACCGCGGCCTCGTCGCCGAGATCGGGGAGGGGGTCGCCGGTACGCACGGCCACCGCGATGGACGAGCGCGCGACATCCACGCACGTGGTGGGGTCGATACGACCCGCCGCGCCGAGGCGTTCGAGCGCCGGACGGGCGAGCACCACGACGTCGAAGGATTCGTCGCCTGCCGCCACGCGGCGCGCCGCATCCACCCCGCCCACGGATTCCATCCGCACGGCCGCGCCACCCACTCGCGCATGCTCGTCGAGCAGGTCGGCCAGCAGCGCTCGCGTGGCCATGGACGAAATGCCGGCCAGAGCTGGCGCCCGCCTCGTCATGCCGGATCAGTCGACGTACCGCAGGCCGGCCTGGGCCAGGCGCTCACGCATGTCGTACAGGTCGAGGCCCATCACGCCGGCCGCGAGCCGGGCACGCTTGGCTTCCTCGCCCGCCTCTCGCGCAAGGGCCGCGTCGAGCGTGCGCGCGGCGATGGCCGCCGGCACGACGCACACCCCGTCGTCGTCGGCCACCACCACGTCGCCGGGGGTCACGAGCGTGCCGGCGCACACGACGGGCACGTTCACCGACCCGATCGTGGCCTTGACCGTGCCCTTGGCCGAGATCGCCTTGCTCCATACCGGGAAGCGCATGTGCGTGAGCACCGCCGCATCGCGCACCCCGGCATCGATCACCAACGCGCGCGCGCCTCGCGCGAGGAAGCTCGTGGCGAGGAGGTCGCCGAAGTAGCCGTCCGTGCACGGCGAAGTCACGGCGGCGACCACGATGTCACCGGGATGGATCTGCTCGGCGGCCACGTGCAGCATCCAGTTGTCGCCCGGATGCATCAGCACCGTCACTGCCGTGCCCGCGACCTTAGCGCCGGCATACACCGGACGCATGTACGTGGCGAGGAGGCCGGTGCGGCCCATGGCCTCGTGCACCGTCGCCGTGCCGCATTCGCCGAGCTTCGCGGCCACCGCGTCATCGGCGCGCCGGATGTTGCGATAGACCACGCCGATCTCGGTCATGCCGCCTGTCCTTTCGTTCGCAGCAAGGCGTCCAGGCGGGGATAGACACGCCGCGCATTGCCTTCGTAGATGGCGGCGCGGTCCGCCGCCGTGAGCTGCGGCGCGGCTTCGACGTAGCGCCGCGTGTCGTCGAAATGGAATCCCGTCGTGGGGTCGATCCCGCGCACGGCGCCGATCATCTCGCTCGCGAACAGGATGTTGCTCGCGGGAATCACCCGCGCCAGGAGGTCGATGCCCGGCTGGTGGTACACGCAGGTATCGAAGTAGACATTGCGCAGCAGGTGCTCGCGGAGGTCGGGCTTCTTCAGCTCCTGGGCGAGGCCCCGATAGCGGCCCCAGTGATACGGCGCGGCGCCGCCGCCGTGGGGGATCACGAAGCGCAGGCCGGGAAAGTCGCGGAAGAGGTCGCCCTGGATGAGCTGCATCACCGCCGTGGTGTCGGCATTGATGTAGTGCGCGCCGGTGGTGTGGAAGCACGCATGGCAGCTCGTGGACACATGGATCATCGCCGGGATGTCGTACTCGACCATCTTCTCGTAGATGGGGTACCAGTGGCGGTCGGTCAGCGGAGGACTCGTCCAGTGGCCGCCGGAAGGATCGGGATTGAGGTTGATCGCCACGTTGCCGTACTGCTCCACGCACTTCACGAGCTCCGGAATGCACGTGGCCGGATCCACGCCGGGGCTTTGCGGCAGCATCGCGGCGGGGACGAAGTGGTGGGGGAACAGCAGGCTCACCCGATGGCAGAGCTCGTTGCAGATCGCGGCCCAGGCGGCCGAGACCTGGAAATCGCCGATGTGATGCGCCATGAAGCTGGCACGCGGCGAGAAGATCGTGAGGTCGAGGCCGCGCTCCCGCATGAGGCGCAACTGGTTGTCCTCGATCGACTGGCGCAGCTCGTCGTCGCCGATGACGAGCTCGCGCGGCGAGGGTGCCTCGCCCGCGCGGCCGAGCGCCGCGACCTGGCGGCTGCGCCAGGCTTCGAGCGCCTTCGGGGCGGTGGTGTAGTGGCCGTGGATGTCGATGATCATGGGTGCTGCCGTCAGGGTTCGCTGCTGTGCCATTGTGGCGCGGCGCTCGGGGTCCGCGCATTGCGTTCCCGTTGTGGAGGGGGCGCATTTCCTTATGGCCCGGGCCCGGGAAAGGAAGCGGCGGACGAGATGTCCGTGCCGGCCGGCACCCCGCGATGGACGCGGGCTAGCGCCCGCCCGCGGCCTCGATGATCTTGGCCATCTCGCGGTAGCCGTTCGCCTGCGCTAGATGCAGCGGCGTGACGCCGCTGCGATCGGGCAGGTTGAGGCTGGCCCCCGCCTGGATCAGGGCGACGAGCGTCTCGGTATGCCGGGGGCCACCGTCGCCCAGCACGATCGACTCGATCACCGCAGTCCAACCGAGGTTGTTCACGTGATTGAGGGGAGCCCCGGCGATCACGAGCTTGCGCACGACCTCGGCGTGGCCGAGGTGCGCGGCGGCGATGAGCGCCGTGCCATCGTAGCGGCTCGTGATGTTGTCGGCCTTGTTGCCGAGCTCCAGCGCCGTTTCGAGCGTGGGAAGGTCGTCGGCGACCGAGGCGATCGTGACCATGTCATAGCGGTCGACGTCCAGCGCGTTGGGGTCCGCGCCAGCGGCCACGAGCGCGCGCATCGCATCGCGCTGGCCGGCATAGGCCGCCACGAGCAGCGGCGTGCGCTCGCGGGCGTCACGGGGATCCACCTTGGCCCCGTCCGCGACGAGCTTCTTGATGGCGGCCACGTCGCCCTTCGCCGCGGCGGCGAAAAGGCCGTCGTAGGCCTTGACCTCGGTGGCGGTGGGCGCGACCTGCGCGTGCGCGAGGGCGGTGACCGCCAAGAGCACGAGGGCCGCGACCTTCAGCATGGATCGTATTGGAGGTAGCCCGCGGCACCGCCGCGGGCGTTCTGCACGCGTTCGATGCGGCCGCACGCCACGATGGGCGCCGGCTCGCGCGCGGGATACCACCACGGGCTGCCCGCCGGGGGCGCGTCGGCGCCGGCCGGGGCCATCACCGGTGTGTTGCGTCCGCTCGCGTCGACCGTGCAGTCGACGAGGTTGCCACCCGTTTCCTGCAGCCGCACGCGCACGTTGGGACCTTGCGAGCCGGCCCATTGCACGGCCTTGAGCCTGGCGCCGGCGCGGGTCGTGCAGGCATTGAGGGCGGGCAGGAGCTCCACGACGCGCTTGGCCCAGTCGTCGGCAGGCTTCGCCGCGAGATCGGCCACCGGGGCCACGCGCGCGTCGTAGCCTGCGCGGACCGTGCAGCAGCCCGTGGCCGCCTCGCCGCCGCGGATCGACAGCAGCGCCATATGCGTGCCTGCGGGGATGCCGGGCATCGCCATGCGGCAGGCATTCTCGCGCACGGCCAGGACGAGCGTCTCGCGGGGCAGGTGCGTGGTGTCGCCGCGCCACACCATCATGGCGGGCGTGGCCTGGAGCGCCTGCAAGCCCCCACGGAAGACCACCTCCCGCTTGCGCGGAACGGTCGTGGCGTACTGCGCCGTCGTTCGGGTGGCGTCGAGGCGCCATGCGGCGTCGTCGCCGCGACAGTCGAGGCCCTGCACGACGAGGGGCTGCGCCGCGGTCACGCCGGCTCCCGCGAGCGCGAGCAGTCCGAGCGATCGGATGAGGAGCGACGCGAGCCGGGCCATGGGCGCGATCTTCGCACAACCGCGGCCGAACCCCGGCCAGCCGCAAAAGCGCGGTCAGGTAGCGACTACCGCGAGGCCAGGTAAGCCTCCGGCTTCCAGCCGCCGCCCAGCGAGCGCGCGAAGTCCACGATC
>CALFEY010000049.1 GCA_937958295.1 uncultured Pseudomonadota bacterium
CCCGGTGCGCGAGGCGCTGCTGCGCCTGGCCGACGAGGGCCTCATCGACATTCGACCGCAGCGCGGCACCTACGTCTCGCGCCTCAACCTCGCGCGGCTGGAGGAGGCACTCTTCGTGCGCGAGGCGGTGGAAGGCGCGGTGTTGCGCAGGCTCGCCGCCCAAGCGGCGCGCGAGGGGCTCGTGGGCGAGTTGGGGGCAATCATCGATCGCCACGAAGCGGCCGTGCAGCGGCACGACCTCGCCGGCACGCTGGAGGGCGACGCCGCCTTCCACCACGGGCTCGTGGTGGCCAGTGGATTGTCCGGCGTGTGGGACGTGGTGAGCCGCGCCCGCGACCTGCATCATCGATTGCGGGCGCTGGCGGCGCCGGAAGAGCCGAACGCGCGCGTGGCGGTGGCGGATCATCGCGCCATCCTGCGCGCGCTGCGCGCGGGCAACGGCGACGCGGCACACGCCCGGCTGGCAGCGCACCTTGGCCGCAACCGCGGGCTCGCCCGCGCGATCGCGCAGCGTCAGCCCGACTACTTCGACTAGCCGCTACCGGCGCTCGATGTAGTACTGCATGCCCACCGCGAGCGCCGCGAACACGGCGAGCGGGAACGCCGCCGAGAAAAGCGGTGGCCAGTCGTTGAGCACGCCGAGATAGGAGAAGAGCCGCTCGATCAGCCAGAAGGCGAGGCCCAGCATGGTGCCGGCGAAGATGCGGAACCCCACGCCGCCCTGCCGGCGCTGGAACTGCGCGAAGGGCAGCGCGAGCATCATCATTACCAGCACGGCCACCGGGTAGAGCACCTTCGACCAGAAGGCGATCTCGAAGCGCGAGGTCTTCTGCGCGCCCGTGCCCAGCACCTGGATGTTGTCGTAGAGCGTGGACAGCGCGAGGCGCTCCGGCGCCACCTGGTACACGGTCAGGATCGACGGCTGCAGCACCGACTGCCACAGCCACTCGGGCTGGGTGGATACCTTGGCCGTGTCACGGTCGAACTCGGTGACCTTGACCTTCTCGAGCTTCCAGCGGCCGTCGCCGGCGAAGCGTCCGGACTCGGCGCTGCGCACGGCCGTGAGCCGCAGGTCGCGGTCGAACTCGTAGATGCGCACGCCCACGAGCGTCATGTCGGCAAGCACGGTGCGGATGTTCACGAACGTGAGGTCCTGCTTGAACCAGAAGCCGCTCTCGAACTGCTGGGCGACCACCCCCGTGGCGTTGCCCATGGCGGCCGCGCGCACCGTCTGTGCCAGGCGCTCCGCCGGCGGCGCGACGTACTCGCCGGCGAGAAAGGTGGCGATGGCGAGCGGAATGCCGACGCGGATCACGGCCCAGCCCACCTGCAGCACCGACGCGCCCGACGCGCGCATCACCGTGTATTCAGAGTTCGCCACGAGCTGCGAGATGGCGAAGAGCGTGCCGATGAGCGCGGCCACGGGGAAAAGCTCGTAGATGCGCGATGGGATGTGCAACGCCACGTACAGGAACGCCGTGGTGAGGCCGTAGGACCCGCGGCCCACGTCGCGCATCTCGTTGATAAGGTCGAAGAACGTGAACAGGCCGATCAGCGCAACGAAGAGCAGCAGCGTCGTCAGCAGGACGTCGCGGCCGATGTAGCGGGTGAGGATACGCATCGGGCGCTAAGCCGCACGCCGCCACCGAAGGGCGCCGAAGAGCCCGCGGATGGACATGTGATGACGGAACAGCAGGAACACCACGAGCAGCGCGGTGGCGTGGGGGATGAAGAGGCCGGCCCACAGGCTCAGCGTGCCCTGCGCGATCATGCTCTGCACGATGTTGATGCAGTTGGTATAGAGCATGTAGAGGAATGCCGCGGCGATGAGGTTGAAGGACCGGCCCATGCGCGGATTCACGTACGCGAGCGGGATGGCCAGCAGCGTGAGCACCAGCGCGAGGATCGGCACCGAGATGCGCCAGAAGAGCTCCGCGCGCTCGTTGCGCGAGTCCGCCACCAGCAGCACCGCCGTGGGGATGGCCTTGTTCGACGTGGGCAGCGCGCGGGCCTCGGCCGGCTCGATGCGCCGGCCCAGCTTGTCGAACTCGATAATGCGGTACTCGGTGGTGCCGGGCTTGCCCTCGAAGCGACGGCCGTCCTCCAAAACCACGAAGCGATCGCCGTTGGGCTCCTCCACGAGATGGCCGAGGCGGGCCACGGTGATGGCGTCCTTGTCGTCGTCGATCGAGTGCAGGAACACGTTGCGGATGCGGCCGTCGACGGGGTTGACGCTGTCCACGTACACCACGATCCCGGCACGGCGGAACTCCCGGAAGAGCCCCGGCGACAGGATGGACAGCTCGTCGCGGGACTCGAGTTGCCGCTCGTATTCGAGCTTGCGCTGCTCCGCCCAGGGCGAGAGGAACAGCGACAGCAGCACGATGGCGACCAGGAACGGCGCGGCGAACAGCAGGATGGGACGCAGGCAGGCGGCCAGGGACACGCCGGACGTGAACCACACCACCATCTCGCTGTCCCGGTACCAGCGCGAGAGCGTTAGGAGCACGGTGAGGAACAGCGCCACCGCCAGCAGGAGGTTCAGATAGAACATGGCGTTGAAGCCGATCAGCGCCAGCACGCCGTCCGCGGCCACCGCGCCTCCCGCCGCCCGGGCGAGGATGCGGATCACCGACTGCGTGAAGAGGATGGCCAGGAGGACGACGAACAGGCCGATCGCCGTCGCTGTCAGCTCCCGGACGAGGCTACGCCGGAAAATCATGACGCCGGGAAAATTTTTGACTTTTTGGAATGGTTTTGCCGATAATGCGCGGCACGACCTGTAACCCTAACAATACGGCAAGCGGGAGACGAGGGATCGCAATGGAATTTACCATAAAAAGCGGCAGCCCCGAGAAGCAGCGGAGCGCCTGTGTGGTGGTCGGCGTGTTCGACAACCGCAAGTTGTCGCTGTCGGCGGAGTTGATCGATCGGGCCAGCAACGGCTACATCAGCGAAATCATCCGCCGGGGCGACATGGAAGGGAAGCTCGGAGCGACCCTCCTCCTGCACAACGTGCGCGGCACGCTGGCCGATCGCGTTCTTCTGGTGGGGCTCGGCAAGGAGCGCGATTTCCGGGACCGCGAGTTCCGTGCCGCCATCCGTGCGTCGGTGAAGCTCCTCAATGAAACGGGTTCCTATGAGGCCGTGATCTACCTCACCGAGGAAAAGGTCAAGCGGCGCGAGGTCATCTGGCGGGTGGAGCACGCCGTGGTGGTGGCCATGGAGGCCGTCTACCGCTTCGAGCAGATGAAAAGCCAGCCTACCGAAGTGCGGCGCCCGCTGCGCAAGCTCACGCTATCGGTGCCGCAGCGCTCCGATCTCACCGCCGGCGAAAAGGCCGCGACGCAGGGCCTTGCCATCGCGCACGGCATGGAGCTCGCGCGCGACCTCGGAAACTTCCCCGGCAACGTGTGCACGCCCACGTATCTCGCCGAACGGGCGCGCCAGCTCGCCACCGAGTTCCCCGACGTCAAGTGCACCGTGCTCGAGCGCAAGGAAATCGAGGAGCTCGGCATGGGGTCGTTCCTGTCGGTGACCAACGGCAGCGACGAGCCGCCGCGCTTCATCATCCTTGAATACATGCAGTCGCAGCGCAAGCAGGCCAAGCCCTGCGTGCTGGTAGGCAAGGGCATCACGTTCGATACCGGCGGCATCTCGATCAAGCCGGCCGCGGACATGGACCAGATGAAGTTCGACATGTGTGGCGCGGCCTCGGTGCTCGGCACCTTCCGCGCCATCGCCGAGATGAAGGCGCCGGTGAACGTGGTGGGCCTCATCCCCGCGTGCGAGAACATGCCCTCCGGCCGCGCGACGAAGCCGGGTGACATCTTCACCAGCATGTCGGGCCAGACGATCGAGGTACTGAATACCGACGCCGAAGGTCGCCTCGTGCTGGCCGATGCCCTCACCTACGCCGAGCGCTACGAGCCGGAAGCGGTGGTCGATATCGCCACGCTTACCGGCGCGATGGTGATCGCGCTTGGGCACGTGGCGAGCGGCCTCTTCAGCAACAGCGACGCGCTGGCGCGCGCGCTGATCATCGCCGGCGACGACGCCTTCGATCGTTGCTGGCAGATGCCGCTGTGGGACGACTACCAGGATGGCTTGTCCAGCAATTTCGCCGATTTCGCCAACGTCGCCGGCCGTGCTGGCGGCAGCATCACCGCGGCCTGCTTCCTGTCGCGCTTCACCAAGAAATACGACTGGGCGCACCTGGACATCGCCGGCACCGCCTGGAAAGACGGCAAGGAAAAGGGCGCCACGGGGCGGCCTGTGCCGCTGCTCGCCACTTGGCTGTTGTCGCGCGAGAGCCCGGCGGCGTAGCGGCCGGGCGCGCGCACGCAGCAAGACGCGCATGACGGTCATCGATTTCTATCATTCCGCCGAGGATCGTCTCGCGGTGGTCGCGCGTCTCGTGGCGAAGGAGGCCGCGGCGCGCACGCCGCTGCGCATCCTCACCCCGGACGAAGCGACCACCGACAAGCTCGATCGCCTTCTTTGGATCGCGCCGGCCACGGGCTTCCTGCCGCACTGCCGGATGGACAGCCCGCTCGCCGCGGCCACGCCGGTGTGGATCGACCACCGGCTCGAGCACGCGGGAGCGGCCACGCTGCTCGTGAACCTGCACGCGGAGCCGCCGCCGTTCTTCAGCCGCTTCGAGCGCCTGGCCGAGGTAGTAGGCACCGACGACGTCGCTGCGGGCCGCCAGCGCTTCCGCTTCTATCGCGAGCGAGGCTACGAGCTGCGTTCGCACGACGTGCGGGAGTGGGGCTGATGCCGACGGCGCGGGAGCTGCTGGAGCAGGCCGACGCCCTCATGCGGCGCAACCGCTCGGCGCTCGCCGACGATATTCCCGTGCTCACCGAATCGGTGCCCGCGCTGCCGGAGGCGCAGGTGCTCCGCGGGCGCGGTGCGCAGGCGCGCGCCGGCGTGCCCGTCCCGGCGGTGCCGGTGGAGGGGGACACCATCCCCACGTTGACCGAGCGCGTGGAGACTGCACCTGCGCCCGATGCCG
>CALFEY010000050.1 GCA_937958295.1 uncultured Pseudomonadota bacterium
GACGCCCGGGCTCGATGAACGTCGATTGCGACGGAAGCCCGGTGAGGAAGTCGAGCGGACGCATCGACCGCGCGAAGGCGGTCCCACGCTTGCGCAGCGCAAGCAGCAACTCGGCGGCGCGCCGGCCGGTTTCGGCCATGTCCACGTGCGGATACGTGCGATACGCCACCATGCCATCGGCGATCTCCATCATGCGGCGCGTGATGTTCGCGTGCAGGTCGAGGCTCGCCACGATCGGCACGTGGGGTCCCACGGCGCGACGCACGCGTGCGAGGATCTCGCCTTCACCGTCGTCCAGGTGCTCGGTCACCATGGCGCCGTGCAGGTCGAGATACACGCCATCCACCGGCCCCGCGGCCACCAAGTGGCGCGTGAGCTCGCCGACGATGCGCTCGAAGGCATCCTCGGTCACGTGCCCGGACGGCGTCGCCGCCGCCCACGCCAGGCCGGCCGTGCCGTGCCCCGCAGCATGCAACGCGGTGAAGGCGCCCGTGGCGGGGATGTTGGCGCCGGTAAGCCGCGGCACGATTGCCGCGCCCAGCGTCAACGGCGGCCACGCGCCGCCCTGCTCGAACGCGGCGTAGTCGGCCTTGCTCGGAGCGAAGGTGTTGGTCTCGTGCTGGAAGCCACCGATGGCGATGGTGGTCATGGTCGTGGGTCCTTCCGATGATGGAGGGGGTGGATTCTGGCATCTTCACGGTGAAGGCCATGCGGATGAAGCGCGAATCCGCGCCAGCTCGCGCCGAGTCCGCGGCCTGTCCTGGCACGAATGTCGGCGGCTCCCCGACCGTCCACGCAAGGGGGGCGCGGTTGCCGCGTCGCATGTGCTCGGCCTTGGTGCGGATCGTGGAGCGATGCGCCGAAATGCCGCACGGCGTGCAACGCGGCGGCGCATCTGCTCGCGGGCTGCGCAGCATCGCGGGCAGCCTGCAATGCGGGGAGGAGAACGCGAGCTGCAGCGTCTTCCATCGAAGGCGAAGACGGCGCCGCGACGGTCGACGACGCCGCGCTTACCGCGACTATCGATATCGCGTTTTAGGATCCCCCGGAGAAAAATATTCTACACGGCGATCCAGCGCCTGATGTTTTTGATATAAATTTCTAATCTGCATGCATTAGTATCGCAATCATCCCGGCTACCGAAGCTCGACGTCGGCTTGAGAATTCTTGCCGCGCTGCGTTTCGTGTATCCGCCCCACGCTGCGGACGATCAGGCTATCTCCGACACCTGGTGGGCAGACGGCTTCGGCGCTGCCATGCGTGGCGGTGGCACCTGCCAGCGGGATCCCCGATCCTGATGCACGCGCCGGTTCTGGTTTACCAATGTCCTACCCATCGAGCTGCAGGGACCGCAAGGCATGATCGAAATCAGGGACGTCAGCAAGGCGTTTGGCGATAACGTAGTCCTCGAGAAGGTTTCACTCAGCATCGATGAAGGCGAGATCTTCGGCCTCATCGGGGTCAGCGGCGCAGGCAAGTCCACGCTCCTGCGATGCATCAACCGGCTGGAGCCGATCGACGGAGGCTCCATCCTGGTCGATGGGGTCGATGTCGCCTCGCTGCACAAGGAAGGCCTGAGGGACCTCCGCCGGAACATCGGGATGGTGTTCCAGCAGTTCTCGCTCATGGACCGGAAGTCCGTGTACGACAACGTCTACTTCCCACTGCGTTGCCGTGGAGACAGGAAGGCGGATGCGGATGGCAAGATCAGGGAGATCCTCGACCTCGTCGGCCTTACGGACAAGATCGATTCGCGTCCGAACGAGCTCAGCGGTGGGCAGAAGCAGCGGGTGGCCATCGCCCGCGCCCTCGTGTCCAAGCCGCGGTTCCTCCTCTGCGACGAGGCTACGTCCGCGCTCGATCCGAACATCACCGAGACGGTGCTCGATCTCTTGAAAGAGATCAACCGGGAGCTCGGCCTCACCATCATCGTGGTGACCCACGAGATCGCGGTGATGAAGTCCGTGTGCACGAAGATGGGCTTGTTGAGCGCGGGACGCCTCAAGGCGGTCGGTTCCGTTGAGCATTTCTTCCTGAAGAATCCCGGGCTGCTGGGCGAGTTCATGAGCGATGCGGGCGGGCGCCTTTCCCCCGTGCCGGGATACATGACGATTCGAGTGATCCAGCCCGACCAGGCCGCCGGGACGCTCCTGCCGGAGCTGGCAATCAGCACCGGGATCGCCTTCGGCATCGTATCCGGCGGAATCGACCGATACCGGGACACGATCGCGGGCGCGTTCAACCTGCGCGTCAAGGCCGAGGATATCCCCCGCCTTACCGCGGAGCTCAAGGCGCGGGGCGCGGAATGGATGGAGATCTAGATGTATCAATACGACTTCAGCGATCTGCTGGTCCGCGTCATCATCCCCGGCCTGGCCGACACGTTCATCATGCTGTTCGTCTCCGCGGTCACCTGCGGGGCGCTCGGCTTCGTGGTCGCGCTCGTGCTGGTGACCACGGATCCCCGGGGCCTTCGTCCCAATCCCCTCGTGAACCGCACCGTCAGCGGACTCGTCAGCCTGTTGTGGGCGCTGCCTTACATCGTTCTGGCCATCTCGTTGCTTCCCATCACCCGGATGGTCGTTGGAACGTCGATCGGCGTGTGGGCCGGAATCTTCGCGATCACGTTCGCGGCCTTTCCCCTGATCGCACGCTTGCTCGAGAATAGCTTCAAGGAGGTCAACCCGAGCCTCATCGAGGCGGCCCGGTCGCTCGGGGCCACGGACACGCAGATCACATTTCGGGTGATTGTGGCGGAGTCGGTGCCCTCGGTCGTCTCGCAGTCGACGCTCGGATGGATCTCGCTGCTTCACTACACGACGACCGCCGGCCTGATCGGCGCGGGGGGGTTGGGTGCCGTGGCCCTGACGTACGGTTATCAGAATTTCAACGACCGCGTCATGTACGGCACGGTCCTCATACTTGTCGTGATCGTTGCGTTGATCCAGCTCGGCGGCAATGCGTTGTACCGGTGGATCAAGTAGTCATCGCCAACTTTGCAAGCAGACATCCAAACAGGGAGTGAGATATGTTGACCAGACGCGTTTTCATGACCGCGGCCATCGGCGCCACCGCCGGACTGGCGCTCGCCACCGGAGCCTTCGCGGCGGATCCCCCCAAGGGCGGCAAGCCGATTGCCGTCAAGATCGGAGTCCTCGCCCGTGACGCCCCCGATCTGGCGCACGTCGCGAAGGCCCTGAAAAGCGAGGGGATCGACATGTCGGTCGTCGTGTTCGACGACAACATCGCGATGCAGCACGCCACCGAGGAGGGCAGCCTCAACGCCAATTACTTCCAGTCGGCCAACTACCTCGCTTCCTATGTTGCGAGCAACCCGCGCAGCAAGCTCGTGAAGTATGGCCCCTGGCTGCACACGAACGCCGATGTCTTCGTTTCCAAGAAGCACGCGTCCGTCGACGCGCTTCCCAATGGCGCCAAGATCGGCATTGCCAACGACTCGTTCAACACGTCGCGTGAACTGAAGCTCGTCGAGACGACGGGGCTCATCAAGCTGAAGCCCGGCGTCAATCTCATCACGCCCCTCGACGTCACGTCCAACCCCAAGAATCTGAAGTTCATCCAGGTCGACCCGCGCAGCCGCGTGGGCGCCTTCCCCGACCTCGATGCGATGACGGCACCGGGTATCACCGTCTATTTGATGAAGGACCCCGGGGTCAAGGTTCTCTCCATGGAGACACCCGAGGTCTACAAGGAGTACGGCGGCAACTATTGGGTCACGGCGAATGTCGACGCGAACAAGGCCTGGCTCGACGCCGCGATCAAGTACATGAGCACGAATGAGTACAAGGATTGGATCAAGAAGGAGTACAACGGGCTCAAGATGACGCCCTGATCCCGTCCGCCGTACATCCCCAATCCCTACATTTTCGAGAGGCACCTGTCATGGTTACAGTCGTCGTGCATACGACGCTTCCGGTTGAGACTATCGATGTGAGCGAGTTCGTCGAAGACCTGGGCCGCGCCGCGACCACTGCGTTTGCGCTGCCGCCGCAGATGCGGAGCATCTACCTCAACGCCATCCCGGTCGAGCGGGGCACCGTCAAGGAGGGCTATCACGCGACCTTCCTGCTGTTCACGGCGCCAGGAAAGAACATCGACCACCGAAGAGCCATGGTCAAGGCGCTGAACGAGGTGGTCCAATCCCGACCTTGGGGCAAGAAGGTCCAGGTCGTCGTGATCATCAAGGAGCATGAGGCCGATTTCGTGGGCGTGAACGGCGTGCTTCGCGCCGACGCGACGTAAGCGCCGAGGGAGGGGCGTGCCGGGCCGTGCAGAGCCCTCACGCGCATGCAGTTTGTCCAACGAGAGAGTCGGCAGGTACCGTGAAATACAGGAACATCGGGAAGACCAACTTCAAGGCATCGGCAGTGACATTCGGTGCGATGGCCATCGGCGGTGGATTCCGCTATCCCAACGCGGATGCCGACGTCTCCATCCGGGCCATCCACGCGGCGCTGGATCGAGGTATCAATATCATCGATACCGCGCCCGTGTACGGCTTTGGTCATAGTGAGGAATTGATCGGTAAGGCCATCCGCGGCAGGCGCGACGAGGTCATTCTCGCCACCAAGTGCGGACTCTGGTGGGGGGATGACGAGGGCAGCTATCGATTCACCTGGGATGGGCACGCGGTCAAGCGAAATCTGAGTCCCCGCACGATCCGCCTCGAAGTCGAGGACAGCCTGCGACGCCTGCAAACCGATCGCATCGACATCTACTACACCCACAATCCGGCTTGCCCGCCTTTCCTCACGCCCATCGAGGACACGATTGCCACGCTCCTCGCGCTGCGGGACGAGGGAAAGATCCTGGCGATCGGAGCGTCGAACTGTACCGCCGGCGACGTCGCGCATTACCTCGCCGCCGATGCCATCGAGATCGTGCAGCTCAAGTACAACCTGCTGGAGCGCGGCGTCGAAGGGGACATCCTCCCGATTGTCGAGGCCAACGGCTTGAGCCTGCACGCCTACTCGCCCCTGGCCGCGGGGCTGCTCACCGGTCGCTTCGGTGCGGGACACGCGTTGACCGCTTCCGAGCCGCGGGCCGCGAATCCTCTATGGACGGCCGACGTCTACCCGCTGGCGCTCGACTTCGTCGAAGGATTGCGAAAGATGGCTCTGGCGCGCGGCAGCACGACGACGGCGCTTTCCATCGCGTATCTCTTGGCCGCCTCGCCCGCGGTGAACGTCATCTGCGGCATCGCCAAGGAGTCCCACGTCGATGGAGTCATCGAGGGTGTCGACCTCGTGCTCTCCGATGAGGACATGAAGGCGATCAGCGGCCTAGCGCGCGAGTTTGCGGAGCGCCGTGCGGCCCTGCCGCCGGCTGCGAAGCCGTAGCAGCGATAGGGGATCCGCCGGCCGGAGGCCGCGCCCGCTCCGGCAGGATGATGTGGCGCCCGAAGGATGGGCGCGCGCTCCCGCGAAGCGGACGCTCACGCCTGACCGGACCTCCGAGGGGATTGCAGACCGGGGCGGCCGTCACGGCGGGCGCCGTGGGCGTTCGCCGGAAACCCGGGTCATGAGTGAATGGTCGGGGCGAGAAGATTCGAACTTCCGACCCCCTGCACCCCATGCAGGTGCGCTACCAGGCTGCGCTACGCCCCGACCGAACTTCGAAGTATACCCTGCCTGAGGCCGCAATCGCGATCGCGCCTTGACCACGGGCCAGCCGAACGCCTCCTGGTGTGGCCGCGACCCCCGAGCGATATCGTGCGGCCCCCGAGCGCATGGTGTCCGCGCATGGGCGCCGGTCCGGCCTGACCTCCCCTGGTTGCCGCCGCCGTGCGCAACTGCGGTGTATTGCGCCAAGACCAACGCCCACGGGGCCAGATCCGTGCGCCGATCACATGGCGTCTTTCCTCCCCTATGCTGCACTGCGTCGCGATGTGCAGGTCGAGCCAGCGCACCGCGACCCCGCTGCCATCGCCGGTCTCTTGCGGCCCGACAGCGGCGACATCGTCATCTTCTTCGTGAACCACGACAGGAAGAGGCGCTCACGATGTCCGATCGCGTGGCAGTGATGAGCGACGCAGAGCTGCAGCAGGCGAGGCATCGCGCGGGCTGCCGGCCATCCCGCAACGGCGCGCCTGCCGCCGGCGCCCCGAGGTTGCCGGACCGCCGCCCAAGAAAAAGATTGACGCTTCAGGATTTCAGTAAATATACTGAAAACACCTGATCCGCGGCCTTGCCGCCGATCGAAGCGTCACCGTTCATCTCTCCGGAAGTCCGCCATGTATACCGTCGCAGTCGATATCGGGGGAACGTTCACCGACGTCATCGTGATCGAAGGTGCCTCCGGGCGTGCCTTTGCCGGCAAGTCGCTGACCACGCCGGCAGACCTGCAACAGGGCGTGCTCGACGGGCTGGCCGATGCTGCCTCGGAGGTGGGGGTCGACGTCGAGTCCTTGCTCGCCGACACCGAGCGGATGGTGCATGCCACCACCCAGTCGAGCAACGCAGTGTTCGCCTTCACCGGAGCGCGCACGGCGGTGCTCACCACGCGCGGCTTCCGTGACACGCTGCTCATCATGCGCGCCACCGGCCGGGTGGCCGGCCTCAGCGTCTTCGAGCGCCACCACTACCGGCAGACGCAGAAGCCGCGCCTGCTCGTGGACGAGCGCGACATCTTCGAGATTCCCGAGCGGCTCGACCACCTGGGCCGCACCGTGGAGGCGCTCGACGAGGACGCGGTGCGCGCGGTGGCCGCCCAGGTGAAGGAGGGTGGCTACGAGGCGGTTGCGGTGGCCTTCCTCTTCTCGCACAAGAATGCGGCGCACGAGGAGCGGGTGGGACAGTTGCTGGCCGCAGCACTGCCGGGCGTATACGTCTCGCTGTCGTCGCGGATCGCGCCGATCATGGGCGAGTACGAGCGCAGCGCCACCGCGATGTTCAACGCTTACGTTGGACCGGTCATCGAGGGCTACGTCGCGCGTCTGGAGAAGACGTTGCACGATGCCGGCCTGCGCCAGAAGCTCCTGATCGTGCAGGCCAACGGCGGTGTAGCCACCACGGCCCAGACCGTCCCCATTTTCACGATCGAATCGGGACCCGCCGCGGGCGTGGTCGGGGCCGCGGAGATCGCGGCCACACTCGGCATGCCGAACGTGATCGCCACGGACGTCGGCGGCACCACCTTCAAGGTCGCCATCATCGAGGATGGCCGCTGGGGCTACAGCCGCGAGACGATCCTCAACCAATACCAGCTGCGTCTGCCGATGATCGACGTGGCCTCTATCGGCGCCGGCGGTGGCTCGATCGCCTGGGTCGACGGGCGTCGCCTGCGCATCGGGCCCCAGAGCGCCTCCGCGAGCCCGGGTCCGGCGTGCTATGGCCTGGGCGGCGAGGAGCCCACCGTGACCGATGCCGATCTGGTCCTGGGCTACCTGTCGGCCGACCGTTTCCTGGGCGGGCGCATGGCGCTGCACCCCGAGCGCGCCGCCGAAGCGATCCGCCGTCGCGTCGCCGATCCGATGTTCGGGGGCGATGTGCTGGCCGCTGCCGCGGGCATTCGCAGCGTGATCGATAACCAGATGGGCGATCTCATCCGCAAGTCGACGCTCGAGCGCGGCTACGACGCTCGCGACTTCGTGATGATGGCCTACGGCGGGGCAGGTCCCGTCCATGCGGCCTCGTACGGCGCGGAAGTCGGCGTGTCCGAGATCGTGGTCCCGTTCTTTGCCACGGTGCACTCGGCCTACGGCGCCGCGCAGTCGGACGTGCGCTTCAGCCTCCAGCACTCGCATCCGCTCGTGCTGCCGGTGACGCCGGCGATCGTCGAGCAGATTTACGCCGCGATGGAAGCCGACGGCGCGAAGCGTCTCGCGCAGGCCGACGTGGCGCCCGGCCAGCAGCGCTTCGAGCGTTGGGTCGAGGCCCGTTACCGCCGACAGGTGCACAACCTGCGGGTGCCGGCGCCGGCAGTGATCGACGAGGCGGGCCTCGCCGCGATGGAGGCCGGCTTCCATCGCGAGTACGAGCGTCTCTTCGGCAAGGGTGCAGCGCTGCGCGATGCCGGCATCGAGCTCGTGAACTACGGCGTGTACGCCATCGGCGTGGTGCCGCGTATCGCACCGGAGCGCGCGCCCGCCGGCGGCTCGGCCGAGCCGCGCGCCTTCCGCATGACCTATTGCCCAACGCGCTCCGACATGGTGTCCACCCCGATCTACGAGGGACCCCGCCTGCCGTCGGGGGCCGAACTCGCGGGGCCGGCCATCATCGAGCACCCGGGAACGAACATCGTGGTGCTGACCGGCCAGACCGCCCGCATCGACGCCTGGCGGCACACCCACATACTCATCAAGAGCCGCATGAAAGGGAATGCATGAACACGCGCGTCCCCGCTGAAGTGGATCCGGTGACCTTCGAGGTCCTCAATCACCGCTTGCTCAGCATCACGGAGGAGATGGGCATCCAGTACATGCGATGCTCGGGATCGAACGTCCTCATCACCGGCAACGACGCGGCCACCGCGATCATGCTGCCCGACGGCGCGCTCGTGTCGGTGGGGCCGTACATCGTCACGCAAGGCAACGTGCTGCCGTTGATCGTCGAGAGCACTCAGCGCCTCACGCACGCGTCCGTGGGCATCGGCGACGGCGACATATTCATCTGCAACGATCCCTACCTCGGCGCCATCCACCACCCGGACTTCGCCACCGTCGCGCCGATCTATCACGCGGGTGAGCTCGTGGCCTGGATCGGCGCGTCGGGGCATCAGCTCGACACGGGCGGCATGGATCCGGGTGGCTTCTCGATCAAGGCGGTCGACACCCACCAGGAGGGCCTGCGCATGCCGCCGGTCAAGCTGGTCGAAGCGGGACGGGTGCGCGAGGACGTGCTCGCATGGATCCTCAACCAGGTGCGCGATCCCCTCGTGGGCCTGGACGTGCGGGGGCAGATCGCCGCGCTGGACTCGGGCCGCCGTGCCATCCTGGACCTCATCGAGCGCTGGGGCGTGGACGCGGTGAAGGCCGTCATGAATGGCTCGATCGCGCATGCGCACGAGAAGCTCTCGAGGCGCCTGCGCGAATTGCCCGACGGCGAGTGGCGGGAGACGCAGTACATCGATCACGACGGCCACGAGTCGAACATCTACCAGGTCGTGTGCACGCTCAGGAAGCGCGGAGACCGCCTGACCTTCGACTTCTCGGGAACGAGCCCCAATGCCCGCGGGCTCATCAATTCCACGTACTCCGGCCTGCAGGCCGCGGTGCTGTCCTCGGTCTACATCAACCTGTGCTGGGACCTGCCGTGGAACCGCGGCGTGCGCGACTGTCTCGACATCGTCACGGAGGTGGGCACGGTCAATAACTGCGCCTACCCCGCGCCCTGCGCGATGGCCACGATCTCGGCGGTGATCGTGACCATCGACGCGACGTGGCGGTGCCTGTCGCATGCATTGCTCGCCAGTGAGAAGTACCGCGACCAGGCGATGGCCGTGTGGTCGGGCACCTCCATGGCGCCGATCTTCGCCGGCACGAGCCAGCACGGCTTTCCCTTCGCCGCTACGGAGATGAGCCACTTCGGCGGCGGCGGCGGCGCGCGCACCTACGCGGATGGCGTCGACACGGCGGGCATCGTGTTCAACACCACGCCCAACATGCCGAACATCGAGGACCAGGAAGCCGAGTATCCCGTGCTCTACCTGTTCCGCCGGCATCTGCAGGATTCCGGCGGCCCCGGACGCTTTCGCGGCGGCCGGTCGGGCGAGCTCGCGTACACGATGTACGACGCGCCCAACGATTTCCTCGAAGGCCTTTTCGCCGGCACCGGCGCCGAGATGCCCAATGCAATCGGCCTCGGCGGTGGCATGCCCGGCGCAGCCATCCGCGTCGCGCGCGTCGTGGACACCGACGTTCGCGAGCGGCTGGCGAGCGGCATGCCGTTGCCGGCAAGTCTCGACGCCATCGCCGGCACGCGCGAGATCCTGTGCTGCAAGCACGTGCGCACGCCGATGGCCGCAGGCGACGTCTGGTATCACAGCTGGCAGGCGGGCGGCGGCTACGGCGATCCGCTGACGCGCGAATCCGCGGTGGTGGCCACCGACGTGGCCCGCGGCGTGGTGTCGGTCGCGGCGGCGCGCTCGATCTATGGGGTGGTCGTCGATGCCGCCGGCGCGCTCGACGAAGCAGGTACCGCGGGCGCGCGGGCCGCGATTCGCGGCGAGCGCCTGGCGGCCGCCACCGTGCCCGAACCCGCCGGGCCGCTGGTGCTTACCGGCACGGGCAAGCACCGCTACGGCGATGCGCTGGTCGCCGACTTCGACCGCGACGAGATCGCGTGCGGACACTGCGGCCATGTGCTCGGCCGCGGAGGCCACGATCTCTTCCCGCAGTTACGCGAATTCGAGACGCCCCTTGAGGCCGCCGGCCCCGTGCGCGGCGAAGACTACGCCGCCGGGCGCTTCAAGTTGCGGCACCTGTGCTGCAGCTCGTGCGGCGGGCTCATCGATGTCCAGGTCGCATTGCAGGGCGTGCCGCGCGCCGGCATGCGCATCGAATACGCCTGACCCCGCCTCGTACACGGAGATTTCATGCAGCTCGTTCGCTTCAAGCACCCCGCCACGGCCGGCTGGACCGTTGGCATGCACGTCGATGGCGTGGTCCACGACCTTACCTCGCGCTACGCGACGATCGCGGCCTTCATGCAGGCGTTCCCGGACGGCTGGACGGCGGCGAGCGTAGCGCTGCAAGGGTTGCCAACGCGGCCCGTTGCCGAGGTCGAGCTCGGTCCGCCGATCGACGATGCGTCCACGCTCTACCTCGTGGGCGCCAACTATCGCAAGCATGCGGAGGAAGCGGGCCTCGACGTTCCCGAGATACCGGTGATCTTCGCCAAGCCCGCGACCGCGCTCGTGGGCACGGGACAGCCGATCCGCGTGCCGGCCATCTCCACGCAGATGGACTACGAGGGCGAGCTTGCCGTGATGATCGGCCGCACGGCCACCCGGGTGTCGAAGGACGACGCCCCCCGCCACGTGGCGGGCTATACCGTCGTGAACGACGTCACGGCGCGCGACCTGCAGTGGGTGCAGCTCGGCAAGCACCGCATCGTCGACTGGTTCTCGTCGAAGTGCCTCGATGATTCCACGCCCGTGGGACCGTGGGTGGTGCCGGCCGCCACTGCGGGCGACCCGCACCGCCTGCGCCTGACGACGCGCCTGAACGGCGAGCTCATGCAGGACGCCGACACGTCGCTCATGGTGTTCTCGGTGTGGGACCTCGTCGAGTTCATCTCCGCACGCGTGACGTTGCGGCCCGGGGACATCGTTTCCACCGGCACACCCTACGGCGTGGGCGGATTTCGCAAGATATTCCTCAAGCCGAGGGACGTCCTGCGGGTCGAGGTCGGCGATGTCGGCGTGCTCGAAAATCCGGTCGCGCTGACGCCCGCCTGACGCGCCCCATGAAGAAGACCAAGCCGACCCGCTCGCGCATCGCCGTCGATCGCGACGAGCTCCGCGACGACGATACGGCGAGCTCGATCGGCGGGGTCATCCGCCGCGCGCGCAAGGAGCAGGCGCTCACGCTGCAGCAGCTCGCCGAGGCATCCGAGCTGTCGCTTAGCTACTTGAGCCAGATCGAGCGCAACCTGCTCAATCCGTCGGTGGGCACGCTGAAGCGTATCGCGGAGGCGCTCGACCTTCCGGCGGGCAAGCTGATGTTCGCCTCGGAGACCGGGTCGTCGCGCGTGACCGTGGCAGTGATGCGCAAGGGCCAGCGCAAGAAGGTCGCGTTCCCGCAGTCGAGTATCAGCTACGAGCTGCTCACGCCCGATTTGCGACGGCGCGCCTCGCTGCTCTGGCTCACGGCCGAGCCCGATGCCGAGAGCGGCGCACCGCTCACTCATGAAGGCGAGGACGTGGTGGTCGTGCTGAAGGGCCGTCTCGACGTCGAAGTCGGCGGCACGTGGTACGAGCTCGCCGCCGGCGACAGCATCTACTTCAACAGCGAGCTTCCGCATCGCTGGTGCAACAGGGGGAAAGGAACGGCCGAGGCCATCTGGGTCAGCGCGCCGCCATCGTTCTAGGTACCGGATAGACGCCGACGCCGGCATGCCAAGCGGCTTACGCGAAGAGAATGAAGTCAGGGGGCAACGTTGTCTCGTGATCGTTCGGTCTCGCTTCCCTGAAGCGGGCCGACATCCGCCGGAAGGAGCAGACATGAACGTTATCGGACGCAGTCTTGTGCTTGGTTGCCTTGCCTTTGGATTGCTCGCGGCTGCACCGCTGCGCGCCCAGGAGCCCTATCCCAGTAAGCCGATTCGCCTGGTGCTGGGCTTTGCGCCGGGGGGCATCTCGGATGTGTTGGGCCGCGCGCTCGCGCAGCGCCTGTCGACGCAACTCGGACAGCAGGTGGTGGTGGATAACAAGCCCGGTGCCGGCGGCAGCATCGCCGCCAACATCGTGGCGACGGCGCCCAACGATGGCTACACGCTCTGGCTGCAGGACATGACGAGCCACGCCATCAACGCCACCATGTACACCAAGTTGCCCTTCGACCCGATCACCGCGTTCGCGCCGATCTCGCTGGTCGCGTACACGCCCCTCATGATCGCGGTGCATCCCAGCCAGTCCGCGCGCACGGTTGCCGAGCTCGTGGCCTTCCTCAAGGCCAACCCGCAGAAGCACTCGTATGGATCGGCCGGCAATGGCACGCCCAACCATTTGGCGGCGGAGCTCATGCTGAAGCAGGCCGGCCTGAAGGACATCGTGCACATACCGTACAAGGGGAGCGCTCCCACGGTACAGGCGCTGCTCGCCAACGACGTCGCGTTCTCGTTTCTCAGCATGCCGCCCGCCGTGGCTGCCGTGAACAGTGGCCAGCTCGTAGGCTTGGCCGTGACCTCCGCGGCGCGCGTGGGCGCGGCCCCCAACGTCCCCACGATGGTCGAAGCCGGCTTCCCGGGCTTCGAGATGGTCGTGTACACGGGCATCCTCGCCCCCGCGGGGACGCCGCGACCGATCATCGACAAGCTCAACGCGGAGATCGCCAAGGCGGTGGCCTCGCCGGAGGTGCTTGCCGTGTACAAGGGGATCGGGGCCGAAGCCGTGACCAATTCTCCCGCAGCTTTCCGTGCACAGATGGAGCGGGACGTCGCCATGTATGCCCCCATGATCAAGGCGTCGGGCGCCAAGATCGACTGACGAGCGCCGCTCCGGCGGTTCTGCCAACGCATCCACAGGATCTTCCATGTCCTCTCCACTCCCAGGCCTCGGCCGACGACCGGACCAGACGCTGTCGCTCAACATGAAGCTGCTCGCGCATCACGAGCTCCAGGGCTTCGGCGGGATGGGCGAGGGGATGGGCATGCAGATCGCGCGGGACGGCCGCCGGATCCTGTGGATGGCCCACGAATCTGCGCCGAAGAACTTCACCGGGGTGGACGTCTCCGATCCACGGGCACCCGTGGTCGTCGTGCAGACCGAGTTGCCGCACTCGAACGTCCGCTCGAACTCGCTCGATGTGGTGGGCGACACGATGATCGTGGCTTACCAGACGCGCGATGTCGGCATGAAGCCCGCCGGCTTCGACATCTTCGACATCGCCGACCCGGCGGCACCGCGCCTCGTCACGCACTTCGACGCCTCGGGGCCATTCTCGCGAGGGGTACATGCCGTATGGTTCGTCGATGGCGAGTACGTCCACATGGGCAGCGGTGCCGCCGACTTCGAGCCGACGCATCCCAACGACGACCAGTTCTACCGCATCATCGACGTGCGCAACCTGTCCCGGCCGGTGGAAGTCGGCCGCTGGTGGTATCCGGGCACGCGGCGCGGCGATGCCGAGCCGCCGCCGCATCGCCTGCCGCCGCAGTTCGAGACCGGCATACGCGCGCACAACACGAACGTGTTTCCGCAGCGGCCCGATCGCGCCTACGTCGGCTACGTCGACGGGGGCGCCGTGATCCTCGACATTGCCGACAAGGCACATCCGAAACTCGTGAGCAACTGGCGCTACTCGCCGCCGTTCAACGGGATGACGCATACGGTCCTGCCCCTGTTCGATCGGGAGCTGCTGATCGTGAGCGACGAGTGCCTGCAGGACGACGGCAAGGACTGGCCCAAGCTCGTGCGCGTGGTCGATGCCCGCATGGAGACGAATCTCGTGCCGATCGCGACCTTTCCTCCGGCGCCGTACGACGCCTTCGCGCACCGCGGCGGTCGCTCCGGCGCCCACAACCTGCACGAGAACCTGCCGGTGCCGGCGTCCTGGCAGTCGGACCAGATCATCGTGGGGACGTTCTTCAACCAGGGGGTGCGCGTGTACGACATCGCCAATCCCTACCAGCCGGAGGAAGTGGCGTACTTCGTTCCGGGGGCGCCGTCGATGTCCCCGGCCGGTGCCATCCAGCTCAACGACGTGTACGTCGACGATCGGCGCATCGTCTATACGATGGACCGCTACAGCGGCGGCCTGTACATCCTCGAGATGACGATTTGACCGACGCCGCAACCTCGGCGCGCACGTCGGCGGATCCGCTGGCGAGCCGGCTGCCGGTGACGGTGATCACCGGCTTCCTGGGCAGCGGCAAGACGACCCTGCTGCGGCGTTTGCTGCGGCATCCCGGGATGAACCGGGCGGCCGTGATCATCAACGAGTTCGGCGAGATGGGGCTCGATCACGAGCTCGTGGAGGCTTCCACCGAGCAGGTCACGCTGCTCGCCAACGGTTGCGTGTGCTGCACGGTTCGCACGGACCTGCAGGAGACGTTGCGCGATCTCTTCGTGCGGCGGCGCCGCGGGGAGGTCATCGATTTCGATCGTGTGTTCGTGGAGACGACGGGCATGGCGGACCCCGCGCCCGTCCTGCATGCCTTGCAAAGCGATGGCCTCCTCGGTGCGCAGTTCCGCCTGAGCGGCGTGGTCACGCTGGTCGATGCCGTGAACGGGATGGTCTCGCTCGATACGATGCCCGAGGCCGCCAAGCAGGCCGCGCTGGCGGACCGTCTTGTCATCACGAAGACGGATATCGCGAAACCCGCCCACGTTCTGCAGCTGCGCGACCGCCTGCGCGCCATGAACCCCTATGCGTTGCTGTCCGAGGCGGTGAACGGCGAGCTCGACCCCGACGTGCTGCGCGATATCACGCCGGGAAGCGTGGACGTTCTTGCGCGCAACCCGGACCGCTGGCTCGGTGCCGGAGACCTGCATGCCGTCGACCGGGCTCCCTTCGCACCGGGCACGGTGCGAAGGGAGCACGGGACCCCCCATGACGCGAAGATCCACGCCTTCTGCCTATGGTTCGCCAGGCCGTTCAAGCGGGAAGCGCTGCTCGAGACCTTGCAGGTGCTGACGGCGCTGCGCGGCTCCGATCTCCTGCGCGTGAAGGGCATCGTCGATGTCGAGGGCGAGTCCGTGCCGCTGGCCATTCACGGGGTCCAGCATGTCTTCCATCCGCCGCTCCGGCTGTCGCAGTGGCACGGGCCGGATCGGCGCTCGCGCATCGTCTTCATCGTGCGCGACATTCCCCAGCCGGCGATCGAGCGACTGTTCGCGGCGATCGGTGACCTGGTTGCAGCGGAGCCGCAGCATGACTGACACGAAGGCATCTGCACCGGTGGCCGCGACGGGTCGCGCCGAGCGGGTACGCCTTGTCGTCTTCCCCGGCGGCTTCAACTGGCCCGTGTGGGTGGCCCAGGCCAAGGGGTGGTATGCCGACCACGGCATGGATCTCGAGGTCACGCCCACGCCGGGGTCGGTATTCGCCTTGAGCGGGCTCATCGAAGGCCGGTTCGACATCGCGATCACGCTGATCGACAACGTGATCGCGTACCGCGAAGGCCAGGGCGAGGTCCCGATCACGGGGCCGGATCTCTTCGCCTTTCTCGCCGCCGATACCCGCGTGTTGCCCAC
>CALFEY010000051.1 GCA_937958295.1 uncultured Pseudomonadota bacterium
CCTTTGCCATCAACGAGCCCCTGCACGCGTG
The DNA here is from genome assembly GCA_937958295.1 of uncultured Pseudomonadota bacterium. Classification (GTDB taxonomy): domain Bacteria; phylum Pseudomonadota; class Gammaproteobacteria; order Burkholderiales; family Casimicrobiaceae; genus VBCG01. Next base: position 32 of record CALFEY010000051.1, read on the forward strand.
GCTCGAGCGCCACGGCGACGTCCCCCTCCCGCCCTACGTCGAGCGGGCCTCGTCGAGCGCCGACCGCGAGCGCTACCAGACCGTGTACGCCCGCCATCCCGGCGCGGTGGCCGCGCCCACCGCGGGACTGCACTTCGACGACGCGACACTGGCAGCGCTCGACGCCCGCAGCGTGCGGCGTGCGTTCGTGACCCTGCACGTGGGCGCAGGCACATTCGCCCCGGTGCGCCACGACGACCTGTCCCAGCACCGCATGCACGAGGAGCGCTACGACCTGCCCACAGCCACCGTCGATGCCATCGCGCAGACGCGCGCGGCCGGCGGGCGCATCCTCGCGGTAGGCACCACCACGCTGCGCGCCCTCGAAGCGGCGGCGGCCGCCCCGGGCGGGCTCGCCGCCGGTCCCGGCGTCACCTCGCTCTTCATCACGCCCGGCTATCGCTTCCAGGTGGTCCAGCGCCTGCTCACCAACTTCCACCTTCCGCGCTCCACGCTACTCATGCTGGTGAGCGCCTTCGCCGGCCACGACGTGATCCGTGCGGCCTACGCGCATGCGGTGGCGCAGCGCTACCGATTCTTCAGCTACGGCGACGCCATGCTCATCGAACGCGCGCCGGCGGCAGGCTGACGGGATCCGGTGACGCCGTAGCCCGACACTGCAATGCTAAGCGTCGCCACGCGGCGACATCGGCTGACAAAGCTCGTCAAAACATACAACAAACTCGTACTCACACCCCCTCGCGGACGCCGCGCAGCTTGGCAAAAGGCCGCGAAAGCGCTAACCTCGCGCCAATCGAATTCATAGCGAAATCCGGGCGTCAATCGGGAGCTGAACGGATTTCGCGCTTTCCATGAAGCATTCCCAGTGGCGCGCGGTCCTCGGCCGCTCGCTCATCGTCTTCCTCTCCGCGGCGGCGCTCGTCGCCCCGGCCTACGCTGCGCGCGTGGGCATCCTCACCAATCGCTACGCCGCGCAAACGGCCGCCGACTTCGGTAGCCGCATCCCCTCGCATACGTTCTCCGGCATCGACACCTCGCTGTCGATCCCCACGCTGCAATCGTTGCTGGGGTCCTACGACGTGCTGCTCGTGTTCGAGGACATGACCTACACCAACGCGCCCGCGGTGGGCAGCGTGGCGGCCGCGTTCGCGAAGACGGGGCGTGCCGTGGTCATCGGCGCGTTCTACGAGCAGGATCGCTCCGACGGTCCCGCCCTCAATTCCCCGCACGGCTGGGGCGACCTCGAAACCCTCGATCCCAACACCAGCGACGGCACCGGCACCCCCTACGCCCCGCGCGCGCTCGACGTCGCCACGATGCGTCCGCATCCGCTCACGGCGGGCATCACCTCGCTCACCAGTGCCAAGTTCGCCGGCGGCAACAATGCCAAGCCGGGCACCGTGGTGCTCGCCACTTGGACGATGCCCAATGCCCTCGGCAGCCCCGATCCGGCGATCGCCTTCCGCCGTACCGACGCCGCCTGCGTGATCCACCTCGCCATCGCTCCGAACTACCCGGTGCTGGGCGTGGCAGGTACCGACTACAGCGGCGACTTCCACCGTGCTTGGCAAAACGCCTTCGACTTCGGCGCCGGTGGCTGCCTGCCGCCGCTCGGACAGGATCCGGGGGGCGATCCCGCCAACGTGCCCACGTTGTCGGAGTGGGGACTCATCCTCACGCTGCTCATGGTCGGCGGCTTCGGCGCGCTTGCGCTGCGCCGGGGCGGGTTGCCCGCGCGCGGGCGCCGGCGGCCCCGCTAACCCGTCCCGTTCGATCCCGGTTCGCGCCTGTCGCGCACGGGACGCGCCCCCATGCAATTCGACGTCCTCGCCACGTCCGGCGCCGCCCGCCGAGGCCGCCTCACGCTTGCCCACGGCAGCGTCGAAACGCCGGTGTTCATGCCGGTGGGCACCTACGGCACGGTGAAAGCGATGTCGCCGGCCGAGCTCGTGGAGATCGGCGCGCAGATCGTGCTCGGCAACACCTTCCACCTGTGGCTGCGCCCGGGCCTGGAGGTGATCGCGGCCCACCAGGGCCTGCATCGCTTCATGGGGTGGGACAAGCCCATCCTCACCGATTCCGGCGGCTTCCAGGTGTGGAGCCTGGGACCGCTGCGCAAGATCAGCGAAGAAGGGGTTGCCTTCGCCTCACCGGTAAACGGCGACAAGCTCTTCCTCACGCCCGAGATCTCGATGCAGATCCAGCGCGTGCTCGATTCCGACGTCGTGATGGTCTTCGACGAGTGCACGCCGTATCCGGCTTCGCACGACGAGGCCGCGGCCTCCATGGAGATGTCGCTACGCTGGGCAGCGCGCTCGCATGCGGAGCACGCGCGGCTCGCCAATCCGAATGCGCTCTTCGGCATCGTCCAGGGCGGCATGTACGAAGACCTGCGCGACGTCTCGCTCGCGGGCCTCGTCGATGTCGGCTTCCCGGGCTATGCGATCGGCGGGCTCTCGGTAGGCGAGCCCAAGGAGGAGATGCTGCGGGTGCTCGCCCACACGGCGCCGCGCATGCCGGCGGACCGTCCCCGCTATCTCATGGGCGTGGGCACGCCGGAAGACCTCGTGGCCGGCGTAACCGCAGGCGTGGACATGTTCGACTGCGTGATGCCCACCCGCAATGCGCGCAACGGCTGGCTCTTCACCCGCTTCGGCGACATCAAGATCAAGAACGCCCGGCACAAGACCGATACCGCGCCCCTCGACGACACCTGCGGCTGCTACACCTGCCGGCACTTCTCGCGGGCCTACCTCCACCACCTGCAGCGCGTGAACGAGATCCTGGGCGCGCGGCTCGCCACCATTCACAACCTCTTCTACTACCAGGTGCTGATGGCCGAGCTGCGCGACGCGGTGGCGACGGACGCCCTGCCCGCGCACATCCAGCGCTTTCACCGGGAACGGGCTCGCGTGCTAGAATAACCAGTTGTTCGCAAAGAGTATTCGACCGGCTGCATCGACGGCCCGGAGAGTCCCTCGCGAGCCTTTACAAGCGAAGCGCGAGCAAACTGCGAGCCGCCCCGCTGAATAGCAACCTGTCGTATCGCAACCTAAAGCAACCTGCTCGGTGGCGCGTCGATGCCGCATGAGCGCCGGAACCGCTCCCGCGTCCCCTACGCCGCCACGAGCCCTGGAGGATTGAACCCGTGATCAGCCCCGCCTACGCCCAGGCCGCCGCCCCCGCCGGCGCCGACCTGATGTCGTTCCTGCCCATCATCGCGATCTTCGTCGTCTTCTATTTCCTGCTGATCCGTCCGCAGCAGAAGCGCGCCAAGGAGACCAAGGCAATGCTCGATGCCTTGCAGAAGGGCGACGAGGTGATCACCGCAGGGGGGGTCGTGGGCCGCATCGCCAAGCTCGATGCCCAATACGCCTCGGTCGAGATCGCCCCCAACGTCGAGATCAGCGTGCAGCGCGGCGCCATCGCGCAACTCCTGCCCAAGGGCACGATCAAAGCGCTGTAAGCGCTCCCCACCCCTCCGGCAGCGGGCCCTCCCAAGCTCCCGCTGCCGCGCGCGTCGAAGGCGCACCATGAATCGCTATCCCGTCTGGAAATACGTCGTCATCGCCGTGGTGCTGCTGCTCGGCGTCTTCTACACCCTGCCGAACTTCTTCCCGGACGTGCCGGCCGTGCAGGTCTCCTCGGCCAAGGCTAAGGTGGACACCGCCCTGCTCGGCAACGTGGAAGAGGCGCTCAAGGCGGGCAACGTCCCGTTCCGCGGCGCCTCGCTCGACACCACCGGCATCAAGGTGCGCTTCGCCGACACCGACACCCAGCTACGCGCCCGCGACGTGCTCCAGACCAAGCTCGGCGACAACTACATCGTGGCGCTCAACCTGCTGTCGTCGTCGCCCCAGTGGCTTGCCTCCATCGGCGCGCTGCCCATGTACTTGGGCCTCGACCTGCGCGGCGGCGTGCACTTCCTCCTCCAGGTGGACATGAAGGCCGCGCTGGACAAGGCCGCCGACCGCTACACCGCCGACCTCCGCTCGCTCCTGCGCAAGGAAAAGATCCAGTACGGCGGCATCTCGCGTGAGGGCGCCAATGTCGTGATGCGCTTCCGCGACGACGCCGAGCGCAACCGCGCGCGCCTCGTCATCGAGCAGAATTTCGCCGACCTGGCCTTCCGCGAGGCCGACGGCACCGGCGACCTGCGCCTCGTGGCGAGCCTTAAGCCGGAGGCGCAAAAGCGCATCCAGGACGGCGCAGTCGCCCAGAACATCCAGATCCTGCGCAATCGCGTGAACGAGCTCGGCGTGGCCGAGCCGATCATCCAGCAGCAAGGCGCCGAGCGCGTGGTGGTGCAGCTGCCCGGCGTACAGGACACGGCCCGTGCCAAGGACATCCTGGGCCGCACGGCCACACTCGAAGTGCGTCTTGTCAACGACGAGCCCGGCGCCCTCGAAGCCGCCCTCAACGGCAGCGTGCCGATCGGCAGCGACCTCTTCACCGAGCGCGACGGGCAAAAGCTCCTCGTGCGCCGCCAGGTGGTGCTCACCGGTGATCGCATCAACGACGCGCAGCCGGGCTTCGACCAGCGCAGCAACGAGCCCGCCGTGCACATCAACCTCGACGGCGCCGGCGCCAACATCTTCAAGGAGATCACGCGCGAGAACGTCGGCAAGCGCATGGCCATCGTGCTCGTCGAGAAGGGCAAGGCCGAGGTGATCACCGCCCCGGTGATCCGCGAGGAGATCGGCGGCGGCCGCGTGCAGATCAGCGGCCGCATGACCACCCGAGAAGCCAACGACGTCGCGCTGCTCATGCGCGCGGGCGCGCTCGCCGCGCCCATGGAAATCGTCGAGGAGCGCACGGTCGGCCCGTCGCTTGGCGCCGAGAACATCGCCAAGGGCTTCAACTCGGTGATGTACGGCTTCGTGGTGCTGGCCATCTTCATGTGCGCCTACTACCTGCTCATGGGGCTCATCTCCACCATCGCGCTGGCCGTCAACCTGATGCTGCTGGTTGCCCTGCTGTCGATGATGCAAGCCACGCTCACGCTGCCCGGCATCGCGGCGATCGCGCTCACGCTGGGCATGGCGATCGACGCCAACGTTCTGATCAACGAGCGCATCCGCGAGGAACTGCGCTGGGGCGCCACGCCGCATGCAGCACTGCAGACGGGCTACGAGCGCGCGTGGGGCACGATCTTCGACTCGAACATCACCACGCTCATCGCCGGCCTCGCGCTGCTCATCTTCGGCACCGGTCCCGTGCGCGGCTTCGCGGTCGTGCACTGTCTCGGCATCCTTACCTCGATGTTCTCGGCGGTGTTCGTGTCGCGCGGCATCGTGGCCATGATCTACGGCGGGCGCAAGAAGCTCGACTCCATCTCCATCGGGCAGGTGTGGCGGCCGGCGGCCGCCGCCGCGGCGCCCACCAAGGCCTGACGCCCCTGCGGCACGGCCACCACTAGAGCAAGCCCTCCGGAACCTGCACGATGGAATTCTTCCGCATCAAGCGCGACATCCCGTTCATGCGGCACGCGGTGACGTTCAACGTCATCTCCGCCGTGACCTTTCTGCTCGCCGTGATCTTCCTCGCGGTGCGCGGGCTCAACTTCGGCGTGGATTTCCGCGGCGGCACGGTGATCGAGGTGCAATACGCGCACGCGGTGGATTTCAACCGCCTGCGCACCGCGATCGACAAGCTGCAGCTGGGCGAGTTCTCCGCCCAGGCGTTCGGGCGCTCCGACACGGCGCTCATCCGGCTCCCGCTCAAGGAAGGCACGTCGAGCGCGCAGTTGTCCGAGCAGGTGATGGCCTCGCTGAAGGCCGACGATCCCTCAGTCACGCAACAACGCGTGGAATTCGTGGGGCCGCAGGTCGGGAAGGAGCTCTACGAGAACGGCGCGCTGGCGCTGTTGCTCGTCTGTATCGGCATCATCGCGTACCTCGCGATGCGCTTCGAATGGCGCTTTGCCGTGGCGGCGCTCATCGCCAACCTGCACGACGTGGTCATCATCCTGGGCTTCTTCGCGCTGTTCCAGTGGGAGTTCTCACTCCCCGTGCTGGCTGCAGTGCTCGCCGTGCTGGGCTACTCCGTGAACGAGTCGGTGGTGATCGCCGACCGGATCCGCGAGAACTTCCGCAAGATGCGCAAGGCCAGCGTGCCCACGGTGATCGACAACGCCATCACCAGCACCCTATCGCGCACGATCATCACTCACGGCAGCACCTTGATGATGGTGCTGTCGATCTACTTCTTCGGCGGCGAGACTCTGCACTACTTCGCCCTGGCGCTCGCCATCGGCATCTGCTTCGGCATCTACTCCTCCGCGCTGGTGATGGCCACGCTCGTGATGTGGATGGGCGTGTCGCGCGAGGACCTCGTCAAGCAGGAGCGCAAGGCCGGCAGCGCCGACAAGGTCCTGCCCTAGAGCGCCCCTGTCCGCATGCTCCGTCACGGGCCGCACCGCGCGGCTGACGCAGGCTCTCCAGGCAGGCACGCTTGCTGACCACCTTCTTCTACGCGATCCTCTCGCTCGACCAGACGCTCGCCGCGATCGCCGTGCAATACGGCCCGTGGCTGTACGCGCTACTCTTCGCGATCATCTTCGCCGAGACCGGGCTCGTCGTCTTCCCGTTCCTGCCGGGGGACTCGATTCTGTTCATTGCCGGGACGGTGGTGGCCATTGCCGGACTCAACGTCCACCTGCTGGTGGCCCTGCTGGTGGTCGCCGCCATCCTCGGCGACTCGGTCAACTACTCGATCGGCCATTACATCGGCCCCAAGGTCTTCGATAAGCCCGACTCGCGCTGGTTCCGGCAGTCGCACCTGCGCTACACGCAGGCGTTCTACGACAAGTACGGCGGGGTCACCATCATCATGGGCCGCTTCGTGCCGATCGTGCGCACGTTCGCGCCCTTCCTGGCGGGCGTGGCGGGCATGCGTTATCGCCGCTTCCTCGCCTTCAACGTGATCGGGGCCATCGCGTGGATCGCCTCGCTGGTGTATGCCGGGTACATCTTCGGCAACATCCCGTGGGTGAAGGACAACCTGTCGCTGATCGTGATCGGGATCGTCGTGGTGTCGCTGCTGCCGGCGGTCATCACGTTCCTGCAGGAGCGCCGTGCCCAGCGCGCGGCGCGCGGCCGCTAGATGCGCCGAGCGAGCTCGGCTGCTCGGCCGATATACGTGGCAGGCGAGAGGGCAAGCAGCCGCGCCTTGGCGTCCTCGGGAATCTCCAGGCCAGCGATGAACGCATGCAGCGATTCGCGCGTCATCCCGGTCTTGCCGCGGGTGAGCGCCTTCAACTGCTCGTAGGGGCTCTCCACGCCGTAGCGGCGCATGACCGTCTGGATCGGCTCGGCGAGCACTTCCCAGTTGGCATCGAGATCGGCCGCCATGCGCGAGGCGTCCACGGTGAGCTTGCCCAACCCCTGGCGCAGCGAACTCCAGCCGAGCAATGAGTAGCCGAGCGCCACGCCCATGTTGCGCAGCACCGTGGAGTCGGTGAGATCGCGCTGGAAGCGCGAGATGGGGAGCTTCTCGGCCAGGTGCCGCAGGAGCGAGTTGGCAAGGCCGAGGTTACCCTCCGAGTTCTCGAAGTCGATGGGATTGACCTTGTGCGGCATGGTGGAGGAGCCGACCTCGCCCTCCTTCACGCGCTGGCGGAAATAGCCGAGCGAGACATAGCCCCACACGTCGCGGTCGAGGTCGATCAGGATCGTGTTGGCACGCGCGACCGCATCGAAGAGCTCGGCCATGTAGTCATGGGGCTCGATCTGCGTGGTGTACGGATTGAACTCGAGCCCGAGGCCCGTGACCACGCGCGCCGACAGCCGCTCCCAGTCGACCTCGGGATACGCCGCGAGGTGCGCGTTGTAATTGCCGACGGCGCCATTGGCCTTGCCTTTGACGGGCACGTGCGCGAGGCCCGCGATCTGCCGCTCGAGCCGGGCGAGGACGTTGGCGATCTCCTTGCCGAGCGTGGTGGGCGTGGCGGCCTGGCCATGGGTACGCGAGAGCATCGGCACGGCCGCGTTCTCGTGCGCCATGCTGCGCAGATCGCCGGCGATGGCACGCAGGGCGGGCAAGAGCACGTGCTCGCGCGCCTGCGCCAGGGCGAGCCCGTGCGCGAGATTGTTGATGTCCTCGGAGGTGCAGGCGAAATGGATGAATTCCGCTGACCCCGCGATTTCCGGCACCCCTGCAAAGCGCTCCTTAAGCCAATATTCCACGGCTTTCACGTCGTGGTTGGTGGTGCGCTCGATCTCCTTGACGCGGGCGGCGTCCTGCGGCGCGAACGCGGCCGCGGCCTCGTCGATGGCAGCGCGCGCCTGCGCCGAGAGCGGTGCGAGCTCGCGGATGCCTGGCTCGTCGGCCAGCGCAACGAGCCAGGCGAGCTCCACCCGCACGCGGTGGCGGATGAGGCCGTATTCGGAGAAGTGCTCGCCGAGCACCGCCACCTTGGCGGCATAACGGCCGTCGAGCGGACAGAGCGCGGTGAGCGCGGCGTGGGCTGCGGACATGACAGTGAGCGGGGTCGGCGGGAAAGCCCGATGCTATACTTTTTTCGCACCCTCCCGCAGCACGTCCTTTTGCTCAAACTCATCGCGTCGAAGACCAGCCCGTACACCCGCAAGGTGCGCGTGGCGCTGGCCGAGAAGAAGCTCGATTTCGAGCTCGTCGAGCTCTCGCCGTGGACCGCCGACAACCCGGTGCTGGGGTACAGCCCGCTCGGCAAGGTCCCCGTGCTCGTCCTCGACGACGGCACGGAGCTCTTCGACTCGCGCGTGATCGTGGAGTACCTCGACACGGTCAGCCCGGTCTCGCGGCTCATTCCGGAACCCAGCCGGCAGCGCATCGCCGTGCGGCGGGTGGAGGCGCTGGCCGACGGGATCTGCGATGCGGCCATCGCCAAGGTGCTCGAGGGCAGGCGCCCGGCTGCGCAGCAGAGCGAGGAGTGGGTCGTGCGCCAGCAGCAAAAGATCGTCGCGGGCGTGGCAACGCTCGCCGACGAGCTCGGCGAGCGCAACTGGTTCCACGGCGACGCTTATTCGCTCGCGGACATCGCCGCCGGCTGCGCGCTCGGCTATCTCGCGTTTCGCGCCGAGGCGCTCGGATGGACGCACGACCATCCCAACCTCGCCAAGCTCTCCGTCCGCCTGGACAAGCGCGGCACCTTCGCCGAGACCGCGCCGGACGCCTAGGGAACGTCTGCAAAAGGCGTCCGCGGCGTCGATGGATGACGCCAGTGCGCTGCGACGCCGGTTGTGCAGAGCTTCCCTAGGTCACCTGCTTCAGCTGCTCGAGGATCGCCGGATTCTCGAGGGTGGAGGTGTCCTGCACGATCTCCTCGCCCTTGGCCAGCGAGCGCAGCAGGCGGCGCATGATCTTGCCAGAGCGCGTCTTGGGCAGGTTGTCTCCGAAGCGGATGTCCTTGGGCTTGGCGATCGCGCCGATCTCCTTGGCCACCCAGTCGCGTAGCTCCTTGGCGATGCGCTCGGCGTCGGCCCCATGGGGACGCGCCTGCTTCAACACGACGAACGCGCACACGGCCTCGCCGGTGAGGTCGTCGGGACGCCCCACCACCGCGGCCTCCGCCACCATCGGATTGGCCACGAGCGCCGACTCGATCTCCATGGTGCCGAGGCGGTGACCCGACACGTTGAGCACATCGTCGATGCGACCCATGATCCGAATGTAGCCCTCGAGGTCCCGCGATGCGCCATCGCCTGCGAGGTAGTACTTGCCGTGGAAGTCCTCGGGGTAGTAGCTCTTCTTGAAGCGCTCCGGATCGCCCCAGATCGTGCGGATCATCGAAGGCCAGGGGCGCTTGATGACGAGGATGCCGCCCTTGCCGAACTCCACGGAGTGGCCCGTCTCGTCGACGATGTCGGCGATCACGCCCGGGAGGGGAAACGTGCAGGACCCCGGCTTGAGCGGCGTGGCTCCGGGCAGCGGCGTGATGAGGTGCCCGCCCGTTTCGGTTTGCCACCACGTGTCCACGATCGGGCAGCGCGAGTTGCCGACGGTTTCGTAGTACCACATCCAGGCTTCCGGATTGATGGGCTCGCCTACCGTGCCGAGGATACGCAGCGTGCCGAGGTCGTACTTCTTCGGCAGGTCGCCGCCGGCCTTGATGAGCGAGCGGATCGCGGTGGGCGCCGTGTAGAACACGGTGACCTTGTGGTCCTGGATCATCTTCCAGAAGCGCCCCGCATCAGGGTAGGTGGGCACGCCTTCGAACATCACCTCGGTGGCCCCGCACGCGAGCGGGCCATAGGCAATGTAGGTATGCCCGGTGACCCAGCCGACATCGGCCGTGCACCAGAAGATGTCGGCGGGCTTGTAATCGAACGTCCATTTCATCGTGAGGATGGCGTGGAGCAAGTAGCCGGCCGTGGAATGCTGCACGCCCTTGGGCTTGCCGGTGGATCCCGACGTGTAGAGGATGAACAGCGGGTGCTCGGCGTTGACCCACGTGGGCTCGCAGGTGTCGGCCTGCCCCGCGACCGCGTCGCTCCACCATAGGTCCCGCGGCGCCTTAATGGGCACGCTCGTGCCGGTGCGCTTGTAGACGATGACGGTCTTGACGCCGTCGCAGCCTCCCATTCCGAGCGCCTCGTCCACCACAGGCTTGAGCGGGATCTCGCGCCCGCCGCGGAACTGGCCATCGGCGGTGACTACGGCGACGGCGCCGGCGTCGACGACGCGCTCCTGGATGCTCTTCGCGGAGAAGCCGCCGAACACCACGGAGTGCGTGGCCCCGATACGCGCGCAGGCCTGCATCGCCACCACGGCCTGGATGGACATCGGCATGTACACGAGCACGCGATCGCCGGCGGCGATCCCCCGCGCCTTAAGCGCGTTGGCGAAGCGGCAGACCTCGTGATAGAGCTCCTGGTAGGTGATCCGCGTGACCTTGCCATCGTCGGCCTCGAAGATGATGGCAACCTTGCGCGGCTGTGTGGCGAGGTGGCGGTCGAGGCAGTTGTACGAGGCATTGAGCTCGCCGTCGTGGAACCACTTGAAGAATGGCGCGTTGGACTCGTCGAGGGTCTTGGTGAAAGGCTTCTTCCAGAGGAGCTCGGCGCGGGCATGGCGCGCCCAGAAGCCTTCGAAGTCCTTCTCCGCCTCGGCGCACATGGCGTGGTAGGCGTCCATCCCCGCGATGTTGGCCTGGCGCACGAACTCAGGCGCCGGCGGAAAGACGCGGCTCTCGGTGAGGACGGATTCGATGGTCGACGACATGGCGTTCTCCTCCTGGGAGCGGGCTTTTCGGGGTATGGGCGGGAAGTCTACCTAATCGCTTCGACGCCGGGCAATCGGCGTCCGCCCCCCTGCCGGCGCGCCAGAGGCGAATGGTAAGATCTTCGGTTGTCTGCCGCCCTTTCCCGCGCCTGCCGCGGGGCCCGTCCGGCGCCCCTGAATCCCCTACCTTCCATGGTCAAGCCCAAGCTCCCCCGCGATCCGCGCATGTCCGCCCTGCCCCGCGTCATCTTCATGAGCCGGTGGCTGCAGGTGCCCCTGTACGTGGGGCTCATCGTCGCGCAGTGCGTCTACGTGTGGCAGTTCTGGGTCGAGCTCGTCCACCTCGTGGAGGCGGCCCTGGGCAACCAGGCGGCTCTGGAGACGATCCGCGAGAGCGTCGCCGTGCCCGGCGCGGACCCGTCGTTTGCCAAGGCCATGTCCCGCGAGACGCTCATCATGCTGCTGGTGCTGGGGCTGATCGACGTGGTCATGATCAGCAACCTGCTCATCATGGTGATCGTGGGCGGCTACGAAACCTTCGTGTCGCGCATGCGGCTCGAAGACCACCCCGACCAGCCCGAGTGGCTGTCGCACGTGAACGCCTCGGTGCTCAAGGTCAAGCTCGCCACCGCGATCATCGGCATCTCGTCGATCCACCTCCTGCGCACGTTCATCAATGCGCAAGCCTTCACCGAGAAGGCGCTCTTCTACCAGACCGTGATCCACATCACGTTCCTCCTTTCCGCGGTGGCGATCGCGGCGGTCGACCGCATCATGCCCGCGCCACCGCACCGGGCGGGACGCGGCCACGGCCCTCGCAGCGACATTCCGGAGGAGCTCAAGTGAGCGCAGCGGGAGTATCGCAGTGCCGTGCTCGCGCCACCGCGGGCGTTCTCCACCTCCATGACCGTAGCGCGCCGCGCCAGGGAGTCTGCAAGTGACCGCCATCCGCCAGCAGGACCTCATCGACAGCGTGGCCGACGCGCTGCAGTTCATCTCCTACTACCACCCGGTCGACTACATCCAGGCGCTCGGCGAGGCGTACAAGCGCGAGGAGTCGGAAGCGGCCAAGGACGCGATCGCGCAGATCCTCACCAATTCGCGCATGTGCGCCGAGGGCCACCGGCCGCTGTGCCAGGACACGGGCATCGTCGCGGCATTCGTGAAGGTGGGCATGAGCGTGACGTGGCCGGATGCCACGATGTCGGTCACGGACATGATCAACGAGGGCGTGCGCCGCGCATACCTCGACCCGGACAACCGCCTGCGCGCCTCGATCCTCGCCGATCCGGTGGGCAGCCGCCGCAACACCAAGGACAACACGCCCGCGGTGATCCATTACGAGATCGTCGAAGGTGACAAGGTCGACGTGACCATCGCCGCGAAGGGCGGGGGCTCCGAGAACAAGTCCAAGTTCGTGATGCTGAACCCATCCGACTCCATCGTGGACTGGGTGCTCAAGACCGTGCCCACCATGGGCGCGGGATGGTGTCCGCCCGGCATGCTCGGCATCGGTATCGGCGGCACCGCGGAGAAAGCGATGGTGCTCGCCAAGGAATCGCTCATGGAGCCCATCGACATGCACGAGCTCCTGGCGCGCGGGCCCAAGAACCCCATCGAGAAGCTGCGGGTGGAGCTCTACGAGAAAGTGAACGCGCTCGGCATTGGCGCCCAGGGGCTGGGCGGCCTGTCCACCGTGCTCGACGTCAAGATCCTCGACTACCCCACGCACGCGGCCTCGCAGCCGGTGGCGATGATCCCCAATTGCGCGGCCACGCGCCATGCCCACTTCACGCTTGACGGCTCGGGCGCCGTCAAGCTCGACCCCCCGGATCTCGCGCAGTGGCCGGATGTGCACTGGAAGCCCTCGGCGTCGGCGCGCCGCGTGAACCTCGACACGCTCACGCGCGAGGAAGCCGCCGCCTGGCAGCCCGGCGAGACGCTCCTGCTCAACGGCAAGATGCTCACCGGCCGCGATGCCGCGCACAAGCGCATCGCCGATCACCACGCGCGCGGGGAGAAGCTTCCCGATGGTGTCGACTTCCACAATCGCGTGATCTACTACGTCGGCCCCGTCGATCCGGTGCGTGACGAGGTCATGGGCCCGGCGGGTCCCACCACCGCCACCCGCATGGACAAGTTCACCGATCTCATGCTGCAGCACCACGGCCTCGTGGCCATGATCGGCAAGGCGGAGCGCGGCCCTGCCGCAGTGGAAGCCATCAAGCGCGCCGGGGCCGTCTACCTGATGGCCGTAGGCGGCGCCGCCTATCTCGTGTCCAAGGCCATCAAGGCCTCGCGGGTGGTGGCCTTCGCCGACCTCGGCATGGAAGCGATCTATGAGTTCGAGGTCAAGGACATGCCGGTGACGGTGGCAGTGGACGCCCGCGGGACGTCCGTCCATCACACGGCCCCGCGCCATTGGCAGGCGCGCATCGGCAAGATCCCGGTCGCCACCATGTAGCCGGCAAGAAGCGGCCCCCGTCCGCGCGCGACCGCGCGCCCGGGGCTCCCGCAGCAAACGCGCGCCGTCCGTGAGGACGGCATGGCATGGACCGTGCTTTTCGAGAGATTGCCCTGAATCTTCGAGTGCCGTGCCCCTCCGTTCCCGCTCCCGCCGCCTGGCCGCCGTTGCTGCCTGTGCGGCGGCGCTCGCCACTCCGGCGCTCGGAGTCGACCTGCCGCGCGAGGTCCCCGACGAGCGGTCGCTTCTGGACGACGTGCCGAGCGTGTTCGCGGCGTCGAAATACGACCAGCCCCTTTCCGAGGCACCGGCGGACGTGACGGTGGTCACCCGGGCGGAAATCCTGCGCTACGGCTGGCGCACGCTCGCCGACGTGCTGCGCGGCGTGCGCAGCTTCCTCGTCACCAACGACCGCAACTACTCCTACGCCGGAGTGCGCGGCTTCGCCCGCACTGGAGACTACAACGCGCGTATCCTGCTGCTCGTCGACGGCCATCGCACCAACGACACGATCTACGACCAGGCGTTGCTCGGCACCGAAGGGCCGGTCGACCTCGACCTCGTCGAGCGCGTGGAGATCGTGCGCGGGGCCGGCTCGTCGCTGTACGGCAGCAACGCGTTCTTCGGCGTGGTCAACCTCATCACCCGCCGCGGCCGCGATGTCGGCGGCGCGGAGGTGGCGGGCCTCGCCGGCACGCAATCCTCCTACGGCGGCCGCCTCACGGCGGGCGATCGCATCGGCAGCCGCGCGGAGTACCTTGCCTCCGTCACCGCGGGCCGCACCGACGGCGAGCGCAACTTCGAGCTTCCCGGCTTCACGCGCAACGGCGGCGTGTCCCGCGATAACGACGCCGACCGCTGGTTCCAGGCCTTCGGCCAGTTCCGCATCGACGACTTCACGCTCACCGGCATCTACAGCCAGCGCAACAAGCACATCCCCACCGCCCCCTTCAATGCCATCTTCGATACGTCGGGCAACGAGACCACCGATTCGCGCGCGTGGATCGAAGGCCGCTACGACGGCGCGGTGGCGGGCGGCGCGCTCACGGCGCGGGTGGCGGTGGACGACTACCGCTACGAGGGCGACCTCGTCCACGAGCTCGACCCGCGCGTGGTGAACCAGGACCGCTCGCGCGCCACCTGGTGGTCGGGCGAGGTCACCTACTCGCGCGCGCTGGCGAGGACCCTCACGCTCGTGGCGGGCGCCGAGGCGCAATCGGATATCCGCAACCAGCAGGAGAGCGGGGACCGCACCTTCGAAGGCGGGCTCGAGACGTCCTACGAGCGCCTCTTCCTCGGCACCGACAGCACGCGCTACTGGGCCTTGTACGCCCAGGCGGAGTGGCAGATCGCGCCCGGCCTCGACGCCACGATCGGTGTCCGCCACGATCACTACAGCACGTTCGGCGGCGTGACGGATCCGCGTCTCGCGCTCATCTACCGGCCGAGCCCCGATCTCACGCTGAAGGCACTGTACGGCCAGGCCTTCCGCGCGCCCAACGACTACGAGCTCTACTACAACGATGGCGGGGTCTCGCAACGGGCCAACCCCAACCTCTCGCCCGAGCGCATCCGCACCTCCGAGCTCCTCGCGGAGTGGCGCTTCGCGCCGCAGTGGCGCGCGGTGGGCGCGTTCTACTTCAACCGCATCAGCGATCTCATTGTCACGGTCACGGATCCCGCCGACGGCCTTCTCATGAACGTGAACTCGGCCTCCGAGATCGGGCGCGGGCTCGAGGCCGAGATCGAGGGCCGCACGGCATTCGGCCTCGAGGCTTTCCTTGCCGCCACCACCCAGCTCGGCAACGTCAGCGTGGCCGCCCCGCGCACGCAGGTCAAGGCGCGCCTTGCGCAATCGTTCGCGGGCGATCGCGCCACCGTCGCGCTCGAGAGCATCTACCAAAGCAGCCGGCGCACGTTGCTCGGCACCACGCTCCCCGGGCAGGCGCTCACCAACCTCGTGGGCACGGTCGCGCGGCTGTGGGGAGGCCTGCGGATTACAGCCGCCGTGACCAACGTGTTCGACGTGACCCTGGCCGATCCAGGCGGCCCCGAGCATCGTGCCGACCGCATTCCGCAGCCGGGCCGCGAGTTCTGGATCAAGCTCGAGTACGCGTTCCGGTGAGCGCACCGCCGTTGCTGTCGCCGCTACGTCTCGCCGCGTGCGCCGTGCTCGCCGCCGCGGTGCTCGCCGGCCATTCACATGCGCAGCGCCTGGTGGTGGTGTCCTCGGCGGAGACAGAACCCTACCGTCTCGCGGCGAATGGCCTCGCGCGGCTGGGTGCCGGGGTCGAGACGTTCTACCTGTCCCCCGACCAGGAGAAGGTCATCGCCGCGGCGCTCGCCCGCAGCGGTCGCGACACCGCGATCGTGGCATTGGGCGGTGCCGCCGCCACGCTCGTGGCCGCGGCCAAGGTGCCCACGCCCTCGCCTCCAATCGTTAACTGCATGGTGCTGGCTGCCGCCCCCGCGCGAGCGGGCTTGCCGATCAACGTCTCGCTCGACATCCCGATCGAGGCGCAGGGGAACTGGATACGTCGCCTGCTGCCCCACGCACGGACCGTGGGCATCCTCTACGACCCCGCACAGAACGATGCTCGCGCCGCCGAGAGCGCCGCGGCGCTGAAGCGCATCGGCTTCGGCGTGGTCCTGGAGCCGGTCCCCAGCCCCACAGCGTTGCCGGGAGCGCTACAGCGCCTGCAGAACCACGTCGACCTCCTGCACGCGCTGCCCGACACGATGGTGTACGCCCGCGAGCATTCGCGGTCGCTGCTGCTCTTCTCGTTCCGCCAGCAGATCCCGATCGCCGGGCCCACCGAGTCTTGGGTGAGGGCGGGCGCGCTGTTCGCGGTCGACTGGGACTACCAAGACCTCGGACGCTACTGCGGCGCCCTTGCCCTGCGCCAGCTCGCCGGAGGCCGCGCGCCCGCGCCCGCGCCGCCGCGTACCCGCGTGGTGGCCAATACCCGTTCGGCGGAGCAGCTGCGCATCCGCTGGGACGACGAGACGATGCGCCTCATCGACAAGGTCTACGAGTAGCGCCATGAAACGCATCCGCAAAGCGTGGCGCAAGCACCTGTCGCCCCTGGCGGGGGACACGGCGTCGATGCTCGACCTGCCGCCGGTGAAGATGGGGCTGCTCACCAAGCTCAATCTGCTCACCATCGGCCTCATCTTCCTCACCGCAGTGGCCACCACACTCTTCTACGCGCAGCAACGGTGGCGCGCCGACGAGACGCAGCTCAAGCGGCAGGGCATGGCGCTGGCCGGGGTGATGACGGAGCTCGCCGAGTACGCGCTCTACACCTCGGATCGCGACTCGCTCGAGCAGCTGCTCGACAGCATCGGCACCGATCCTTCGGTGGCCTTCGTGGCGGTGCTCGACCGCCGTCTCCAGCCGCTCGTGGTGCGCCAATACGGTCCCGGCCTCGCGGACACGAGCTTGCCGCCCCTCCCGTCCGACCTGGCGCTGCCGGCCCGCGGGGACCTCGTGCTGCTCGATCACGCAATGCCCACGGGCAAGCTCGTGGAGGTTCTCGCGCCGGTGGCGAGCCCCACCGCCACGCGCACCGCGCCCAACGGCCTCGATCCGGCGAGCACGCGAGCGCCGCCCGCGGTGATCGGCTACATCCGCCTCGGCCTGTCGCTCGACGCGCAGCGCAAGCAGTTCCGCGAGCAGATGGTGGGGGCGGTTGCGGTAGTGGGCCTGCTCGTGGTGTTCGCGGTCATCGCCACGCTGCTCCTCACGCGGCGCCTGGTCGCGCCGATGCGCCGCCTCATGCGCGCCGCCCGGGCTGTGGGCGCGGGCCGCCTCGACGTGTACGTCCCCGCCGGCTCGGCCGACGAGCTCGGCCTACTGACGCACACGTTCAATCACATGACGCAGAAGCTCGCCGAGTCGCAGTCGCAAGTGGCGAGCTACCAGCGCACGCTGGAGGAGAAGGTGGCCCAGCGCACGCGCGAGCTCGAGGTCGCCACCGCGCAGGCCTACAAGCTCGCACAGCACGACATTCTCACCGGCCTGCCCAACCGCTCGCTGCTCAACCAGCGATTGAAGCAGATCCTTGCGCAGGCGCAGCGCGACGGCACGCACGTGGCCTGCCTCTTTCTCGACTTCGACCACTTCAAGCGCATCAACGACACGCTCGGCCACGACGCCGGTGACCAGCTGCTCATGGCCATCGCCCAGCGGCTCACGAGCGCAGTGCGCGAGTCCGATACCGTCGCGCGCCTAGGCGGAGACGAGTTCGTGGTGGTGCTCCCCGGTCTCGACCCGGAGCAGGGCAGCTACGAGGTGATGGCCGTCCTCAACCGCGTGCGCGATGCCTTCGAGGCGCCGTTCCGCCTGGCCGATCAAACGCCCACGCTCACCTGCTCGGTGGGGGTGGCGCTCTTCCCGCTCGATGCGCAGGACGGCGTGGGCCTCATCAAGCAGGCGGATACCGCGATGTACGCGGCCAAGGACGCCGGCCGCAATGCCTACCGCTTTTTCACCGCGGACATGAACGCCAAGGTGCAGTTGCGCCTGCAGCTCGAGACGGACATGCGCCGCGGTCTCATGGACGACGAATTCTTCCTCGTCTACCAGCCCCAGATCGAGATGCAGACCGGCCGCGCCTGCGGCGTGGAAGCGCTATTGCGCTGGCGCGACCCTGAGCGCGGGGTGATCGCACCCGCGGACTTCATCCCCATCGCCGAGGAGTCGGGCATGATCCAGGCGCTGGGTGCCCGGGTGCTGCGTGACGCCTGCCGGCAGGTGGTGCAGTGGCACCGGCTCAACATGCCGCTGCGGCTATCGGTGAACCTCTCGGTGCAGCAGCTGCAGCACGACAGCTGGCTGTCGGTGGTGGAAGAGGCATTGCGCAGCAGCGGCTTGGCCGCGCGTCACCTCGACCTCGAGATCACGGAGAGCGTGATCATCACGCATCCCGAGAAGGCCGTGGCCACGCTCATGAAATTGAAGCAGATGGGCGTGTCGATCACGGTCGACGACTTCGGCACCGGTTACTCGAGCCTCTCCTATCTTGCACGGCTGCCGATTCAGGGCGTGAAGATCGACCAGCGCTTCGTCCATGGTCTCGACCGCAACCGCAACGACGAGGCGATCACGCAGGCCATCATCGCGCTGTCGCACTCGCTCGGCCTGCGCTGCATCGCCGAAGGCGTGGAAACGGCCGCACAGTTCAACTTCTTGCGCAGCCATGGCTGCGAGGAAGCGCAAGGCTTCCTCATCTCCAAGCCCCTAGGCGAGGAGGACCTGCGGGCGTGGTGGCGCGTGCAGGAGGCGCTGCACCTGCGCAGCGATCGCCAGGGCGACCTGTGGCAGGGATGAGAGGGTGCGTGCCGCGCGCGAACGCCAGCACCCGTGCCGCGCGGCGCGCCCGACCGAAGCCGCGCCGCGCGCCGCGACCGCGCGCGCTCATCAGGACGCCTCCGGGCCACGGCCCGATGGCGCCCGCCAGGTGCCGTCGGCAACCAGCCTCCCGGCCACCGCGGCGAGCAGGTCGGCAACGGCCCGCGCGACCGTGGTGATGGAGTTCTTGGGACCCATCGTCAGCACGAGCACGCGCGTGATGGCCGGATCGCGGATGGGCGTGGCTTGCAGGCGCCCGGCGGCCACGTCGCGCGCCACCGAGTCGAAGCCAGCGATCGTGTAGCCGCAACCAGCCGCGACGGTCTCGCGGATCGCGAGCAGCGACTCGACCTCGCAGAGGACGCGCAGCTCGAGGCCGCGCTCGGCGCACACGTCCTCCACCATCGTGCGCACGGAATGAGGCCGCCCCGGCAGCATCACGGGGCACGTCGCCACCTGCGCGAGCGGAACCGAGCGGCGTGCGGTGAGCGTGTCACCCGGCGGCCCCACGAGGTACAGGCCCGACGAAGCCAGCGGCACCATCGCACGCGTGACGCGCGATTCGTGCTCGAAGACGATTCCGATGTCGATGCGCCGCGCCGCGAGCCGTTCCTCGATGCCGCCGCTCAAGCCTTCCACGAAGCGCAGCGAGACCTCGGGATAGCGCTTCGCCGTGGCGCGCACGAGCGGGGCGACGAGCCTCGCCGCGACCGAGCCCGGCAAGCCGATCGCCACGGTGCCCGAAAGCCTGCCGCGCAACGCCTTGGCTTCATCGTTGAAGCGGGTGACCTCGAGCGTGGCGCGCCGTGCGAGCGGCAGCAGCCGCTGTCCGAACTCGGTGGGCGACATGCCGCGGCCGGTGCGGTGGAAAAGGCGCTGCCCGACCTCGTGCTCGAGATCCTGGATGCCGCGGCTCAGCATCGATTGCGAGACCTCGAGCTCCAGCGCCGCGCGGCTCAGGCTGCCCGTCTCCGCGATGCAGAGAAACCACTCGAGGGGTTTGAGCTCCATGTGTGCTTTGCATTATATGCAAAACAGAAATTCCGACTGTCATTTGATCGAAGGCTCCTCCGCTTCGTATGATCCTCGCCCAGAAGAGCCGCCGGGCCGTGAGCCGCCGCGGCCCGCTGCGACGCCATGCCGGTGTCGCGCATGCCATCTGTCAACGAGGAGGAAACACCGTGGCCCGACTACCGGTCTACCGGATCGCCGATATTCCGCGCGAGAACCAGCTGCACGAGGGTCGCATGACCCGCTATTCGATCCGCACGAAGAATGCGCAGATCGTCTTCGCCGACATCACGCCCCAGCCGCTGTCCGCGCAGGGCAACCATCGCCGCCCGCACGACCACCCGCACGACATGCTGCTGATCGTGGTGAAGGGCACCATGCGCATGGAGATCGACGGCGACGAGTACGACATCGGCCCGGGCGAAGTCATCGACGTGCCGGCCTTCGCCATGCACCGCGGCTACGCGCTCGGCGAGACGCCCGTATCGCTCATCGAGATTTTCTCGCCCGTGCGCCACGACTACATCCACCTCGTGAAGTGGCAGGACGAGGACTTCGGCGACGAGGGCGTGCCTTGGATCAAGGCCGAGCACAATTCGTGGAATCCGCCGCCGGCCGAGTGACCGGCGCGCAGGGCCGCGCGGTGCGCCCGTTGCGCGCGCGCGGCATCCGTCCCGGTTCGCGCCGGGACCCTCCCTCCACCACGAGGAACTCGCCATGATCGGATCCAGCAAGCGATGGCTCGCCGCCGCGTGCGTCTTTGCCGCTGCCGGCCTCGCGCAAGCGCAGTCGCCCGCCTATCCTACCCAGGCCATCAAGCTGATCGTCCCGTATGCCCCCGGGCAGGCCACCGACGTGATGTGCCGCGTCTTCGCGGAGCAGCTCAAGGTGGTGCTGAAGCAGAACATCATCATCGAGAATCGCGTGGGCGCCGCGAGCAATCTGGGCTCGGCGGAAGCGGCCAAGGCCGCGCCTGATGGCTACACCCTGCTGTGCACCGGCAGCGCAACGCACGTGGCCAATCCGCTCCTCTACTCAGCGATGGGGTTCGATCCGGACAAGGACCTCGTGCCCATCAGCGGCATCGCCGCGACCGGCTACGTGCTCGCCGCCGGGCCCAAGCTCAAGGACAAGAGCCTCGCCGAGATCTTGGCGCTGGCCAAGACCGCGCAGCCGCCGCTCAAGATGGGACTGGCGAGCACTACGGCACGCGTGGTGTTCGAGATGTTTCGCCAAGCGGCGAAGGTCAACCTCACCAACGTGCCGTACGCCGCGGGCAATCGGGATCTCTTCCCCGATCTCATGCGTGGCGACACCGATCTCGTGATCGAGGCGATGCCGTCTGCGATGGCGAGCCTCACCGGAGGATCGGTGGCCGCAATCGCCGTGACACTGCCGGAGCGCTCGCCGCTGTTGCCCAAGGTACCTACGTTCAAGGAAAATGGCATCGACGTACAGCTCGTGGGATGGAACGCGCTGTATGCCCCGAAGGGCACGTCGCCCGCGATCATCGCGCGCCTGAATGCAGCCGCGCGGGAGGCGCTGAAGCACCCCGACGTCGCCAAGCGGCTCGAGGCCGTGGCATGCGTGCCGATGCCCACCTCCCCCGAGCAGCTGTCGAAAATGATTGCCGAGGACCGCGCGAAGTGGAAGCCCATCGTCGAGGAATACAAGCTCAAGGCGAACTAGCCACGTCCGGCGGATGCGTCGCTTGCCGTGGTTGATCCTGCACGCGGCGAACGCGTCCCGTTGATCCGCAACTCGCGCGATTTCTGGGGCGGCATCGCGCTCATTGGAGTGGCCGCACTCGCCTTCTGGGCGGCACGCGATCTCCCCGGCGCGCAAGGCCCGTCGTTCGGCCCCGGGACCGCGCCACGCCTCTTCGCGGGACTGCTCGCCGTGGCCGGCGCGGTCGTTGCCGTGCTGGGCGCCTTGTCGCGCGAGCGTGTTCCCTTGGGCTACACGATCC
>CALFEY010000052.1 GCA_937958295.1 uncultured Pseudomonadota bacterium
CGCACGTGGATGCCAACGAGGTCCTGGTGGAACACGCCGATCAGCTGGTTGGGCGCGCCGGCGGGATTGGTGAGCGGTCCCAGGATGTTGAAGATCGTGCGCACGCCGAGCTCGCGCCGCACGGGCGCCGCGTGCTTCATGGCGGCATGGTGGTTGGGGGCGAACATGAAGCCGATGCCCGTCTCCGCGATGCATTTCGCCACGTTGTCGGGGCTGAGCTGGATGTTGGCGCCGAGCGCCTCGAGGACGTCGGCGCTGCCCGACTTCGACGACACCGACCGGTTGCCGTGCTTGGCCACCCGCGCGCCGGCCGCCGCGGCCACGAACATCGAGGCGGTGGAGATGTTGAACGTGTGCGCACTGTCGCCGCCGGTGCCCACGATGTCCACGAGATTCGCGCGGTCGGCCACCTCCACCTTGGTGGAGAGCTCGCGCATCACCTGCGCGGCCGCGGCGATCTCGCCGATGGTTTCCTTCTTCACGCGCAGGCCCACGGTAAGGGCGGCGATCATCACCGGCGAGACTTCGCCGCCCATGATCTGGCGCATCAGCGCCAGCATTTCGTCATGGAAGATCTCGCGATGCTCGATCGTCCGCTGCAGGGCCTCCTGGGGGGAGAGGGTCATCGTCGTTCTCGTGTCGGTTTTCTAGTTCTGGAGGTCGCGCAGGCGCCGGCGCGTCATGTCGACCATGCACCCAAGCTGGGCCTGCTCCGCGCGCACGCCGCCTGTGTACATGGCGCGCACGAACTCGCACTGCGCCTTGCGGTAGTTGCCGAACTCGCGCATCGAGCGGGCGAGCGCGGGGGCGGCCAGCGGCCGGCCGGTGGCGGTGTCGAGCTCGCGGGCCTTACGCGCCACTTCGCCCTCGATGCGATTGAGCTGGTCCTGGGCATCGCGGTCAGCCTCGGCGAGACAGCGCATGACGGTGGCCTGGTCGCCGCGGAGGTTGCACTCGTCGAGTGCCCCCGCCATCGCCGCGCCAGTCGCCAGCAGCCCTGCCACCACGATCGCCGAGCGGATCTTCATCGCCTGCCCTCGAGGAAGTTGCCGAGCAGGTGCATGCCGTGCTCGGTGAGGATCGCCTCCGGATGGAACTGTACGCCTTCGACGTCGAGCCGGCGGTGGCGCACGCCCATGATCTCGCCGTCGTCCGCTGTGGCGGTGACCTCGAGTTCCTCCGGCACCGCGCTGCGCTCGATGGCGAGCGAATGGTAGCGCGTGACGGCGAACGGCGAGGGGAGACCGGCGAAAACGCCGCGGTCGTCGTGGGTGACCGGGGAGAGCTTGCCGTGCATCACATGCCGGGCGCGCACGATGCGGCCGCCGAACGCCTGGCCAATGGCCTGGTGGCCAAGGCACACGCCAAGGATCGGGATCTCGCCGGCGAAGCGCTGGATGAGCGGCACCGAGATGCCGGCCTCGCTGGGCGTGCAGGGTCCGGGGGACACGACGATCTTGTCCGGCTTCAAGGCCGCGACCTCGTCGAGGGTGATGGCATCGTTGCGGAAGACGCGCACGTCGGCGCCGAGCTCGCCCAAATACTGGACGAGGTTGTAGGTGAAGCTGTCGTAATTGTCGATCATGAGCAGCATGATCTGGTCCTTCGGATTCGTGGGCTTGCGCACGCGGGACGTGCGGCGGGGTCTCCGCCCGCGGCGATGGGATCGCCGCGATCGAAGGGGCGCTAGACGGGCGTGCGACGCCATCGCCCTTGCGGCGAGGCGGTGCTCCGGGAAGACGCGCGGAAGAAAGTGGCCACGGTCCAACAGTACCACATCGGCGCGCGGCCGACAGCGCCCCTCAGGCGTCCGCGGCGAGCGTGAAGCGAAAGACCGCGCCACGGTCCGGCGCGGCCTCCGGCCAGATGCGCCCGCCATGGCGGGCGATGATGCGCGCGACGATCGCAAGTCCCACGCCGGTGCCGGGAAACTCCTGTGCGCTGTGCAAGCGCTGGAACACGCCGAAGAGCCGGCCGGCGTGCTGCATGTCGAAGCCGGCGCCGTTGTCCCTCACGAAGATGACATCGGCCGCGCCGGGCACGGCCTCGCGCCCGACCTCGATGCGCGCCGGGGCGCGCTCGCGCGTGAACTTGATCGCATTGCCGAGGAGGTTCGCAAAAACCTGCCGCAGCAGCGCGGGATCGGCGTGCACGCTGCCGGGCACGACGACCACGAAGTCGACGGCCCTGCCTTCCCACTGCGGCGCGAGGTCCGCGATCACTTGGCGCACCAGGGGCTCGAGGGGAACGTCGCGCGCCGCCACCGGTGCGCGACCCGCCCGCGAGAACGCGAGCAGGTCCTCGATCAGCTGGCCCATCGACGCGGTGCTGGAGCGCACCACGCCGAGCAGCCGCTGCCCTTCCGCGTCGAGGCGGTCGCCGTAGTCCTCCTCGATCATCCGGCTGTAGCCGTCGATGGCGCGCAACGGCGCGCGCAGGTCGTGCGACACCGAGTACGCGAATGCATCGAGCTCCCGATTCGCGGCTTGCAACTCCCGCTCCTTCGCGGCCAGCCGGCGGCGCTCGTCGCGCTCGCGGCGGTGTGCCTTGGCCAGGCGCCCGTGCAGCAGCGTGCTCTCCACCAGCAGGACCGTCAGCACGAAGCTCGAGGCGAGTAGCCCGTAAGCCCGCCCCGCATAGAAGCCGAGGTCGAAGCGCTTCTCGTTGAGCATCGCGGAGAGCGCGACGTCGAGCAGCCACGCGCACAGCGTGACCATGAGCCACACGTCGAGCACCGTCCGCCGGCCGGGCCGCCGCCACAAGGCGAGCAAGGCCACGGCCGAGGCTCCCCACACGATCGATACGGCTACCACGTATGCGTTCGAGTACTGGCCGCCGCGCAGCAGCACCGGCAGGGAGCCTTGGCCCAGCGTGGCGAGGCCGATCACCGCTGCTGCAACCCCGAGGGCAACGACGAGCGTCGCGGCAATGGCCCACGTGACCCTTGCCTCGTCGACGATCCAGCTCCGCGCGCCGCGCCACCAAGCGTAGACCAGCACCACGAGGGGAAAACCGCCGTGCCAGAACATGTACAGCCACACCGTGGTCTGCGCGCCCGCCCCGAGCAGGCCGCCCGGGGCGAATACGTCGGGGAAGCTCAGCGCATGAGCGATCGTGACCGCGGCCGTGAACACGTAAGCGCCGGCGAGCACGAGCAAGGACATGGCGCGCCGCGCGAGGAACTGGCCGAGCAGGAGCACGGCGGTCATCGTGTCGTTCACGACCAGCGCCGAAGCGTAGATCGGGATGAACGCGGGGACGTGCACGAGCGGCGCCTTGGCAAACGGGACGGCCGCCACGAAGAAGGCAAGCGACACCAGCACCACCGTCGCGGCCAGGCGCCGCTGGCCACGGGAGGCGGGCAGGGTCGAAAGAAAGCTCGGGGCTGCGCTCACGCCGGCCGCAGCACGCCGGCGGCCAGCAGGAGCCCGGCGGCGGCGGCCGGCACCGGCCGGGCAAAGTGGAAGCCTTGCGCCTCGAGACAGCCGTGGGCGTGGAGGAACGCGGCCTGGGCGGCGTTCTCGACACCCTCCGCGGTCACCGCGAGCGAGAGCGCCTGCGCCACGGCGATGACCGACCGCACGATGGCGGCGTCGTCCTCGCGCTCGCCCAGATCGCGCACGAACGACTGGTCGATCTTGATGCCGGTGACCGGCAACTGCTTGAGGTAGCTCAAGCTCGAGTAGCCCGTGCCGAAGTCGTCGATGGAGATGCGCACGCCCATGGCCCGCAGCGCACGCAGCACGCGGGCGGAACTGTCCGGCGAGCGCATCGCGCCGCTCTCGGTGATCTCGATCTCGATGCTCGACGGTGGCAGGCCGTTCATCTCGAGCACCGTGCGCAGGATGTCGACGAGGTCGTCGTCCTGGAGCTGGCGTGCCGATACATTCACGGCGATGGGCACCTCGGGCAATCCCGCCTTGCGCCACGCGGCGTTCTGCGCGCACGCCGTGGCGATCACCCAGCGGCCGATATCGGTCACGAGGCCGCTCTCCTCCGACAGCGGGATGAAGGCGGCCGGGTGCACCATCCCGCGCACGGGATGGCTCCAGCGCACGAGCGCCTCGAAGCCCACGATGCGGCCGGTGCCGAGCTCGACCTTGGGCTGGTAGTGCAACAGGAGCTCGTCGCGCGCGAGCGCCCACCACAGGTCCGCCTCCAGGGCCAAGCGGTCCGCCAGGTGGGCGTTCATCTCGGGCGCGTAGAACTTGTACGTATCGCGACCGATCTTTTTCGCCTGGTACATCGCGGCATCGGCGTTGCGCAGCAGGGTGTCGGCGTCCGCGCCATCGCCGGGGAAGGTCGCGATGCCCACCGCGCAGGTCAGCTTGAACTCGCGCACGTCGATCATGATCGGCTCGCGCAGGTTCGTCATCACGAGGTGCACGAGCCGGTGGACGGGCGCAGCGGCCTCCTCGTGCACGGCGAGGATCACGAACTCGTCCCCGCCCACGCGCGACACCGTGTCGCCCTCGCGCACGCAGCGCGACAGGCGCTCGGCCACCGCACGCAGCACCCCGTCGCCGACGTCGTGCCCCAGGCTCTCGTTGATGAACTTGAAGCCGTCGAGGTCGATGAACGCCACCGAGAAACGGCTGCCGGCGCGGTGCGCGAGGGCCTGTGCCTGGGCAAGGCGGTCCTTGAGCAGGATGCGATTGGGCAGGCCGGTGAGGGCATCGTGCGTGGCCTGGTGCTCGAGCTCGTCCTGGTAGTGCTTGACCTCGGTGATATCGTGCTGCACGCCCACGAAGTGCGTGACGGCACCGGAGCGCGGATCGCGCACGGGCGTCACGTACAGCTGGTTCCAGAAGACGCTGCCGTCCTTGCGGTAGTTGCGCAGGAGTGCCTGCCCGGGACGCTCGTCGGCGAGGGCGCGGCGGATCTTCTCGAGCTCCGGCTGCTGGCTGTCGTTGCCCTGCAGCATGCGCATGTTGCGACCGAGCACCTCTTCGCAGGTGTAGCCCGTCACGCGCTCGAAGGCGCGGTTGGCGTACACGAGCGGCATGTCGGGATCCGTGGCGCTCACGATCACGATCGGATTCACGCTCGCCTCCACCGCCTGGTCGCGCAAGCGCAGCGCCTCCTCGGTACGCAGGCGCTCCGTCATGTCCATCGCAATGGCGCCGATGCCGTGCGGGGCCGAGTCGACCTGTCCGAGCGGAAACTTGACCATGAACCACTCGCGCTCGCCGGTGGGCGTGGGCAGGCGCAGCGTCGAGTGGAACGCGGCGCCGGAGGCGAGCACGAGCGCGTCGTCGGCGGTGAGCGCCGACAGCACGCTGTCGGGAATCGGCGCCGGCACGCGTGTTCCCACGAGCTCGCCGGCAGGCCGGCCGATCACCCACTCGGCCACGCGATTGACGAACGCGATCGTGTCGTCGGCGTCCTTGATGTAGGCGAGTCCGGGCAGGTTCTCCATGAATGAGCGCAGCACGCGCTCGCTGTGGGCGATGCGATCCTCGGCGTGGCGCAGCGCCGCGCGCTCGCCCGCTTCCTGGAGGGCGCGATGCACCGCGGCGGGCAGGCGGGCGAGGTTCGTCTTGAGAACGTAATCGGTGGCCCCGCCGCGCAACGACTCGATGGCCGTTTCTTCGCCGATCGTCCCGGACACGAAGATGAATGGGACGTGCGGGAGGAGCTCGCGCACCGCACGCAGCGCCAACGACCCGCTGTAGCGCGGCAGCGAGAAGTCGGAAAGGACGATGTCGGGTGCGAACTCACGGCATTCGCGCGCGAGGTCCTCGGCGGTCTCCACCCGCCGCCACTCCACCTTGAACTTGGCGCGCGTAAGCTCGCGCACCGCGAGCTCGGCGTCGGTCTGGAGGTCCTCGATCACGAGGAGGCGTAAGGCGCTCATTGCGGGCGGCTCACGAGGCCTGCGGCGACACCGGCGGGCAGGCCTGGTTCAGCGCCATCCAGTAGCGGCCGGCCTCTGCCACGTCGGCCACGAAGCGCGTGAAGTCGACGGGCTTGACGAGGTAGCTGTTGGTACCGAGGCCGTAGCTTGCGGCGATGTCCTCCTGCGCATTGCTGGAGGTCAGCATCACCACCGGAATCCCGCGCAGCGGCGGCGACGACTTGATCTGCCGCAGCACCTCGAGGCCGTCGACGCGCGGCATGTGCAGATCGAGCAGAACGAGCCGCGGCAACGCCCTGGCGCGGTCGGCAAAAACCCCACGGTGAAAAAGGTAATCGAGCGCCTCCGCTCCGTCGCGGGCGCGCACGATCGTGCCCACGAGCCCGCCGCGCCGAAGCGCGCGAACCGTCAGCTCCGCATCCGTGTCGCTGTCCTCCGCAAGGAGGACCTGTCCTTCCGAGGTGACGCTGGTGCGCCCCTCCTGACGCCTTTCGGCGCTGCTCGGCGTTTCCATGGACGGCGCGCCCCCATCAGATCGGATACCAGTGGTACCCGACCGTACCCTCGAGTCCTGCCGCACGCAAGGGAGCAAAGGACGTGCCGAAGGCCGCGCGAATCGGCTCGTTGCGCCGCCCTCGCCACTCGCTGCGGTGGTCGCGTAAGGGTTACTCGGCTCCGTCGAGGCCCTGCTGCACCATCTCCGCCGCCCGCAGCACCGCGCGCAGCTTGTTGAGCGTTTCCTGCCACTCACCCTCGGGCGAGCTGTCGTGGACGATGCCGCCGCCCGCCTGCGCGTAGAGCACGCCGTCCTTGATGACCGCGGTGCGCAGGATGATCGCGGTGTCCATGTCGTCCTGGAAGCTCAGGTACCCCGCCGCGCCCGAGTAGATGCCCCGCTTCACGGGCTCCAGTTCGTCGATGATCTCCATCGCGCGCACCTTGGGCGCCCCGCTCACCGTGCCGGCGGGAAAGGCGGCGCGCAGCACGTCCATCGACGTGAGCCCGGGCTTCAACGTACCCTCGACGTTGCTCACGATGTGCATCACGTGCGAATAACGCTCGATGATCATGCGGTCGGCCACCCGCACCGTGCCGGTCTGCGCGACGCGGCCGACGTCGTTGCGCCCGAGGTCGAGCAGCATCACGTGCTCGGCGATTTCCTTGGGATCCGCCGCGAGCTCGGCGGCGAGCGCCTCATCGGCCTCGCGCGTAGCGCCGCGCGGTCGGGTGCCTGCGATCGGGCGCAGCGTGATCGTGGCGCCCTCCTTGCGCACGAGGATCTCGGGCGAGGCGCCGACCACGTGGAAGTCACCGAAATCGTAATAGAACATGTACGGCGACGGATTGAGCGAGCGCAGCGCGCGGTACAGCGACAGCGGCGGTGCCGCGAAGTCCATCGCCATGCGCTGCGACAGCACCACCTGCATGATGTCCCCGGCCGCGATGTACTCCTTGGCCCGCGCAACGGCCGCCTTGTAGTTGGCCTCGCCGAACTGGCTCTGCGCACGCGTCACCGGCGAACCGGTGGCGTGTGGGATCGCCACCGGCGCGCGCAGCTTGCGTCGCAGCTCGGCCAGCCGCGCGCGCGTGAGCGCGTACGCATCGGGCTGCGCCGGGTCGGCGTAGACGATGAGCGAGATCTTGCCCTTCAGGTTGTCGACGACGGCGAGCTCCTCGGTGAGAAGCAACAGCAGGTCGGGGACGTCGGCCAGCGCCGGCGCCGGCGGCTTGCCGGTATGCGCGAGCTTCGTCTCGATGTGACGCACCACGTCGTAGCCGAAGATGCCGGCGAGGCCGCCGCAGAAACGGGGCAGTCCCGGCAGCGGGGCGGCCTTGAAACGCGCTCGGTAAGCCTCCACGAAGGCCAGCGGATCGCCCTCGTGGGCCTCGCGCACGCCGGCGTCGTCGAAGACTTCCACGCGTCGATCGACGGCGCGCAGGCGCACGCGCGCGGGCAGCCCGATAAACGAGTAGCGGCCGAAACGCTCGCCCCCCACCACCGACTCGAGCAGGTAGGAGTAGCGCGCGTTGGCGAGCTTCAAGTAGAGCGACAGCGGGGTGTCGAGGTCGGCAAACGATTCCTCGACGAGCGGGATGCGGTTGTACCCCTGGGCGGCGAGCGCCCGGAATTCGGCTTCGGTGATCATGCGACCCTCGAGAGGCTGGTGCGTGCTGCTTGGTTTGTGGCGTCGCTTGGGTTCTTGCGCGCGACGCGAACGCGTGAGGCTGTCTAGAGTGGGCGCTGCCAGCGCCACTCGCCTGCACGCCACCACGCCGCGAGGGCGGCGGTGGGGATATGAAGCGCTTCGAGGTGGGGGACGGTCTTCATTGCGGCATGGACCCGCCGTGGCGGCGAGTTGGAACGACTATACCACCGCCGCCCACGGACGCGCTACGGCCGCTGCACCTGCGCGAGCTCCGCGCGCATCGCGTCGATCGTGGCCTTGTAGTCGGGCGAATCGAAGATCGCGCTGCCCGCCACGAAGGTGTCCGCGCCCGCCTGCGCGATCTCGCGGATGTTCGACGCCTTCACGCCGCCGTCCACTTCCAGGTGGATCGTGCGGCCCGTGCGCTGCATCGCGTTGTCCACCAGCTTGCGCGCCGCCTTGAGCTTCTCGAGCGTGTGCGGGATGAAGGACTGCCCGCCGAAGCCCGGGTTCACCGACATGATGAGCACGAGGTCGAGCTTGTCGATGGTGTGCATGAGCCAGTCGAGCGGGGTGGCGGGATTGAACACGAGCCCCGCGGTACAACCGTGCTCGTGGATGAGGCCGATGGTGCGGTCGACGTGCTCGGAAGCCTCGGGATGAAAGCTGATGTGATTGGCGCCTGCCTTGGCGAAGTCGGGCACGATGCGATCCACCGGCTTGACCATGAGGTGCACGTCCATCGGCACCGTGGTGTGCGGGCGCAACGCTTCGCACACGAATGGCCCGAGCGTGAGGTTGGGCACGTAATGGTTGTCCATCACGTCGAAGTGGATGACGTCGGCGCCGGCATCCACCACCTTGCGGACCTCTTCGCCCAGGCGCGCGCAGTCGGCGGACAGGATGGAAGGGGCGAGCCGGAATGGGGTTGGCATTGGCGTAAACCTCTATAATCGAGAAGTCTGGTCAAGACGACAAGAACACGACAGGAACATGGCGCAGGACAAACGCTACGAAATCGCGGTGGAGCCCAAGTCAGCTTACGTCGCCGACGAATCGGATCCCGCCAAGGACAAATACGTCTTCTCCTATACCATCAAGATCACCAACACCGGGGACGTCGGCGTCAAGGTCGTGGGCCGTCACTGGATCATCACCGACGCCGACCACAAGGTCCAGGAAGTGAAGGGCCTCGGCGTGGTGGGTCAGCAACCAGAGTTGAAGCCCGGCGAGAGCTTCGAGTATACGAGCGGCGCGGCGCTCCCCACGTCAATGGGCACCATGCGGGGCACGTACCAGATGCGTGCCGACGACGGCTCCATGTTCGATGCGCCGATACCGTCATTCACGCTGTCGGTGCCGCGCACGCTGCACTAGGAGTCGCTCGTGCGTGGAGCCTAGCGCCGGTCGCGGTCCGGCGGCGGCTTGCGGCGTCCCGAGGCCGTCCACCATACGATCGCAATCGCAATGACCAGCGCGAGCAGCGCCTCGAGAAGGATCCAGCCCATGCGCTACCTGCGGTTCACGGCCGCGCTGCTCGCGGCCACGGCCCTCGCGGCCTGCCAGACCACGCCGCCGGCCCCTCCGGTGAAGGAGACGCCCCCGGCGCCCGCCGCCGCTGCACCGCAGCGGGCGTCGTTCACGCCCGCGCAGTGGAGCGACCTGCCCAATTTCGCGCGCGACGACGTGGCCGCGGCGTGGCCGGCGTTCCTCGTGGGCTGCCGGGCGCTCGCGCGGCGCGCGACCTTCGATGCCGTATGGAAGGCGCCGTGTAGCGCGGCCGCCAGCGTGGACGGCAAGAGCGAGCCGGCGGTGCGCGATTTCTTCATGACTCATTTTAGCCCGTACCGCGTGGCGGTCGAGGGCGGCAGCGACACGGGCCTCGTCACCGGTTACTACGAGCCGCTGCTCGCGGGCTCGCGTACGCCCACCGCGGACCACAAGGTCCCGCTCTACGCCACGCCCGACGACCTGCTGATCGTGGATCTGTCTTCGCTCTATCCCGAGCTCAAGGACAAGCGCGTGCGGGGCCGCCTGCAGGGGCGCCGCGTGGTGCCCTACGCCCCGCGCGAGGAGATCGAGCGCAACCCTTCAGCGCTGCCGGCGGAGCCGCTCGCCTACGTCGCCGATCCGGTGGAGGCATTCTTCCTCGAGATCCAGGGATCCGGTCGTATCGCGCTCGCCGACGGCAGCGTGATGCGCCTCAACTACGCCGATCAGAACGGCCACCCGTACCGCTCGGTGGCGGGGGTGCTCATCGAGCGCGGGGAGCTGACGCGCGAGCGGGCATCGATGCAGGCGATCCGCGCGTGGGTGCAGGCGCATCCCGCGCAGATGCGCGAGCTCCTCGACCAGAATCCCAGCTACGTGTTCTTCCGCGAAGTGCCGCCTCCCGCGCCCGGCTCGCTCGACGCCGCCATCGACGGCCCGCAGGGCTCGCTCGGCGTACCGCTGCTGGCCGAGCGCACCATCGCGGTGGACGCGCGCTTCGTTCCTCTGGGCACGCCGGTCTATCTCGCCACCACGCGCCCGCTGTCCGACGCTCCGCTCGAGCGGCTCACGCTCGCGCAGGATACGGGCGGCGCCATCCGCGGACCGGTGCGCGCGGACTTCTTCTGGGGCTTCGGCGCGCAGGCCGGACGCGAGGCCGGGCGCATGCGCCAGCAGGGCCGCATGTGGATCCTCTGGCCCAAGGGCGCACCGCTACCCGGCTGACCGGTTCCACCCCTTGTGCGCGAGCACCGCGGCCGCGAGATCGCTACGCTGCACCTTGCCCATCTCGTTACGCGGCAGCTCCTCCACGTGCAGGATCACGACGGGCGCCCACTGGCCGAGCTTGTCGCCACAGCGCCGGTGAAACGCCTGGGCGTCCATGGGCGCCGAGGGCACCACGGCCGCGCACAGCACCGGCAATCCCGCGGCCCGATCGACGCCGAACACCGCGGCTTCGCGCACGTTGCCGAGCGCCAGCAGCTCCGCCTCCAGCGCCTGGGGCTGGATCCTCACGCCGCCCAGGTTGATGACCTCGTCGGCGCGGCCGAGGATTCGCAGGTAGCCATCCGCTTCCAGGATCGCGCGGTCGCCGGGCCGGACCCAACCGTCGCGAAAGACCTCGGCCTCCTCGGCGGGCGCGTCGAGATAGCCGCTCGCGGCCGATTCGCTGCGCACGCAGAGCCAGCCCTCCTGTCCCGCGGGAAGGACCGTCCCCTTCTCGTCCACGACGCGGATCTCCACGCCGGGCAGCGCGAAGCCCACGCCCCCCATCCGCTCCTGCACCGTCTTCATCGGGGCCGAAGCCACGCGCCCGCATTCGGTGAAGCCATAGCCCATGAGGATGTGGCCGCACAGGCGCGCGGATGCATCCTCGTAGACGTCGCGCGGGAGCGCACCCCCGCCCACCTCGAGGGTCTCGAGCGTGTTCGCGATAGGCCCCGGCAACGCCCGCAGCACCTTGTGGATCGCGGCCGGCGAAGTGATGAGATAGTTCACGCCCGAGCGCGCAAACCAGTCGCGCATCTCGTGCACGACGAGCGTGGGCTGCACGACCGCCCCGCCGCCATGCAGCACCAGGAGCGCACTGCTGAAACCGTAGGACGTCCTCGGGCCCACGAACGACGCGAGCCGCGTGGCCGCGAGGCCCCGCCCTCCGCCCATCGCCGCGGCGGTGGACACGCGCGCCCGCGCACGGCGAAGCGATAACGCGTGACTGAACGGGACGAACTTGCGCGCGCCGCCGGTGCCTGAGGTCGCGCAATACATCCACGGACGCGTCCCGCCGGGTTGCATCACGACCGGGGCCGCCCCGTCGCCTGCGTCGCGGCGCAAGTCGTCGCTCGCGATGCTCCGGACCTCGCCCGTGGCCGTGGCCGCGTCGTCGACGATCTCGAGGGCCACGGCGTGCGCGGGCAGGCCTTGCGGGCCATGCGCCACACCGATGCGCGCCAGCGCCAGCGCCACTACCAGCTGCGCGTACAGATCCGCCACGGACACGCGCGCGACTTGCCCCGGCACGAGGCCGCGAGCAAGCGCACGGGCGGCGACGGCGTCGATGGCGCGATCGAAGGCTGAATACGACACCACGACCCCGTCATTGCCGATGAACGCCGGGGCGTCCGGCGTGGCCTCGGCATGGCGACGGATCGGCTCGGTCACGTTGATCGGAGGCATTTCCACGCGCGCATTGTAGTGAAACCCCCGAATCCCGAGGACGCGCGGGTACCATTGCCTCATGCATTTCCTGCACAACGGGCTCGCATCGGCGTGGCGTCGCGGGGCATCGGCGCTGCTGCTCGCGGTGGCCTGGGGAAGCGCTTTCGCGCAGCCCGCCACGCAGCCCTGGCCGCAACAGCCGGTGGTGCTCGTGGTGCCTTCACCGTCCGGCGCGGGCATCGACCTCGTGGCGCGAGCGCTCGCGGAGCGCCTGGCTTCCCGCTGGGGCCAGCCGGTGATCGTCACCAACAAGCCGGGCGCCAATTCCATCATCGGCACGCAGTTCGTGGTGAATGCGGCGCCCGATGGCTACACGCTGCTCTTCACGTCCGACGCCCCGGTCACGATCAATCCGCACCTGTACGCGAAGCTTCCCTACGATCCCCTCCGCGACCTCGTGCCGGTGACGCAGGTCACGACGTTCCACCAGCTCCTCGTGGCCCACCGTTCGCTGCCCGCGCGCAGCATGGTCGGACTCGTGGCCGCCGCCAAGGCGAGCCCTGCCGCCTTCACCTACGCGTCGTTCGGCATCGGCAGTTCCGTCCACCTGCTCGCCGAGCTCCTCAAGAAGGAGACGGACATCGATCTCCTGCACATCCCCTACAAGGGCTTGCCGCAGGCGATCGGCGCGGTGGCCCGCGGCGAGTCGACCCTGACCTTCGCAGGCGTCTACTCGACGCTGCCGCACATCCGATCGGGCGCGATGGTCCCCCTCGCGTTCGCCTCCGACCGCCGCTCGCCTTTCCTTCCCGACGTGCCCACGTTTGCGGAGCTCGGCCATCCCACGCTCCTCTATACGGTCTGGTACGGCGTGCTCGCGCCCGCCGGCACGCCCCGCGCCGTGGTGGAGCGCATTCACGGCGACATCGCCGCGGTCATCGGGGAGCGGGCCTTTCGCGACAAGGAGCTGCTGGCGCGAGGCTATGCACCGACCGCGCTTGCACCGGCGCAGTTCGAACAGTACATCCGCCGCGAGCATGCCGAGCGGGCCGCGCTCGTGGCCCATGCGCGGGCGCGCGCGGACTAGCCGGTCCGCCTGGCCCCGGGCGGCCAGCGCCGGCCTTCAGAACGGCACGAGATAGTTCGCGTAGGCGCGCAGCTCGGTGGCCATGGGCGAGCCCGACTGCGACAGCCACGAGTACCGGAAGGTGAGCACGAGGTTGCGCAGCAGCGAGGACCTGGGCAGCGCGTAGTCCACGCGCACGTCGGTCTCGTGCTGGTCCGGCACCGGCGTGCCGTGCTTGCTGCTCAAGGCATCCCATCCGGTTCCGAACGCCGCGGCGGCCGACAGGCCGGGCGCGCCGTCCGCGCTGAAGTCGTAAGACGCCTTGACCGCTACGGCCTTTTCGCCGCGCTGGTTGAAGTCCACCTGCTGCAGGTGCAGATACGACGGATGGCTGCCGTAGGGCGCCTGCGTCTCGAAGTCCTTGCCGGTCTGGGTGTAGGCCAGGCTCATCGCGAGGCCCTTCCACTTGAGCGTGCCCTGCACGCCCGCACCGAAGGTACTGAACTGCCCGATCTGCGCCTCGCCCACCGAGCGCTGGGGATAGTACTGCGCGCCTACGCCGAACTCGACGTCGCGGTAGGGGATCGGGTAGTGCCCCTCGATGTAGAAGGTGTTGAAGACGTCGAACGTGTACTGGTTGTCCACGCGCAGGAAGCCGTCCTTCCGGAAGGTCCACGTCGCCCCGGCGAAGGCCGTACCGCGCTGCGTGCCGGAGCCGCCCGCGGCGTTGGACATCCACTGGAAGCTGTCGGCATCGCGCACCTTGACCTTGGTGGCGTAGCCGCCGATGTAGTCGACGTCTCCGACCTTGCCGAGCAACGTGTACGCCTCGAAGGTATTCGGCACCATCCGGCTGTCGTCCGGATTCAGGAACGGCCGGTCGAGCAGCTGCCGGTAGCCGGTGATCGTCTGTCCGAGGACGCGCAACGACACGAACGCCTCTCCCAGCACGTTGATCGCATCCTGGTCGGGCAGCAGGAGCTTGCTCCCCGGCTTGCTCGCGGGGGCGTACAGCGGCTGCGAGGTGTAGCCCACCACGGCGAGCTGGAGCACGTCGGCGAGCCACGGGCTGCGCAAGCCGGCGTACCCGCCGAGCGCCCAGGCCTCGCTCTGCGACGTGCCATTGTCGGAGTCGAAGAAGTAGGTGCGCACGTTGGCGATGGCCTCGATGCCGTACGGCAAGCGCGCGTCCGCGGTCGGGGGCGCGCCCGGGAAGAATCCCTGTGCCTCCACCGGCGGTGACACGCAGGCGAAAGCGGCAAGGGCAGCAGCAATGCAGCGCGACATCATGGACTCTCTCCCCAGGCCGGCCGCGCGGCGTGACGCTACTCGGCGAGAACCTCTTCCGCCTGCTTGTCCGCGTGGTACGACGAGCGCACCAGCGCCCCCACGGCCGCGTGCCGGAAGCCCATCGCGTAGGCCTCGCGCTCGAAAGCGGCGAACTGGTCGGGGTGCACGTAGCGCAACACGGGCAGGTGGCCCGCCGACGGCTGCAGGTATTGCCCAACGGTGATCATGTCGATGTCGTGCGCGCGCATGTCGCGCATCGTGGCCCGGATCTCGTCGTCGGTCTCGCCCAAGCCCACCATGATGCCCGACTTGGTGGGCACGCCGGGCACGCGCGCCTTGAACTCGGCCAAGAGCTTGAGCGAATGCGCGTAGTCGGAGCCCGGGCGCACCTGCTTGTACAGCCGTGGCACCGACTCGAGGTTGTGGTTCATCACGTCGGGCGGCGCCGCCTCGAGGATGGCCAGCGCGCGATCGAGGCGCCCCCGGAAGTCGGGCACCAGCACTTCGATCTGCGTGGCCGGCGAGAGCTCCCGCACCTGGCGGATGCAGTCGACGAAGTGTTGCGCGCCGCCGTCGCGCAGGTCATCCCGGTCCACGCTGGTGATCACGACGTACTTCAGCCGCAGTGCCGCGATGGTGCGGGCGAGATTGACCGGCTCGTCGGCATCCAGCGGCAGCGGACGGCCGTGGCCCACGTCGCAGAACGGGCAGCGCCGCGTGCAGATGTCGCCCATGATCATGAACGTGGCGGTTCCCTTGCCGAAGCATTCGCCGATGTTGGGGCAGGACGCTTCCTCGCACACGGTGTGCAGGTTGTGCTCGCGCAGGATCTTCTTGATTTCCATGAAGCGCGGCGACGACGCGGCACGCACGCGGATCCACGATGGCTTCTTGAGCATGTCTGCCGGCACGATCTTGATGGGGATGCGCGCCGTCTTGGCATCGCCCTTGTGCTTCACGCCGGCATCGTTGGAGAGGGGCTCGGAGCTCATGTCGTGTCCTGTCGCGCGAGGCGCGCCGCGAGGATGGGCGCGAGCTCGTCGCCTGCTTGTTCCACCGTGCGCATCGTGCCGAAGTCGGCGAGCTGCGTGACGGCAAGGCCGGGATAGCCGCAGGGATCGATGTCCCGGAATGGAGCGAGGTCCATCGCCACGTTCACGGCCAGGCCGTGGTAGGTGCCTTGACGGCGCACCTTGAGGCCCAGAGCGGCGATCTTGGCCTCTCGCGGAGGTCCCCCGCTCGCCCCCGCGCCGCCGGCGACGTAGACGCCCGGCGCATCGACCTTGCCATACGCGGCGATGCGATGCGTGCCGAGCCATTCTATCACCGCCCCTTCGAGCCGCCGGACCATGTCGCGGATGCCGTAGCCCGCGCGGCGCAGATCGACGAGGGTATACGCCACGAGCTGCCCCGGGCCGTGGTACGTGACCTGGCCGCCGCGATCCACCTTCAGGCGCTCGATGCCGTTGTCGCGCAACACGTGCTCGCTGCGGCCCGCGAGTCCGAGCGTGTAGATCGGCGCGTGCTCGGTGAGCCAGATCTCGTCGGCTGCATGTGCGACGCGGGCGTCCGCAAAGCGGCGCATCGCCTCCCATGTCGTGCGATAGTCGGTCAGCCCGAGACGGCGCACGACGCTCACCGCACGCTGTGCGTGCCCATCAGTCATGGCCGAAGGACTCGGCGGAGAACTCGAAGGCCTCCGAGCGCAGGGCGTCGCTGCGTTGCCACACCACGCGCTCGCGCGTGACGGACAACGACCACGTCTGCGCGTCGATGGGTGCGGGCCGCACGAACGCCCTCCAGTCGAGCACCGCGCAGCAACCGCCGTGGCGCGGATCGCGCACCGACTCGTAGCGGATCGCGCCTACCGCCGCCTGGCGGGCGGTGGCCGCCAGGCGCTGGCAGGGACCGTAGTCGGTCGGACTCGTCCACGCGGCGCGGTCGCGCACCAGCGGCGGCTCGCGCAGGTCGATCGTGTCGGCGGCCACGCGCGTGCGAAAGACCGTCTGCGGCTTGCCCGGCATGCTCGTCATGGCGGGCGTGTCGCGCAGGTGGCGCCAGCGCCAGTAGCCGAGCTCGGCGCAGGCGGTGCGAATCTCGTCGGCGGCGTAGAACACGCCCGAATCGGTGGGCCCGCGAAAGCGCGAACCGCCCGGCGGCGGGCCGTAGCGAAACGGCGTGAACAGGAGGTAATGCAGCGCCTCCGCTCCCGCCGGCACGGGCGGCTTGCTCGCGTCGAGCAGCCGCTCGAGCACGTGCTGCTCGTCGAGGGTGTCGACCAGCGCCATGGTGGACACCACGTGCTGCGCCTCCACGGCGCGCCACAGCGCGAGCTCGGCGCGGTGGGCGCTAGACGCGACTGCGCGCGGCGTCCAGGTAGCCAACGACACGGACGAGCCCTTCGACGTTGCGCACGAGGGCGCGCGGGGTTGCGGCGAGCGCGACGTTCTCGCTCGCAAGCCACAGGCGCGCGGTTTCCTCGTGACCCCACAGCGCGTCGAGCGAGCGGTAGAGCCGCACGAAAAGGAGCGCCAGCTCCCACTCCTTGCCGCGCGCAGGGTCGAGCAGGTACTTGCCGGCGAAAAGGCGCGAGGCGGTGGCCTCGGACATGCCGAGCGCCGCCGCGACGTCGCGCTGCGTGAACCCGAGCAGGCGTGCCGCGCGCACGGTCGCCTTCGACAGTACGACCGCTGTCGCGGGCTCGATGTGCGGTGCGTGGGACTGGACGCTCGGGATGGCCATGTCTGTTTCAGCGAGGGAGCATGCCACCGCGGTACGGCCGACGGGGCTGGCAAGGACCGCAACGGGGTTGGTCCTCTATGGAAACTTATGTATACGAATATTTCCACAGAAATACACAAAATTCAACCCGGGCGCCCCCCCCTTCGGCCCCTGCGCTACAGGACCATCTTCACCATCGGATGCGCGACGAGCTCCCGATACAGCGCGTCGAGCTGCTCCCGCGAGGTGGCGTTGACGATCGCGGTCACCGACAGCCAGTTGCCCTCCTTCGACGCGCGCATCTCGAGCGCGGCCGGGTCGAAATCCGGGGCATGCTTCACCACGACCTCGGACACCGCCTGCGCGAAGCCGTCCTGGGTGCGGCCCATGATCTTGATGGGAAACACGCAGGGGAACTTGAGGGGGGAATCCTTCTCCTCGATGGCAAGGCCTTCGAGGGCGGTATCGGGGGAGGGCGGCTTATCCATGGCAATCTCCTTCGTACCCCGAATATGCGGGTACCGCCCCCCTATCGCAACCGCGCCCCGGCGCGGGTGGCCTCACGCCGGGTACATGTACCGGCGGGTGAGCGGGTGCGGGAGAGATCCGTCGGGCAGGGGCTTGCCGGCGAGAATCTGCCACAGCGACATCCAGCCGCGATCGAAGGCGTGCGCGGAGCCCGCCATATAGATGCGCCAGACGCGATAGCGCTCCTCGCCGACCTCGCGCTTGGCCTCGTCGGTGTGCGACTCCAGCCGGTCCACCCACTGCCAGAGCGTCTTGGCATAGTGCTCGCGCAGCGCCTCGGCATCGATGCACTCGAGCCCCTGGTCGGCCATGCCCGCGATGACCTTCGACACATGGGTGAGCTCGCCGCCGGGAAAGACGTACTCCTCCACGAAATCGCCGATGCCGCTGCCCAGGCTCTGGGCGCCGAGCGCGTTGTGGGTGATGCCATGGTTTAGCACCATGCCGCCGGGCTTGAGCACCCGGTAGATCTTGCCGAAGTACTTGGGGAAGCGCGCGACCCCCACGTGCTCGAACATGCCCACGCTCGACACCTTGTCGTAGAGCACGTCCTCGGGCAGGTCGAGGTAGTCGCACAACTCCACCTTCACGCGGCCGGCGAGGCCACGCGCCGCGATCTCGCGCGACACGTGCTCGAACTGGTTCTTCGACAGCGTGATGCCGTGTGCCGTGACGCCATACTTCTCTGCCGCATGCAGGATCAGCGCGCCCCACCCGCAGCCGATGTCGAGGAACCGCTCTCCCGGCGCCAGGCCGAGCTTGCGGCAGATGTGGTCGATCTTGTTCACCTGCGCCTGGTCGAGCGTGTCGGCGTCCCCCTCGAAGTAGGCGCACGAATACACCATCCGCTCGTCCAGCCAGAGGCGATAGAACGCATTGGACACGTCGTAGTGGTAGGCGATATTGCGCCGGTTGCCGCGCGTCTGGTGCAGGAACTGCTTCCAGCGAGTGGCAAGGCTGTCGCGGCCGTGCTCGATGGCCCCGACCATCGACTCGGCGATGGCAAGCATCGACCGGGAGCTGCCCGTGAAGTCGACATCGCCCTTGACGTAGGCGCGCGCCAGCGCCCCTAAGGCGGGCTTGGACAGCGCGCGCAGCCCTTTCCACGTGCGGGCCACGACATCGACAGCCGGGCTCGCGGACAGCGGCACGCGGGCACCGTCGGGCAGGACGAGGGTGATCGGCAGGTCGCGACCGGAGTAGCGGTCGGTGATGATGCGCTGGATCGCTTGCATGGGACCGGTGGACAGGAACGGGCTGGCGACGGGAAAAGTGTAGCAAGTCCCTCCCGCGGAGGCACGCCCTCGTGCGCCGCCGCGGTGGCGCGTCGCCGTACAATCGGGGATTACCTCCCGCCGCCGGCGCCGTCCGGGGCTTCCCGACTCCCATGACCCCTGCGGGTTCGGCGCGGCCCGCGCCGGCATTCGACAGCCGCCAGTTCCGCGACGCGCTTGCCCAATTCGCCACCGGGGTGACGATCATCTGCGCCCACGCGGGGGAGGGGCGCTACGTTGGCTTTACCGCCAACTCCTTCAACTCGGTATCGCTCGACCCACCGCTCGTGGTCTGGTCGCTCGCCCGACGGTCGGCGAGCCTGCCCGCCTTCGAGGCGACGGAGCGCTACGCCGTGAACGTACTGTCCGCCAGCCAGGTGGAGCTCGCCAAGCGCTTCTCGCGGCCGCACGAGGACCGCTTCGCCCACCTCGACTACCGCCTGGGCTGGGCCGACGCGCCGCTCGTCCACGGCTGCGTGGCCTGGTTCGAGTGCCGCCACCATGCCCGCATGGTGGCGGGTGACCACATGCTGTTCGTGGGGGAAGTGGTGACCTGCGAGCGGGCCCCCGGACGGGGGCTCGTGTTCCAGCATGGACGGCTCGGCACCATTGTGCCGCACAAGGACGACTGAGGCCGGCGCCCACTGCTTCCGCAGCGGCACCCCCGGCTACTTCGCGCGCGGCTTGTGCGCCTGAAAGGCGGCCCAGACCTTGCGGAACACCGGTCCCGGCGCTCCGCCCGCAAACGGTTGGCCGTCCACGGTCGTGATCGCGAGCACCTCCTTGGTCGACGAGGACAGCCACAGCTCGTCGGCGGCGAGCGCCTCGGCCCTGGGCACCGCTCGCACTACCACCGGGACGGCGGCGGCGCGCGCGAACTCCACCGTGGCGTCGTAGGTGATGCCGGGCAGGATGAGGTTGTCCTTGGGCGGGACCACGATCGTGCCGTCCTGCACGACCAGCACGTTGCTGGCGGACGCCTCGGTGAGGTGACCATCGCGGAAGAGCATCACTTCCGCAGCGCCGGCGTCGGTGGCGAGCTGGCGCAAGAGCACATTGCCGATGAGCGAGATGGTCTTGAGGTCGCAGCGGTGCCAGCGATTGTCCTCCGCCGTGACCACGGCCACGCCACGCTCCACCTGCTCCCGCGAGGGCAGCGCGAGCGGATTGGCCATCATGAACACGGTCGGCGTCGCGCCCTTGGGGAAGGAGTGGTCGCGCTTGGCGACGCCGCGCGTGACCTGGAAGTACACGCCCTGGTCGGCGTAGGGCTGGCGGGCGATGAGATCGCGGATGATCGCTTCCCACTGCGCGTCGCTGTGCGGATTGTCCATGCGCACGCCGGCGAGCGTGTGCCGCAGGCGCGCCAAGTGCTGCGGCAGGCGGAAGGGCTCGCGGCCGTACACCGGCACGAGCTCGTACACGCCGTCGCCGTAGATGAAGCCGCGGTCGAGCACCGGCACGCTCGCCTCCCCGATGGGCAGGAAGCGCCCGTTGAGATAGACGATCTGCTGCGCGTCGTTCATGGCGTGTCCCCTCGCTTGGTGCGCTATCGCTTGAACCACAGGCGCACGGTATCCCATGCGCGACCGAAGAAACTCGCGGGCGGCACTTCCTCGAGGGCGATGAGCGGGAACTCCGCCATCGGCTTGCCATCGAGCGCGACCTTCACGAGGCCCACGCGCTGCGCGCGGGCGATGGGTGCGACGAGCGGCTCTTCCGCCTGCATCGTCACCGCGAGCTTGTCGGCCTTGCCCTTGGGCAGCGTGAGGTAGCGGTCGGCGAGAAATCCCGCCGGCACCTCGGGCAGGGCGCCCTTCCACACCTTGAGCGTGGTCACCTGCTTGCCGGACTGGTACAGCTGCACGGTATCGAAGGCCTGGAAGCCCCAGTTGAGGAGCTTCTGCGCCTCGGCCGCGCGCGCGGCGTCGGAGGAGGCGCCGAGCACCACCGCCAGCACCCGACGGTCGCCGCGCAGCGCCGTGGCGATGAGGCACCAGCCGGCGGCCTCGGTATGCCCCGTCTTCATGCCGTCGACGTACGGGTCGGTCCACAAGAGCCGGTTGCGATTGGGCTGCGTGATGTTGTTGTAGCGGAATTCCTTCTGCGCGTAGACCGGATAGGCCTCCGGGTAGTCGCGGATCACCGCCACGGCGATCTTGGCCAGGTCCGCGGCCGTGGTGTAGTGCTGCGGATTGGAGAGCCCGGTCACGTTCGTGTAGTGCGTGTTCGTCATGCCGAGGCGCGCGGCCTCCGCATTCATCTTGGCCACGAACGCTTCCTCGCTGCCCGCCACGAGCTCAGCGAGGGCGATCGACGCGTCGTTGCCCGACTGCACGATCATGCCCTTCACGAGCTCCTCCACCGATACCGCACGGCGCGGCTCGATGAACATGCGCGAGCCCTCTGCCTTCCACGCGCGCTCCGAGACGTTGACCATCTGCGAGGGCAC
The DNA here is from genome assembly GCA_937958295.1 of uncultured Pseudomonadota bacterium. Lineage (GTDB taxonomy): Bacteria > Pseudomonadota > Gammaproteobacteria > Burkholderiales > Casimicrobiaceae > VBCG01. The sequence goes on from CALFEY010000052.1 coordinate 21,485, forward strand.
GATCGTCTTCGCGCGCAGCGCGCCGAACACGATGTAGGCCGTCATGAGCTTGGTGAGCGAGGCTGGATCGCGGCGCTCGTCGGCATTGGCGGACGTGAGGACCTGGCCACTCGTAACGTCGGTGAGGAGGTAGGCGCTGGCGGCCACCGACGGCGCGGGAATGCCGGGCGGCGGTGTGGGGACCACGGTGGCGGCAGGCGCGGCAGCGCCGGAAACGGCCGGGGCAGGCTGGGCCGCCACGGTCACTGCCACGAGGAGGGCACCCGCTGCGAGAGCGGCGCGAAACGGGGACGACGAATGCTTCTGCATGAAGACGCTGCGCCGCCCACGCGATACGCCGCGGCGCAAAGCGTCCGATTATACGGTGCCCTGTCGTCTCACCACGGATTGAGGGAGAGGTAGCCCACCACGTCGCCCGTCTTCAGGTCCACCACCGCCGTGAAGTCCTTGTTGCGCGCCCTTACGGGCAGATACCCGAGCTCGCGGCCGTTGCCGTGCTCCGCCACGAAGGCGCTCACGACGTCGGCATACGCCCGGCTCTGCCGGGACAGCCCCTGCA
>CALFEY010000053.1 GCA_937958295.1 uncultured Pseudomonadota bacterium
CACGTGCTGCGCTGGCGCCGGCGCCTGTCGCTCACCAACATCGAGAATGCGTTTCCGGAGAAGTCGCCGGCGGAGCGCCAGGAGATCCTGCGCCAGTCCTATCGCAACCTCGGCTTCTTCCTCGCCGAGGCGCTGTGGGGCTGGAACGCGAGCGCCGACGCCTTGGCCGAGCGCGTGCGCATCGTCAATCCCGAGCTCATCACGCGCTTCACCGCGCGCGGCCAGTCGGTGGTGCTGCTCGCCGCGCACTTCTGCAACTGGGAGTGGCTGCTGCTCACGGCCGGGATCGAGCTGCGCATCCCCATCGATGCGGTGTACAAGCCGCAGCGCATGCGCGGCATCGACGACTTCCTCAAGGCCCGGCGCTCGCGCTTCGGGGGCAATCCCATCCCGCACCAGAGCTTCATGTTCGAGGTGATGAAGCGCCGCGGCGACGTGCGCGCCTATGCGCTCGTGGCCGACCACACGCCCAAGCACAACGAGGAGAAGCACTGGACGCGCTTTCTCAACCAGGACACCGCGTTCTTCGTGGGCGCCGACAAAATCGCCAAGATCGTGAAGGCCCCCGTGATCTACGTTGCAATGCGCCGCGACGGTCCCGGGCACTACGTGGTGGAGCTGACGCTTCTCGCCGAGCCGCCCTACGACCGCGATTCGGGTCCGGAGATCGTGGAGCGCTACGCCCGAAAGCTCGAGGAGGAGATCCGGCGCAACCCCGCCGACTGGCTCTGGCTGCACCGCAAGTGGAAGTACCGCAAGCCGCTGTACACGTGAGCCGCGGCACGCGGCGTCAGGCGCGGGCTTCCGCCTGCTTGGCGGCGAGGAAGGCCGCCATGGCCCGCACGGTGGGATACTCGAAGAAGTCCGTCACCTCGAGATACCCGGGGTACGTGCTCTCCACCTTCTCGTAGATCTGCGCGAGCGTGAGCGACCCGGTGCCGATCTCGAACAGATTGTCGTCCGGGGCCAGGCGCCGGTCGGGCAATGCGGCCTGGCAGATCGCGAGCAGCGTCTGCTCGAGCGCGCTGGCCGCGGCCGTCTCCGGCGCGGCGGCGCCCGTATCGTGCCGGGCGAGACCGGCGAGCACGTCGGTGAAGCGGCCCGTCTCGTAGTCGCGGGCGAGCGCGAAGCGCTGCACCTTGCCGCTCGTGGTCTTGGGAAACTGGCGCACGGGCACCACGGCCGCGACCGGCAGGCCCATGCGCTCGTTCACGACGCGCCGCACGGTGCGGGCCGTTTCCGCGAACGCCGCCCAGTCGTCGCCCTTGTGCAAGAGGAACACGAGGACGTCGTCCGTGGCCGCGTGCGCGGGACGCATCCCGGCCGCCGCGGCGCGGCCGAGCTCGATGCCGGCGTGCTGTGCAAGCACGAGGTCGATGTCCTGCGGGTAATGGTTCTGGCCACCCACGAAGAGGATGTCCTTGATGCGCCCAGTGACCACGAGCTCGCCGTCGCGCAGGGTGCCGAGATCGCCGGTGTCCACGAAGCCGTCGGCCGTGCGCGAGGCGGCGGTGAGCGCGGGATCGTCGTAGTAGCCCGTGCTCACGTTGTCGCCGCGGATGAGGATGCGGCCCACGGTGCCGGGGGGTACTTCGCGACCGTCCTCGCCCGCGACGCGCACTTCGCAGTGGGCCACCGGACGCCCTACGCGCACGAGCTCCACCGCGTCGTCGGATCCCGCGGCGACGTCGCGCACCGTGTCGCCGGGACCGAGCGCGGTACGCGACAGCGTATCCACCACGAGCGGCACGCCCGGCTCGGGGAACGTCACGGCGAGGCTCGCCTCCGCGAGGCCGTAGACCGGGAACATTACGTTCGGCGCGAGCCGCGCCGGCGCGAGCGCGGTGAGGAAGTCCCGGCAGAGGTCGGCGGCGATCGGCTCCGCGCCATTGAACACGATGCGGATGCGCGACAGGTCGAGGCCGGCCGTCTTCGCGGGGTCGTGCGACTTGAGGTAGTGGAGATAGCCGAAGTTGGGCGAGCAGGTCACGCTGATGCGGTGCTCGGCGGCCTTGGTCATCCACAGCGCAGGACGGCGCACGAAGAGCGCGGTGGGCATGAGCCAGTGGTCTACGCCCTGGAACAACGGCGTGAGGTGGAAGCCGATGAGCCCCATGTCATGCGTGAGTGGCATCCACGACAGGCTCGTGTCCTCCGGCCGGGCCTGGATGCCGCGGGCAATGGCGTCGATGTTCGTGACGAGGTTGCGGTGCGTGAGCACCACGCCCTTGGGCTCGCTCGTGGAGCCCGACGAGAACTGGATGAAGGCGACGTCGTCGGGCGAGGCGGCGTGCTCGGTGCCCGACGCCGATACGTCGGCGATCTCGTCCAAGAACACCGTGTGCCGCTCGAGGTGGGCCACCTCGTCGGCGAGGCCGTTCTCCTGCGCGAACGCGCGCAACCGGTCGAATACCTTGCGCTCGGTGGCGAGCACGGGCGTGTCGAGGCGCGCGAGCACGCGGAAGAACTTGGCCTTGTGCTCGTCGGCGTTGCCGGGGGCGAGCGGCACGGCCACGACGCGACCGAGCACGCAGGCCCAGAACGTGTCCACGAAAGGCGCGAGGCCATCCACGAGGATCACG
>CALFEY010000054.1 GCA_937958295.1 uncultured Pseudomonadota bacterium
GCGCCGACCTGCGCCGGGTGCTCCGCAAGAGCATCCAGCACCGCTTCTCGGCCTTTCTCGCCGGCCTCGGGGTGACGGGGCTCATCCAGAGCAGCACGGCCACGGCGCTGATCGTTGCGGCCTTCGCGGGCCAGGGCCTTATCAGCACGGCCCCGGCGCTTGCGGTCATGCTGGGTGCCGACGTGGGCACGTCGCTCGTCACGGTCATCCTGTCGTTCGACCTGTCCTGGCTCGCGCCGCTGCTGATCTTCGTGGGCGTCACGCTCTTCCTCGCGAAGCAGTCCACCAACGTCGGGCGCTTCGGCCGCATCCTGATCGGCCTCGGGCTCATCATCTTTGCGCTGCAGTGGATCTCGGTGGCGGCCAAGCCGTTCGTGCAGGCGGCCGGCGTGAAGGTGATCTTCGCCTCGCTCACTGGCGACGTGCTCCTCGACATGCTCGTGGCGGCGCTCTTCACGATCCTGTGCTACTCGAGCCTCGCGGTGGTGCTGCTGATGGCCACGCTGGCGTCGCTGTCGATGATCTCGCTGCCGGTCGCGCTCGGCCTCGTGCTCGGCGCCAACCTCGGCAGCGGCATCCTCGGCATGCTGTCCACGCTGCGCTCGCCGCCGGAAGCCCGGCGCGTCACGCTCGGCAACTTCCTCTTCAAACTCATCGGCTGCGTGCTCGCCATTCCCACGCTGAGCTACGTCGAGGGCTGGGTGGCCGGACTCGACCTCGACCCCGCGCGCGAGGTGGTGCTCTTCCACTTCTTCTTCAACGTGGCCCTGGCACTCCTCTTCATCTTCTGGACGGAAAGGATCGCCAAGGTGGCGGAGCGCCTGCTGCCGGACAAGCCGGCCGCCGACGACCCCGCCAAGCCGCGCAACCTCGACCCCTCCGCGCTGGACACCCCGCCGCTGGCCATCGCCAATGCCGCCCGCGAAGCCATACGCATCGGCGACGTGATCGAGGACATGCTCACCGGCATGCTCACCGTCATCAAGACCAACGACAGCGGCCTCGCCCAGCGCCTGCGCAAGAAGGACGATGTCGTCGACGAGTTGTACACAGCGGTCAAGCTCTACCTCACGCAGATCTCCCGCGAGGCACTCGACGAGAAGGAAGGACGCCGCTGGGCGGACATCGTGTCGTTCACGATCAACCTGGAGCAGGTCGGCGACATCATCGAGCGCGTGCTGGTCGACATCCAGGACAAGAAGATCAGCAAACAACGCAGCTTCTCCGACGCCGGCATGGCCGAGATCTGCGACCTGCACGCGCGGCTCGTGGCCAACCTCCGGCTCGGCATGAGCGTCTTCCTGCACGGGGACCTCAAGAGCGCGCAGGAGCTTCTCGCCCAGAAGGTGCTCTTCCGCGACCTCGAGCGGGCCTACGCCGACTCGCACCTGAGCCGCCTCGCCGGCAACACGATCGAGAGCATCGAGACGTCCTCCTTGCACCTCGATCTCATCTCGGACCTGAAGCGCATCAATTCGCACATCTGCTCGATCGCCTACCCGATCCTCGAGGAAGCCGGCGTGCTGGCCCGCACCCGCCTCAAGGAGCCCGCGCCCACCGCGGCGGAGCCCGCGCCGCGCTCGCGTCCCCGCAAGCCGCGCACCGCCTGAACCCGTCTGCCCCCGCCTGCCATGGCACTTTCCCTGTCCGACATCTGCATCCTGTTCGCCCGTAAGGGCGGTCGCCTGTACGACGGCGAGCCCGTGACCCAGCTCGAGCACGCGCTGCAATCGGCGGACCGCGCGCAGAAGAGCGGCGCCACGCCGGCGATCATTGCAGCCGCGCTGCTGCACGACCTTGGCCACCTGCTCAACGACCAGGGCGAGACGCCGACCTTGCGCGGCGTGGACGACCTGCACCAGTTCGCGGCCCTGCCCTTCCTGCGCGGCCTGTACGACGACGACGTGCTCGTGCCGATCAAGCTGCACGTGGATGCCAAGCGCTACCTGTGCGCCACCCGCGCCGAGTACTACGACGCCCTGTCGGTGGACTCCAAGCGCAGCCTCGCCCTGCAGGGCGGCGTCTTCTCCGCGGAGGAGGCCGCGGCCTTCATTGCACAGCCCTTCGCCGCGGACGCCGTGAACGTGCGCCTGTGGGACGACCTCGCCAAGCTTGCCGGCGCACCCACGCCCCCGCTCGCGCACTTCGTGCCCTTCCTCGAGGCCGCCTCGACGTCCCGCGGCCCGAGCCCCGGGCCGCACTGACCTCTCCTGTGGAGCTCACTTTAGGCGTGACCCTGGCCGTGCTCGGCGCGGGGCTCATGCACGCGTCGTGGAATGCCATCGTCAAGGGCGGCAGTGGCGGCGATCCGCTGCTCGACACCTCCACAGTGGTCGCAGGAAGCATGGTCGTCTCGCTCGTGCTGCTCCCGTTCCTGCCGCTGCCACTGGCCGCCGCGTGGCCGATGGCCCTGGCGTCGATGGTCATCCACTTTGCGTACTACCTCACGCTTACCGAGGCGTACCGCGCCGGCGACCTGTCCTTCGCGTATCCGCTGATGCGCGGCACGGCCCCGCTGCTCGTGACGATGCTCGGGGTCGTCTTCCTGCGCGAGCTGCCCTCCCTGCAGGTCACCGCGGGCATCCTCCTGATCTGCGCCGGAATCTTTGCGATCGCCTTTGCCCAACGCCATCGGCATCCCCGCGCGGCGGTGTACTGGGCGCTCGCCAATGCGGGCATCATCGCCGTGTACACGCTCGTCGACGGCGCGGGCGCGCGCGCGTCGGGCAATGCGTTCGCGTACGTCGCCTGGCTCACGTTCCTCGAGAGCGCGCTGTTCCTCGCCTGGGTTCGCTGGCACCGCGGCGCGTCCGCCACCGCGTACGTCACGAGCCGTTGGCGTCGGGGGATGGTGGGTGGCTTCTTCAGCGTGGCCGCCTACGGCATCGTGCTCTGGGCCATGACGCGCGCGCCGGTGGCGGCCGTGGCCGCCCTGCGCGAGACGTCCGTGCTCTTTGCCGCCATCATCGGCACCGTGCTGCTCAAGGAAAGGCTCGGACCGGGCCGACTCGCTGGCGCCGTGGGCGTCGTCCTCGGCGTGGCAGCCCTCAAGCTCTGACGTCCGCGACCCTCGATCCCCCTCTTTCCGCCCTCCGCGCCATGACCCCTCCCTCGTCCGCCCGCGTGGTGATCATCGGCGGCGGCATCGCCGGCGTTTCCACCGCCTACCACCTCGCCAAGCTTGGCATCAGCGATGTGCTGCTCCTCGAGCAAGGCAAGCTCACCTGCGGCACCACGTGGCACGCCGCAGGGCTCGTGGGCCAGACGCGCGCCAATCGCAACGCGACCCGCATGAGCCGCTATGGCATCGAGCTCTACGCCTCGCTCGAGGCGGAGACCGGCCTTGCCACCGGTTGGAAGCAATGCGGCAGCCTCAACGTCTTCCGCACTCCCGAGCGCCAGAAGCTGGCGCGGCGGCAGATGGCGCGCGCGGCCAGCTTCGGTGTGGAGTTCGAGTTCATCGCCCCACACGACGTCCCGCGCTACGCCCCGATCGTGCGGCACGATGACCTTGCCGGCGCGGTGTGGATCCCAGGCGACGGCAAGGCCAACCCCACCGACCTCACGCAGTCGCTGGCGAAGGGCGCGCGCATGCGCGGCGTGCACATCGTGGAAGGCGCGAAGGTCATGGACGTGCGCACGGTGAACGGGCACGTGGCCGGCGTGACCTGGACGGTCGACGGCGCGCCCGGCGAGACGGCCTGCGAGACGCTCGTCAACTGCGGCGGCCAATGGGCACGCGAGTTCGCCCGCCGCTCGGGCGTGACGGTCCCGCTCTACGCGGCCGAGCACTTCTACATCGTTACCGAGAAGATCGAAGGCGTCACGCCCGATCTGCCCGTGCTGCGCGATCCGGACGGCTTCATCTACTACAAGGAAGAAGTGGGCGGGCTCGTCATGGGCGGCTTCGAACCCGTGGCCAAGCCTTGGAACGTCTCGCCCATCCCGGACGGCTTCGAGTTCCAGCTCCTGCCCGAGGACTGGGACCAGTTCGAGGTGCTGATGACCAACGCGATCCATCGCACGCCTTGCCTCGAGACCGCGCAGGTCAAGATGCTGCTGAACGGCCCCGAAAGCTTCACTCCCGACGGCAACTTCATCCTCGGGGAGGCGCCGGAAGTGGCGGGCTACTTCGTGTGCGCCGGGTTCAACTCCGCGGGCATCGCCAACTCGGGCGGGGCGGGACGCCTCGTGGCCGAGTGGATCGTCGGCGACGAGCCGCCGCTCGACCTGTGGGACGTGGACATCCGGCGCTTCTCCCCGCTGCATGCCAATCGCCGCCACCTCGCGGATCGCACGGTGGAGTCGCTCGGCCTGCACTACGCGATGCGCTGGCCACGGGAAGAGCTCGTCACGGTACGACCGTTGCGCCGCTCGCCCCTGTTCGACCGCCTGAAGGACAAGGGCGCGGTCTTCGGCACCAAGATGAACTGGGAACGGGCGAATTACTTCCTGCCTCGCGGCGCCCCGCCGGCGCCCCCCACGCTCGATACCCCCGCATGGCTGCCGTGGATGCTGGAGGAGCAGCGCGCGTGCCGCGAGAACGTCGTGGTCTTCGACCAGACCTCCTTTGCCAAATTCGTGCTGAAGGGACGCGACGCGCTCGCCGTGCTGCAGCGGCTGTGCGCCAACGACATCGACGTCCCCGTGGGGCGGATGGTCTACACCGCGATGCTCAACCGCCGCGGCGGCTTCGAGAGCGACCTCACCATCACGCGCTTGGCCACCGATACGTTCTTCATCCTCACCGGCTCGGCGCAAGGCACGCGCGACGCCGCGTGGATCGAGCGCCACATCGACGACAGCCAGTTCGCCGCGCTAGTGGACGTGACGAGCGCCTACTCGGTGATCTCGCTCATGGGCCCGAA
>CALFEY010000055.1 GCA_937958295.1 uncultured Pseudomonadota bacterium
GCATCGCCTGGGGCGCGCTCGGCGCGGCCGAGTTCTGCTGGCAGGCGGCCCGGCAATACACCGTGGACCGCAAGCAGTTCGGCAAGCCGCTTGCCGCCAACCAGCTCGTGCAGAAGAAGCTCGCCGACATGCAGACGGAGATCGCGCTGGGGTTGCAGGGGTGCCTGCGCCTCGGGCGGATGAAGGACGAGGGCATCGCCTCACCCGAGATCACGTCGATCATGAAGCGCAATTCGTGCGGCAAGGCGCTCGACATCGCGCGCACGGCGCGCGACATGCACGGCGGCAACGGCATCGTCGACGAGTTTCACGTGATCCGCCACGTGCTCAACCTCGAGACGGTGAACACCTACGAAGGCACGCACGACATCCACGCGCTGATCCTCGGCCGCGCGCAGACGGGCATCTCGGCGTTCTGATGAAGCTCTACGACTATTTCCGCTCGTCTGCGGCCTATCGCGTCCGCATCGCGCTCAACCTGAAGGGCCTCGCGCCCGAGCGCGCCTTCATCCACCTGCGCAAGAACATGCAGCGGGACGAGGCGTACCTCGCCGTCAATCCGCACGGACTGGTGCCGGCGCTCGTGACCGACGACGGCGCGGTGCTCACGCAATCGCTCGCGATCATCGAGTATCTCGACGAGACCGTCGCCGGGCCGCCGCTCCTGCCCGGTTCCGCGGCGGAGCGCGCCCGCGTGCGCGCGATCGCCATGGCGATGGCCTGCGACATCCACCCGCTCGACAACCTGCGCGTGCTGCGCTACCTGCTGCACACCGTGGGCGTGGAAGAGGCGCAGAAAGATGCCTGGTACAAGTACTGGATCGACATCGGGCTCGAGGCGCTCGAGGCGTCGCTCGCGCGCGACCCCGCCACCGGCCGCTTCTGCCACGGCAATGACCCCACGCTCGCCGACATCTGCCTCGTCCCGCAGCTCGCCAATGCGCGCCGCGTGGACATGGACCTGTCCCCCTATCCCACGCTCACGCGCATCGAGTCGCACTGCCTCGCGCTGCCCGCCTTCACCGACGCCGCGCCGCTGAACCAGCCCGACGCCGAGACCTGAACGATCCATCGTCACCGCAAGGACCACGTCCGCCATGCCTGCCATCACTTACGCCCTTCCGCTTTGGGATCCGCCGAGCGTTCCCATCGTGGGGAGCAACGAGCGCTTTCCCGTGCGTCACGTGTTCTGCGTGGGCCGCAACTACGCCGAGCACGCCAAGGAGATGGGCGGCGACGCCACCAAGGAGCCGCCGTTCTTCTTCACCAAGGCCGCGGATGCCGTGATTCCCGTGGTGGCGCCGGACGTCGGCCGCATCCCGTATCCCAAGGCCACGGCGAACCTGCACCACGAGCTCGAGCTCGTGGTGGCCATCGGGCGCAGCGCCGTGGACCTGACTCCCGAGCGCGCGAACGAGTGCATCTTCGGTTACGCGGTGGGCCTCGACATGACCCGCCGCGATCTGCAAAACGACATGCGGGAGAAGAAGCGGCCCTGGGACATCGGCAAGTCGTTCGCGCAGGCGGCGCCCATCGCGCCGATCCATCGCGTGAGCGACACCGGCATCCTCACCCACGGCGCGATCACCCTCGATGTGAATGGCAAGGAGCGCCAGCGCGGCGACCTGTCGGACATGGTCTGGGACATTCCGCACACGCTGGCCTTCCTCACCAAGTACTACGAGCTGCTGCCCGGCGACCTCGTGTTCACCGGCACGCCGGCGGGCGTGGGGGCGGTCGGTCCAGGCGATCGCCTCGAAGGGCGCGTCGAGGGCCTCACATCGCTCGTGATCGACATCGTGTAATGGGCGCGCCGCTCACCCCGGAAGAGGTCGAGCGCGGGTACAACAACCGCGCGGCGGTGCCCGACCATGCCCGCTTCCTCGTGGAGTGCGCGTCGCGCTCGGCGGCAGCGCGACAGGCGCTCGCGCCCACGCTCGATGTCCGCTACGGGCCCAACGCGGGGGAGGTGCTCGACGTATTCGTGCCGGCGGGTCCGGCGCGGGGCACGCTCGTGTTCATCCACGGCGGCTACTGGCGCACGCTGTCCAAGAACGAATATTCATACGTGGCCGGCCCGATGCTCGACGAGGGCATCGCCTGCGTGGTCATCGACTACGACCTCGCGCCCCGCGTGAGCGTGGGGACGATCGCGGAGGAATGCCAGCGCGCGCTGGCCTGGGTAGCCCGGCACGGCGCGAGCCATGGCGTTTCACCGCGCAACGTGGTGGTGGCAGGGCACTCCGCCGGCGGTCATCTCGCCGCGCTGATGGCGGCCACCGACTGGACGGCCGCAGGCTTCGAGGCACCGCCGCTGCGCGGGGCGCTGTCGCTGTCGGGCGTGCACGACCTGACGCCGATGCTCGACTTTTCCTACAACGCCGACATCCGCCTCGACCGGGCGCAGGCCCGCGCCCTGTCGCCCGCGTTCATGCCGCCGCGCGCGGACGTGCCGCTGCTGCTCGCCTGCGGCGGGGCCGAGACGAGCGAGTTCCTGCGGCAGAGCGAGCTCATGTGGCAGGCCTGGCCGC
>CALFEY010000056.1 GCA_937958295.1 uncultured Pseudomonadota bacterium
GGTGATTGCGCGGCTCGGCGCCGCGCCGGTCGGCGGGGTCCGCGGGGGCGGGGAGGAGGATCGGTGCTGGCTCATACGGTTCTCTCCTCGACGCCGGTGGCGTAAATGGTCCCGTCGCGCACATCGAGCAAGATCCGCGCCAGCGGCCGTCGCGGCGGCCCCGCGAGCGGCCGACCCGTCGCCAGGTCGAACGACCCGTGGTGGCACGGGCACACGAGCCGCCCCGTGCCGACATCCGGCGTCACCGGGCACGACAGGTGTGAGCACTTGTTGCTGTAGGCGAGGAACTCCTCCTCACCCGCGCGGACCAGCAGGCACACATCGTGCTCGTCGGGGTATACGAACGTCGCCGCCTGCCCGATAGCGATGTCCCCAACCCGGGCGATCGCGCGCGGCCCGATCCCGGTGTGCTTGCCTCCGAGCGTCTTGAGCGCGATCCACGCCTGGCCCGCGACGAAGGAGCCGCTGATCAACACCATGAACTTGGTGAAGTCCCGACGCGCGACGTAGTTGTCCTGCGCGGTGTCGATCGGGAAGTCCTTGCGCCACTTTGGCTGCTCGTCGGAAGGGCGGCCGTCGGGGGTAAGGACGCGGAGTTGGGATGAGGGGGTGGTATCCTGAGCCATACTGAACTCCGAGGCGGTACGCGGGGTGGCTGATCAACGCGAGCCGTTGAGCACGCCGAGAGAGATGGATCGTCCGGGCGGATTGGGATCGAGCGCGGCGGTGACATCCAGATGCTCGGGGCGCGCTCCCGCCACGCTCCGCGGACCCATCATCTTGACCTTGGTGGTAATCGTCTGGTTGCCGAACTGGAAGCGGTCGATCGGGGCCGACTGCGGGCGGGCAGCCTCGATCTCCTCGCGCGTCCCGAAGAAGAGCGCCTGGCTCGGGCACACGCTGGCGCACATCGGCTTGAGGCCAACCGACGAGCGGTCGTAGCACATGTCGCACTTCATCATCAACTCAAACTCGACCTTCATTTTGGGCACCCCGAAGGGGCAGGCCAGCACGCAGTTGTTGCAGGCGATGCAGCGCGGCTTGCGGGCCGACTGCACCACGCCGTCGGGCGTGCGCTTGATCGCATCGGCGGGGCACACCTCGGCGCAGGTCGGTGAGTCGCAGTGCATGCAGACGACGGGGATGGTCTGCGTCGAGTGCGCCCGGTCAACGGTCTCCAGGTGAATCATGGAGATCCCCTTGTGCGTGTCGCACTCGGTGCATGCCTGCACGCACGCCTGGCACCCGATGCAGCGGGCTGGGTCGATGTAGAAGTTGAGGTGGCCGGGAACGCTCATGCTGGCTCCGATCGTCTTATCCCTGCTGCGGCTCCAGACGCCCGGCCCAGTCAGGCGGCCCGTCGGCCTTGCGGATGCGGGCCGCACACACCTTGTACTCGGGGATTTTGGAGATCGGATCCTGAGCCGAGATCGTGAGCTGGTTGGCACTCTTGCGGCCGGGCCAGTGGTAGGGAATGAAGATGGTGTCGGGGCGGATCGTCGTCACGACCATCGCCTGGAGCGTGCAATCGCCGCGACGGGACTCGGCCGTCACCCAGTCCCCGTCCTTGATCCCCATTCTCTCGGCCAGTTGCGGGTGCATCTCGATCCGCGGCTCCGGGTACTGGTCCACCAGCGGGCCGATTCGCCGGGTCTGTGTGCCCGAGAGGAACTGGCTGACGACGCGCCCCGTCGTCAGCATGAGCGGGTACTCGGTGTCCGTATCCTCCGCCGGCGGCGTGTACGGAGCGACGTTGAAGCGGGCCTTGCCGTCCGGGAAGTAGAAGGGCCCCGCACCCCTGGCCACGACGTTCCACGAGCCGGGCTCGAACAGCCGCGGCGTGCCCGCGTGATCGATGGGCTTGCCGCTTGGACCCTCGCTGTAGCACGGCCAGCAGACGCCGTACTGCCGCTCGATCTTCTCGTAGGTGATCCCCGAGTAGTCCGCGACGCCGCCCTTGCTGGCGGTGCGGAGTTCGTCGAAGATCGCGCGCGGCTCGGTGAACGTGAACCCCGTTGGCCGATCCAGCGCGGCGGCGATGTCTTGGACAATCCGCCAGTCCTGCCGGGCATCCCCCGGGCAGTCCACCGCCTTGTTGATCTTGATGACCTTTCCCTCGATCTGCGTGACCACGCCCTCGTCCTCTTCCTGGAGGGAGCCGGGCAGCACGATGTCCGCATGCCGCGCCGTCTCGTTCATGAAGAAGTCGATGGCGACGTAGAACTCGAGCTTGCCGAGGGCACGGGCGATGAAGTTGTTGTCCGGGAGAGAGACAACTGGGTTGAAGCAGAGCGAGATCAGGCCCTTGATCTCGCCATTGTCGATCTTGCGGAACATCTCGTAGCAATCGACGCCGGGGCCGGGCATGTCCGGTTCGGCGATGCCCCAGATCTTGGCGATGTGGGCACGGTCGACCGGGTTGGAGATATCCCGCCAGCCGGGCAACTGGTCGCACTTCTGCCCGTGTTCGCGGCCGCCCTGGCCGTTGGCCTGGCCGGTGATGGTGCCGTATCCACACCCCTCGCGCCCGATACGCCCGGAGGCCAGCACCATGTTGATCGAGCCGAGTACATTCTGCACGCCGTGCGAATGGTGCTCGATCCCGCGGGCGTGCATGAGGAAGCTGGACTTGGCCGTGCCCCACCATTCCGCCGCCTGACGGATCAGCCGCTCGGGGATACCGGTGACCTCGGCGGTCTTGGCGGGGTTCCAGGAAGCCACGTGCTCGGCAACCTTGTCGAAGCCAACGGTGAACTGCTCGATGAAGGGCCTGTCGATCCACCCCTTCTCGATCATCAGGTGGAGCACGCCGTTGAACAGGGCGATGTCACGCCCCGGCTTGACCGGCAGGAACAGGTCGCAGGTGCGGGCCAGCGGTGTGATCCGGGGATCGACGACGATGATCCGCGCGCCGTTCTCGCGGGCCTGCCAGACGTACTCGGTCGTGATGGGAGCGCACTCGGCGACGTTGGCCCCGCTGATCCAGATGAGCTCGGCCTTGGGAATGTCGCTCCACGGGTTCGCGGCCCGGTCGATGCCGAACGCCTTCTTGTTCCCAGCCCCGGCGCTCACCATGCACAGTCGGCCGTTGTAGTCGATGTAGGGAGTCTTGAGGCACACCCGGGCGAACTTGCCCATCAAGTAGGCCTTCTCGACCGTGAGGCTCGCGCCGCTCAGCACGCCCACCGCCGAGTTGCCGTAGGTCTTCTGAATGCGACCGATCTCGGTGGCGACGCGTGCGATCGCCTCCTGGTAGCCCATCGGGCTGAAACCCTCGGGGACCGAGGTGTCCCGCTTGAACGCCGTGAGCAACCGATCCGGATGAGCACCCTGAAGGTAGCGTTTGACACCCTTCGGACAAAGCATGCCTCGGTTGAAGGGAAAGTCGTACCACGGCTCGAAGCCCGTGACGACGTTGTCCTTGACCTTGAGCTGAATGCCGCACTGCTGACCGCAGAAGCAGCAGTGCGTCTTGACAAGCCGGTCTGGCTCGGCGTCGGTGGCCAATCGCACGGGGCTTGAACGGTTCAGGTGCGGCCCGAAGCGGTCGAGGATCGGCAGGAGGTTTGAAGGAGGGTTGGACATGAGAATCCTTCTGGTCGATCAAGCGCGCTCGGTCGTCGTCGCCGGGGCCGACGCGGCCTCCATCATCGCCGCAACATCCACGATCCCGGGGCGATTCGTCACCTCGCGGCCCCGACCGGCCTGCCACAAGCGGCCTTGCGCCAACGCCATGCTGAGCCGGCGGCAGCGCGGGCAGATGTACTGGTAGTGGTTGACCGCGTCTTCGCCCACCCCTTGCATCTCGTAGGAGTACCCAAGCTCGCGCTCGACCCGGATGAGGTCTTCAACGTGCACCTTTGAGGCGAACGGCTGCGCGCAGTTCCGGCACACAGCCTGCTCGCCCGCTCTACCAGCGTCCTTGTAGAACGACACACCGAGCTGCGCCGGGCGCTGGAAGATGTGGAAAAACTTGCCGAAAGGCAGCCACAAGAGCGTGAAGATGACGCACGCGGCGTGCACAATCGCCAGGAAGTCGTAGGCGTACCCCTTCATCCATGTGTAGCTCGCGGTCAGCATCAGCCCGGTGATGCTGACCGCGAAGAGGAGGATGAGCGGCAGGAAGTCCTCGCCGAACTGCTGCACGGCCTCGGCGCCGCGATCACGCATTCGCCGCCGCATCGCGATCATCACCCCCGCGATCACCAGGAACGAGGCCCACACCAGGCCGTGGAAGATCAACCCGCCGACCATGCTCTCGATCCGGAAGCTGAACGTCGGGAATCCGAAGACATACACGCGGTAGCGCTCGAAGTCGTCAGCGGGCGTCTGAAAGTGGATCCACCCGAAGACCAGCGGGAACGTGATCGCAGCTGCCAGCAGGCAGCCCCACATGATGAGCCAGTGGGCGGCCCAGCGGGGCCGGCTGCGCCGGAAGATGAAGTTGTTGAGCGCAAAGACGCCGACGACACGCTTGGGCCAGGCAGCGAGGTTGATGAGCAGCCGGTCACGGGAGAAGAACGCCTGCCAGCCTCGTCGCCAGTAGAGTGCCGTCGGCGGACGCTGAAGCCACATGGAGTAGCGATACGTGATCCCAAACACTGCAAACAGCGTGGCGAATGTGTAGCCAACGAGCGCCGCGTCGAAGTGGGCGAGGTTGCGGGAGCCGATGGCGATCAGCGCCGCCACCAAGAGCGTCGCCACAACACCTCGTGCACCTGCCCGGACCGTCTCTCGACTCAAGGCTGGCAACGTCACCTCGCATCCTGATTCTCCCGGAGCCGACATCCAGGAATGCGAGAGTGTATTCCGGGCCCTCCGGACGCGCGCACGTGGTCGGAGGGTGTGGGAAGATTTTGGAGTAGGTCGGGTACGAACGGGCTTCGCTCCGCCGCCGGCACCGCGGAACCACAGCGCACGATGAGGGGAGCTTTCGCCCGCGATCACGCGAAGTTGGTCGAGCGGTACACTCGGAC
>CALFEY010000057.1 GCA_937958295.1 uncultured Pseudomonadota bacterium
CCGTGCCCTGGCCGGACAGGCGGGCGTGCCGCTGCGCGACGGTCACGGCCACGCCGCCGGCACAGCCCACGCGCCACACCGCATGGATGGGCTCGCCCCGATCGATCCGCTGGAAGGGGCCTGCATCGTCGATGCCCTTGTACGTGCGGCTGTCGCAGCGGACGATCGCGACGTAGGGCCGCTCCTGGTTGACGTCGATGGCGCGCGCGTAGAGCCGTGCCGTGAAGGCCACCGGCGAACCGCCCGGCTCGAAGTAATCGACGTTCCAGTACCACAGCACCACGCGTCCCTCCGAGACGCTGCGGCTGCCGATGTACCGATAGCCCGGCGGTACCGCCGCAGTGGCGATCGTGGCGAGCAGCGCGAGGCCGCCAACGACGGTGATCACGGCGCCACGGCGGCTGCGGCGCGATGCGAGGCGAGGCATGCGCCAAAGCATACGCGCCCGGCGTGTTCCTACAAGCGGCGGGGCGTGCGCCCGACACGCGATCGCGACGAAAGCTGCCCGACGTCGCGCGGCTGATCCCCCACCATGTGCCCTGTCTGCCCCGCGCTCGCTGCAGCGACGGGCCAGAGCGATATCTGCCCCATCACGTCATCAGGAGATACTCATGCATGCACGCACCCGCACCCCACTCATCGCCGTCTTCGCGGCCGGCACCGCACTTTTTGCCGCCGGCTGCAGCGACCGCTCCAACGAGACCGTCGGCCAGCGCGTGGACGAAACCACCGCGAAGGTCGCGGCGGCAACCGAGCGCGCCGCGGACAAGACGGCCGCCGTGTTCGACGACGCCACGATCACCACCAAGGTGAAGGCGGCCGTGCTTGCCGAGCCGGGCCTTAGCGCCCTGCAGATCAATGTCGATACCAAGGACGGCAATGTCACGCTCAACGGCACGGTCGATACGCCGCAGCTGAAGGAGCGGGCGATGCAGATCGCGCAGGCCGTGGA
Source organism: uncultured Pseudomonadota bacterium (assembly GCA_937958295.1). GTDB lineage: Bacteria > Pseudomonadota > Gammaproteobacteria > Burkholderiales > Casimicrobiaceae > VBCG01. The sequence continues at coordinate 953 of CALFEY010000057.1, forward strand.
AGGCGTGAAGGCGGTGTCCGATCAGCTCGTGGTGAAGGCGTCGTAAACGCCGTTGCGCGTGTCCGGCGAGTTGCCGGACGCGCCTGAACACGGATGCGCCGCCGGTACGGCGACCAGGCCTAAGGTCCCCTTTGCCCATCGTCGTTGCAGAAGCCGCGCGATGTCGATGTCGAACTGTGGCGGTGGGGGCGGTTCCAGGAGGTCGGCCAAGGCGGATTCGTCGTGGGCCGTTCCGAGCCAGCTCCAGTGGTTGAAGAGGTGGACGTCGGTGCGCGTGCCGTCGGCGCTGCGCTCTTGCACGAGCCCCATTCCCACGAGCGGCCAGCGTGGATAGAGGTGCGGTGTGAGCGCCATGCGTACCCGCAGGTCGTGCGTGGCCGCCGTTTCCGCGTCCACGCACATCCCGCGGCACCGGCGCAGCTGTCGCTGGAAGCAGGGCCCGGCCGCGCGCTTCTCGAGCCCCAGGCGGCGCCAGCAAAGCCCGTGTTCGGCGGCCAGCTCGCGCAGCAGAGCCTGCGCGCTGCGCTTCGAAGCGAAGGGGCCGTAGGCCTCGCCGAGCCCGACCGGTTCCACGTCCGTGGCGCGCCGAAAGAGCGGCCGTCCGTCGGCGTCCAGTGCGAGCACACCGGCTTCTTCCTTGCGGCGCAGCGCGCGATTGTGGGCCGGCAATTCCGCCTTCACGAGCACCGCCTCGCGCAGCAGCGCACCGAGCTCGCCCGCGGTCTCCTCCACCTCGATGCGCCTGATCTCCTGCGACAAGCGCGCGTCGGACTCGGATTGCCAGTCGCCGGTGAAGTGCGCCGCCACGCGCTCGCGCAGGTTCACGCTCTTGCCGATGTAGATCGGCAGCGGATTGTCCCCGAAGAAGCGGTACACGCCGGGCGCCTCGGGGATGCGCTCGAGGCAGTCGGGGGCAAGCTGCGGCGGCAGGCTCGGAATGCGCAGGAGGCGGCGTACCGCCAGGGCGATCACCTCGCCGGGCAGCGCGCGATACGCCGCCTGCAGAAAGCCCCAGACCGCGCGGGCATCGCCCAGGGCGCGATGACGTTCGGGCGCACCCAACCCGTGCCGCGCCACGATCGCATCGAGCCCGTGTCCTCCCTCGGCGTCGGGAAAGAGCCGGCGCGACAGCCTAACGGTGCACAGCGGCCGCGCGGCGAAGGGGCGTCCCGCGCGGGCGAACGCATGCTTGAGAAAGCCGTGGTCGAAGCGGGCGTTGTGGGCCACGAACACGCCGTCGCGCAGCCGCTCCTCCACCTCGTCGGCAAGGCGGGCGAACGTCGGCGCGCCGGCGACCATGGCGTCGGTGATGCCGGTGAGCGCCTGGATCACGGCCGGGATCGGAACCTCCGGGTCGACGAGCGAGCTCCACTCCGTGATGCGGGGCGGCCCGCCCGCGGCATCGGCATCCACCCGCACAATACCGATCTCGGTGATGCGGTCCCCCGCGGCGTGGGTGCCGGTGGTCTCCAGGTCGACGACGGCGAGGGAGGGCGCGAAGAGCTCCATGGGGGATCGGGTAGCGGCGGGGAGGTCGACCGGACGCGCGCCTCTTGACGCTGCGAACGTTCGTTCTTATTCTACGTGATATGTCGAACGATCGTTCCTACCTCACCTCGCTGCAGGACTATTACGCCCGCCATCGCGCGCTGCCGTCGTATGCGTCGATCGGCAGCTTGCTCGGCCTGCGTTCCAAATCGTCCGTGGCGGCCCTCGTGGCCCGACTAAAGCTCGCCGGCTTCCTCGAGTCCACGCCCGATCGCCGTCTCGCGCCCACCCGCAGGTTCTTCGCGCGGCCGCTCGCGGAGGCGCCGGTGCGTGCGGGTCTGCCCGAGGCGATCGAAGGGGGGGACTCCGAGGCCCTCACCATCGACGACTACCTGATCGAGCGTCCCTCGTCCACGGTGCTGATCCGCGTCAAGGGTGATTCCATGATCGACGCCGGCATCTTCGACGGCGATCTCGTGGTGGTGGAGAAGAAGCCGTCCGCCCGCAAGGGGGACATCGTGGTCGCCATCGTCGACAATCAGTTCACGTTGAAGCGCCTCGACCTCGAGGCCGGCCGCTTCATCCTGCGCGCGGAGAACAAGGCCTACGCTCCCATCCGCCCCGAAGGCGAGCTCGAGATCTTCGGCATCATGGTGGGGCTCGTGCGCAAGCTGTAGGGGCGAGGCGGATCGACGCGGTCGTCTCAGGCGGCCCCGTCTCCCACCACCCGATTGCGGCCCCTGGCCTTGGCCGTGTACAGATTGCGATCGGCCAGTGCCAGCATGCGCTCGGCGGTCGCCACGCCCGTATCGGAGGAGAGCCCGATCGAGATCGTGAGCGCGAGTCCGGGATGGATGGCGCCCCAGTTGTGCTGCGCCACGGCCGCGCGCAGCTTCTCGCACACGCCCAGGGCCGCCTGCGCGTCCGTCTCGGCCAGCACGATCACGAACTCCTCGCCCCCGAAGCGGGCGACGAGATCCGTGTGGCGTACGTGGCCGGCGAGGATGCGCGAGGTCGCGCGCAGCGTGGCGTCCCCCACCGCGTGCGAGAAGCGATCGTTGACGGCCTTGAAGTGATCGAGGTCCGCCATGGCCACCGTCAGCGGACGCCCATGACGAAGCGCCAGCGCGAACTCATCGCTCAGGCGTTGCTCGAGACGCCGCCGGTTGGCAAGACCGGTGAGCACGTCCTCGTAGGTTTGCCGCTCGAGCTTGTCGAGGAGCATCGTCTTGGCGAGGTTGGCTTCGGTGAGCGACACGTTCAGCGCGTCCAGCTCGGCGTTGGCGCGGGTGAGGGCCACCTGCCGCTCCCGCTGCAGGTCGGCTTCGCGCCGCGCCGCCGCAAGCTCCAGCTGGATCTGCATTGCACGGAGCTTGTCGCGCGCGGCGTCGGACTGCACCTCGCGCTCGAGGGTATGGAAGCGGCGGAAGTGGTCCAGCGCCGCCTGCGGGTCGCCGGTGGCAGCGTGCAGGCCGGAGAGGGCTTCGTGCGCTTCGCCCAGCGTGGGCTTGAGGTTGTGTTGTTCGCACACGTCCAGCGCCATGCGCAGCCAGGCAAAGGCCTCGTCGTGGCGTTCCTGGCCGGCGCACAAGCGGCCGAGCGACAGGCTCGCGTGCGCCACGCCGTAGCGGTATCCCGTGGTTTCGGAGAGCGTGAGGGCGCGGCGCAGCGTCTGCTCCGCAGTGGCCTCGTCGCCCATGCGCTGCTCCACGAGCCCGAGATTGTTCAGCGTGGCGCTCTGCTGCAGGGGCATGCCGAGCTGCTTGAAGAGCTCGTGTGCCTCGTCGAGTGCGGCGCGCGACTCTTCGAGCTGGCCCAGGTTCTTGAGGTTGATGCCGATGTTGTTCTGCGTCTTCGCGCGCTCCACGGCATCGGCCGGGCGCGTGCACAAGGCGAGGCTGCGCCGGTAGAAGTCGAGGCCCGTGACGGCATCTCCCGAGCGAGAGTAGACGACGCCTATCGTGCGCAGCGTGGCGGCGTGGCCGGTGTCGTTGCCCATGCGCTGGTCGATCGCCAGCGCGCGGAACTGCAGGTCGAGCGCTTGCGGGATGTCGCCCAGGGCATCGTGCACGAAGCTCGTCGAGCGCAGCGTCTTGGCAACCGCGAGGTCGTTCCCCTGCGCCTCGAAGGCGGCCAGCGCCGAGCCGTAGGCGGCAAGCGCCACCTCGTGATCGAGCAGGAGGTCGGCGCAGCGCCCCCGCATGTAGGTGGCCTCGGCTTGCGCATGATCGTCGCCCAGATCGTGCGCGAGCACTGCGGCGCGCTCCACCAGGTCGAGCGCGCGCCGCGCATCGATGCCCGACTCGGCCTCCGCCAATGCGAGGAGGGCGCACAGGCGCGCCGGCGCGGACTCCGCGGCCTCGACGTCGGCACGCAGGCGTGCGATGTCACTGCCCGGAGGCACCGGCTCATGCAAGTGCGACCTCGACGAGGCAGTCGTAGAACGTGGCGGCGCGCCCCAGGTCGGTGAGCGCCTGCGACGTGACTGCATTGGCGTTGTGGCCGTCGGGTGCGAGCTTTTGCCACCAGATCGACGGCGCCACTGCCACGCCGTGGCGCGCGCGCGTGCCCACCCGCGCCGTGGCCTCGAAGCTGCCGCGATCGTTGAAGATGCGCACGCGGGCACCGTCCTCGATGCCGCGGTCGCGCGCATCGGCCTCGTGCAGATCGAGCCATGGCTGCCGCTCTTCGGCGACGAAGGCAGGCAGGTTGGCGAACGACGTATTGAGGAAGTTGCGCGCAGGCGGCGAGATGAAAGCCAGCGGATACCGGCGTGCGAGGCCCGGGTTGGTGGCCGCCGATTCGCGTGGCGGGATGTAGTCGGGCAGCGGATCCTCGCCACGGGCGGCGTAGGTGGCGCTCGCGAATTCGCACTTGCCGGATGGGGTGGGGAAGCCGCCTTGCGCGAAGGGTGCGTAAGCGTCGTCCACCGCCAGCCGCCGGAAGCCGTCGCGAGACAGGCTCGCCCAGTCGAGCGCCTGGGCCCGCGGATCGTCGTGCCGCCAGGCCTGTTGCGCGATCGCCTCGTCGCTGTCCTGGAAGCAGGCTTCGGTGAAGCCCATGCGCGCCGCGAGGCGGCGGAACACCTCGGTGTTGGGCAACGCCTCGCCGAGCGGCTCGATCGCCTTGTTGTTGGCGAGGGCGTAGAGGTGCCCGTAGGAGTTATGGACGTCGATGTGCTCGAGCTGCGTCGTGGCGGGCAGCAGGATGTCGGCGAAGTCCGCGGTGTCGGTGGGAAAGATCTCGTGCACCACGCAGAACAGATCGTCGCGCCCGAACCCCGCGCGCACCTTGCGCGACTCCGGCGCCACCGCCACCGGGTTGCTGTTGTACACGTAGATCGCGCGCAGAGGCGGATCGCGGGCCTCGAGCAGCGCATCGCCGATGGCGCTCATGTTGATGGTTCGCGGCGAGCCCGCGATGAGGTCGGGACGCTCGAGGGCGAACGCGTCCACGGGATACGTACCCGACGACGACAGGAGCGCGCCTCCCGCCGGGTCGCGCCACGCGCCGACCAGCGCGGGCAGGCAC
>CALFEY010000058.1 GCA_937958295.1 uncultured Pseudomonadota bacterium
GCGCGCGAGGCGCAGCATTTCCGGGAACTGGGCGCGGTGCACGGCGTGGTAGCGGGCGAGGACGTGCTCCACCACGACGTCCAGCGGCGCCCGCGCGAGCAGCCGGTCGTCGATGTCGATCGCGTTCATGCGTATCGTCCGGCCGCCGCTACTGCGCCGCGCCGGCTCGGTACACGCCGGGCTCCGGCGTGCCGGCGACCTCGAGCAGGCCCACCGCGCCCTTGCCGGCACGCGAGAGCGCGTGGTCGACGAGGACGTAGGTCCCGGGGTGCTGCACCTTGAGCTCGACGATGGCGGCGCCACCCGGCGGCACGAGCGTGGTCTGCACGTCGTTCTTCACGCCGGTGAGCGAGGCCTCGCTGTACACCTTGTCGAAGATCTCGCCGATGATATGGAACGAGGAGATCTTGTTGGGGCCGCCCACGCCGAAGTACACCCGCACGGTCTCGCCCACGTTGGCCTTGAGCTTGTGCGTCTTCGACAGCGCGCCGACCTCGCCGTTGAACACGTAGTAGTCGGGCAGCTCGTTGGCCATCTTGTCGAGGTCCGGATCCTGGTGGCCCTTCGCGCCGTTCGGGCGCGCGGTGTACATGTCCCCCTGCATCACGTAGTACTCGCGGTCGACCTTCGGCAGCCCGCCCTCGGGCTCCACCAGGATCATTCCGTACATGCCGGCCGCGATGTGCTGCGGCACGAGCGGGGTCGCGCAGTGGTAGACGTACAGGCCGGGATTGAGCCCCTTGAAGGTGATCGTCTTCTCCTGGCCGGGCGCGACCTGGGTGTGCTCGCCGCCGCCGTGCCCGCCGGTGACGGCGTGCAGGTCGATCGAGTGGATCATCTTGCTGTCGCGCGCATTGGCGAGCGTGAGCTCCACGGTGTCGCCCACGCGGGCCCGCAGCATCGGGCCGGGCACCTTGCGATCGAACGTCCAGTAGGTGAAGGTGGTGCCGTCGTCGAGCTTGCCCGGCAGCTCGACGGTCTCCATGCGGTACTTGAGCCTGCCCGGGGCGCGCGCCCCCACGGGGGCGGGCACGGCGGCGGGGTCCGCCGCGACGCTCACCGCGGCCGGATCGACCGGACGTTGCGGCACCGGGGCCGGGGTGTAGATGGCGAGCGCCGAGCGGCTCGACTCGCCGGTCGCCGGCGCCTTGGCGATGGCATCGCCCGTGATCTCGAGCTTGCCTTCCATGCCGATCTGCCGATGGCCAGGGATCGAGCACCAGTACGAGAACGAGCCCGGCTTGTCGACCTTCACGCGCACGGTGACCTTGCCGGTGGACGCCGAGAACTTGGGCGACGCGATTCCGAGATCGGGCGAGACGAAATCGTGCTCGGCGCCCTCGCCGCTCTCGAGGACGATCTCGAGCGTGTCCCCGACCTGCGCCTGGAGCGTGGGATTGACCTGCGCCTTGTCGTCGATGAAGACCATCTTCCCGTCGACGATGTTGGTATGGAGCTCGTAGCGCTTCACGCCGGCCGGCGCCGGCAGCGGGGTGGCCGTCGCGCCGGCGGCAGCGGCGAGGACCGTCGCGGCTGGCGCGTGACCGTGGCCAGGCATGGCGTGGGGCGCGGCCGTATCCGCCGACGCCCCGGCCGTGAACACGAGGGCGCCGATCGCGACAGCGAGGGGGAGGCGGACGTAGCGGGCGTTCATGATGCGTTCCTTGAAGGAGAGCGGCCGAAGGCGGCCACTCGTTCCTTCGCGAAATACGTGCCACGCTATTTATTGCTATTATTCAATGGACTAGAATAAAGTATGGTGATTTGCACCCTGCATGATCAGGGTAGTTAGCACCCTTGATATGGTTATTTTCACCCGGGACGCGTATGCTGCGCCAATGGTCGACGCCATGCCTTCCACCCCGGCCGGGAGCGCGCCCGCGGCCGAGCCGCGCAGCCGTGCCGGGACCACCGAGCGCCTGCTCCTCGAGGACCTCGTCGCCGACCTGCCGGCGGCGGTCCGCCTGCAGCGCCTCGTCACGACCCTGCGGGCGCACTTCGGCTGCGGCGCGGTCGCGCTTCTCAAGCTCGAGCAAGGCGAGCTGCGGCCGCTTGCGGTGGAGGGCCTCGTGAGCGATGCGCTCGGCCGCCGCTTCGCGCTCAAGGACCATCCGCGCCTTGCCGCGATCCTCGCGCGCCGCGGCGTGACGCGCTTCGAGCACGACAGCACGCTGCCCGATCCCTACGACGGCCTAGTCGACGACCGTCCCGGGGAGGCGCTGCCCGTGCACGACTGCATGGGCCTGCCCCTCGAGGTGGAAGGGGAGCGCTGGGGTGTGGTCACCTTCGATGCGCTGGAGACGCGCGTCTTCGACGAGGCGGCGCAGGAGGACCTCGACGCGCTCGCCTCCGTGATCGAGGCCGCGGTCCGCGTCACGCGCCTCGAGTCGGAGATCCGCGCCTTGCGCACGGCGCCGTGGCAGGGGGCGCCGGGCCGGGCGCACGTGCGCGAGGACAGCGAGATCGTCGGGCACAGTTCCGCGATGACACATCTTGTGCACGAGATCGAGGTGGTCGCCGACTCCGAGCTGCCCGTCCTACTCCTGGGCGAGACCGGCGTGGGCAAGGAGCTCGTCGCCCATCGCCTGCACACGCTCTCGCGCCGCGCGAGCAAGCCCATCGTCCACGTCAACTGCGCCGCGTTGCCCGAGTCGCTCGCCGAGAGCGAGCTCTTCGGCCACGTGCGCGGCGCCTTCTCCGGCGCCGTGGGCGATCGCCCCGGCCGCTTCGAGGCCGCCGACGGCGGCACGCTGTTCCTCGACGAG
>CALFEY010000059.1 GCA_937958295.1 uncultured Pseudomonadota bacterium
GCTCGCTATACTGTGCCGATGAGCGAACATGCGCCCGTCCTGCCGCAGCTTGCGCGTCCGCGCGGCAAGTATCCGCACTTCCGCCGCGCCGGCGACTTCATCTACGTCTCGGGCCTGAGCTCGCGGCGGCCCGACAACTCGATTGCCGGCGCCGCGGCCGACGCGCTCGGCACAATGCAACTCGACATCCGCGCGCAGACCCGCGCGGTGATGGAGAACCTCGCGCGCATCCTCGAGGCCGCGGGCGCTTCGCTGGGGGACGTCGTGGACGTGGTGACCTTCCTCGTAGACATGAACGACTTCGGCGGCTACAACGACGTGTACGGCGAGTTCTTCGGACAGGACGGTCCGGCGCGTACCACGGTGGCGGTGCACCAGCTGCCGCATCCGCACCTGCGCATCGAGATCAAGGCCGTGGTCTGGAAGCCGGCAGCGAGGAGCGCGTGATGCGCGCGCCGCTCAACCTCGCCCGCTGGATCGAGGATCACCGTGAGCTGCTCAAGCCGCCCGTGGGCAACGCGCAGGTGTGGGAGGACGCCGATTTCATCGTCACCGTCGTGGGCGGTCCCAACCAGCGCACCGACTATCACGACGATCCGCTCGAGGAGTTTTTCTACCAGCTCGAAGGGGACATGTTCCTGCGCCTCATGGAAGACGGACGCCCGCGCGACCTGCCCATTCGCGCCGGGGAGATCTTCGTCCTGCCCCCGCGCGTGCGGCACTCGCCGCAACGGCCGCAGCCGGGCAGCGTGGGGCTTGTCATCGAGTACCGGCGCCCGGCCGGCGCGCTCGACGGCTTCGAGTGGTATTGCCTTTCGTGCCACGCCCTCGTGCACCGGGTGGAAGTGCAGCTCGTGAGCATCGTGCGCGATCTGCCGCCGCTGTTCGAGCGCTTTTACCGCGACGGCGCGCTGCGCCGCTGTCCCAAGTGCGGCGAGGTGCACCCCGGGCGCATCGCCACGTAGCCACGATGGCCAACATCGACATCCACGCGCATGTGTTCCCGCGCGTCGCGCGCGCGGAGGCCGAGGCAGCCGACCCCCGCGCCCCGTGGCTGGCCGACCATGGCGACGGCACGGGCCACATCATGCAGGGCAACGAGCGCTTTCGCCCGGTGGAGGCGCAGCTGTGGGATGCGCGGCAGCGGCTGTCCTGGATGGACGAGGCCGCCCTCGACATCCAGTTCGTATGCGCCACCCCGGTGATGTTCGGATACACGTGGCCCGTCGCGCGCGCGGCCCCGTGGGCGGCGCGCATGAACGACCGCATGCTTGAGTACTGCGCCGCCGATCCGCGGCGCCTGAAGGCGCTCGCCCAGGTGCCGCTGCAGGACGTCGACGCCGCCTGCCGCGAGGTCACGCAGGCCAAGGCCGCCGGGCACATCGGCGTGCAGATCGGCAATCACGTGGGACCGGCGAGCCTCGACGATCCGGGCCTGCTCGATTTCCTCCGCCACTGCGCGATGGAGCGCATGCCGGTCCTCGTGCATCCGTGGGACATGATGGGTGACGGACGCATGAAGAAGTGGATGCTGCCGTGGCTCGTGGCAATGCCGGCGGAGACGCAACTGTCGATCCTCTCGCTCGTGCTGTCGGGCGCCTTCGAGCGTCTGCCGCGGGAGCTCGCGCTCGTGTTCGCACATGGTGGTGGCAGTTTCGCCTGGCTCCTGGGCCGCGTCGACAACGCGTGGCGGCACCGCGACATCGTGCGCGAGGATTGCCCGCAGCTGCCGTCGTCGTACTGTGATCGTTTTCACGTCGACTCCGCCATTTTCTCGCCGGGTGCTTTGCGGCTGCTCGTCGACACCATGGGGCCGTCGCGAGTGATGCTCGGCACCGACGCCCCCTTTCCCCTCGGCGAGCAGGAGCCCGGTGCGCTCGTGTCCACGGTATACGCCGCGGAGCCAGCTACCCGCGAGGCGATCCTCCACGGCAACGCCCGCCGCGTGTTCGGGCTCGACTGAAGGCCGGCAGGCGCACGACCCGGTGCTAAGCTAGACGGTCCACCATTGAGGAGAATCGATCATGGCGATCGAGAAGAAGGCATCGGTGCATTGGGAAGGTCGCGGCAAGGCTGGCAAGGGTCAGATCAGCACTGAGACCGGCGCGCTGTCGAGTTATCCCTACGGATTTGCAAGTCGTTTCGCGGACGACCGCAAGGGCACCAATCCTGAGGAGATCCTGGGGGCGGCGCACGCCGCATGCTTCGCGATGGCGTTCTCGTTCACCTGCGACAAGGCCGGCTTCGACACGAAGGTGGTGGACACCAAGGCGCAGGTGCGCCTCGTGCCGCAGGGCGATGGCTTCGTCATCGATCGCATCGCGCTTACGCTCGACGCCGAGATTCCGGGCATCGACGAGGCCAAGTTCCAGGAGCTCGCGCTCGCAGCGAAGAAGGGCTGTCCGCTGTCGAAGGCGCTCGCGAGCGTTCCGGAAATCACGCTCGTCGCCACGTTGCGCGGGTAGCGCGCGAGCTCGATCGCCCTCGGACGTTGCTCGGGTTGCGGACGCGGCGCCTCCGAGGCGACCGTGTCCCATCCCTGCCGTGCCATGGACCACGCCGCCCTCATCGCCAAGTTCGGTTATCTCGCGACGTTCCTCGGGACGCTCGTCGAGGGCGAGTCGCTGCTTGTGCTGTCCGGCCTCGCGGCGCATCGCGGGTACCTCTCGTTTCCCTTGGTGGTGGCCATTGGCGCGGTGGGCGGCGCGCTCGGCGATCTCGGCTTCTTCCTGCTCGGGCGGCACTACGGCGCGGACCTCGTCCGGCGCTTCCCGCGTTTCGCGCCCGCAGCCGACCGCATTCACGGCATGATCGAGCGGCATCCGGCTGCTACGGTCCTCGGCGTGCGCTTCATGTATGGCCTGCGCACGGCCGGTCCCGCAATCATCGGCACGACGCGCATGCCGTTGCTCGAGTTCGCGGCGTTCAATGCCGTCGGCGCGCTCGCCTGGAGCGCCTGCTGGGCGGCGGCGGGGTGGGCGCTCGGCAAGGCGGCCGAGCGGCTGCTTGGCGACGTCATGCGCCTCGAGCGCGAGCTCTTCGTGGCAGCCATCGGGCTCGTGCTCGCGGGCGCACTCGCGTTCCACGTGTGGCGCACTCGCGCGCGCAAGAACAGGCCGGCCGCGCCTGGCGCCTGACGGCGCGGCTTTGCGGGCCCGGCGTCCGCTACACGAACAGCCTGCCCACGAGCACCCCGGCGATACCGGCCGCGGCCGCGATGCCGAGTGTCTGCAGCGTGGTCGAGAGCATCCGCCGCTTGCCGATGCGCGCCCGCGCGATCCCCAGCACGATGAGCACCAGGGCCGTGGCCGCGATCGAGACGTAGCGCGCCTGTGCGATGGGCCACAGCGCGAACGGGATCACGGGAATCATCGCCGCCACGATGTCCGACACGAACATCCACGAGGCGTGCGCGAGCGGGCTTGCGTCGCTCGACTCCGGCGCGGGCTCTTCATAGGCCGAGCGCAAGGCTCGCGGTAACTCCGGATGCGCGCGCGCGACCTGCGCGAGCGCGTCCACTGCCGCGGGGGCCACGCCCTGCGCGAGCAGTCGCTCGCGCAACGGCGCTTCGTCGGCGAAGAGCGTGGGATCGGCCACTGCGTTGCGGGCCCGGACGGCGCGCGCCTGGTCGCGTGCCGTCTCGGCATCGAGATAGGCGCCCGCCATCATGGAGACAGCGGCGGAGATCGCGCCCGTGACGCCGGCGAGGAGCACCACGCGCGAGTCGCCGGTGCTCGCCGCGACCCCGAACACGAGCCCGAAGATCGACACGGTGCCGTCTTCCATGCCGAAGACGATGTCGCCGAACGACGCTCGGAACGAGCGCGCGATTCGCGCGGTGACAGGAGGCTTCGACGACGGCGCGGCAGGACTCACGGCATGCATCTTCCAATTTGGTGCGCGGAGATGGGGCGCGCACCATTTTGCATCGAAGGCGGCGCACGCAAATGCAGCGCAGGCGGCGTGAGGCGGCGGAGCGCACGCGATTTGTCGCATTAAATCATGGTTCTGTGCACGCGACCGAGCGCTGGCATGCCGCGTGCAATGCAGCAAGGGAAATCGAACGGCGGCGCCACACACCAACAATCCATTGCCCATGCCGCGGTCGATCGTCACCGCAACGCACTCACCAATCTCTACTCATCGGGGACCCTTCATGCAACGCAGAAATTTCATCCGCACCACGCTGGCGGCCTCCCTGGCCGCAGCGGCGCTTGGCATCGGCCTGCCCGCGCAGGCGCAGAACACCATCAAGGTCGGCATCCTGCATTCGCTGTCGGGCACCATGGCGATCAGCGAGACCGCCCTGAAGGACATGGCGCTGATGACGATCGAGGAGATCAACGCCAAAGGCGGCGTGATGGGCAAGAAGCTCGAGGCAGTGGTGGTCGACCCGGCCTCGAACTGGCCGCTCTTCGCCGAGAAGGCGCGCCAGCTCAAGACGCAGGACAAGGTCGACGTGATCTTCGGCTGCTGGACGTCAGTGTCGCGCAAGTCGGTGCTGCCCGTCATCGAGGAGCTGAACGGCCTCCTGTTCTACCCCGTGCAGTACGAAGGCGAGGAGTTGAGCAAGAACGTGTTCTACACGGGCGCCGCGCCCAACCAGCAAGCCATCCCCGCGGTCGAGTACCTCATGAGCAAGGAAGGCGGCGGCGCCAAGCGCTGGGTCCTCCTCGGTACCGACTATGTCTATCCGCGCACCACGAACAAGATCCTCCGCGCATTCCTCAAGTCGAAAGGTGTCGATGAAAAGGATATCGACGAGAAGTACACGCCGTTCGGGCATTCCGACTACCAGACGATCGTCGCCGACATCAAGAAGTTTGCGGCAGGCGGCAAGACGGCCGTGGTCTCCACGATCAACGGGGACTCGAACGTTCCTTTCTACAAGGAACTCGGCAATCAGGGCCTGAAGGCCACCGACGTTCCGGTCGTGGCGTTCTCGGTAGGTGAAGAGGAGCTGCGCGGCGTGGATACCAAGCCGCTCGTGGGCCACCTCGCGGCGTGGAACTACTTCATGTCGATCAAGAATCCGGTGAACGACGCGTGGAAGAAGAAGTGGGCCGACTACGCCAAGAAGAACAAGCTTCCGGGCGCGGACAAGCCGATCACGAACGACCCGATGGAAGCCACCTACGTCGGGATGTGGATGTGGAAGCAAGCCGTCGAGAAGGCCAAGTCCACGGATACGGACAAGGTCGTCGCTGCGATGGCCGGCCAGACTTTCCCGAGCCCCAACGGCTTCACAATGAAGATGGACAACACCAACCATCACCTGTGGAAGCCCGTGTACATCGGCGAGATCCAGTCCAACGGCCAGTTCAAGGTCGTGTGGAAGGACCCGAAGGGTCTCGTGCAAGCCAAGCCGTGGAGCCCGTTCATCGCCGGCAATGAGGGCAAGAAGGACGCTCCGGAAAAGAAGTAACGTTTGCAAGGATGGACAGCCCGCCGGCGCGGTCCGGCGGCGAAGCGCGGCACGTAGCCGCGCTCGCCCCGGTCGCGCCGGCGATTTTTCGAGCGGTCCCCATCTTTGGAAAGCCATCATCCCGTGATCCGAACGAACAGGCGGTGGGCAAGGCTCGTCGCCGGCGTCGCTGCCGCTTTAGCTGCGTGCTGGTGCGGCGCGGTCCTGGCGCTGCCCGCGGACGTGGTCCGCGACTTGGCCTTCGGCGACAGCGAGGTACGCAGCAAGGCCATCGGCGCGCTCGTGACGAGCGCCGATCCGGCCGTGGTGTCCCTGTTACAGGCCATGATCGAGGGCGAGGTGCAAACCGCCGGCGACCGCCAGGTGCTCATTGTGCGGGACGACAAGGCCGTCGATGCGGCCACCGGCCAGGCCGTCGATCCGCTGCCGGAAACGCGTGAGGACGTCGTGGTCAACAACCGCATGCGGCGGGAGCTCGCCACGGCCATCGCATCCTTCAAGCTCTCCTCGCCCGATCGCGCAGTGCGCCTCGCCGCGGCCAGGGAACTGCAGAACAACGCGGACGAGGATGCGCTGCCGGCGATCGCCGCGGCCCTCGCCAAAGAGTCCGATCCGGAGATCAAGGGCCTGCTCACCCTAACGCATGCCTCCGTGCAGCTCGGCAGCACCGATCGCGCGACCCGCCTTGCCGCCGTGCGCGCGCTCGCGCAAAGCGACACAGGCGCCACCAAGACGCTGCTTCTCGGCGTGCTCGCCAAGAAAGACGGCAAGTTCGTCGAGACCGACGACGAGATCCGCGTGGAAGCGGAACGCTCGTTGTCCGCCGTCGAAGGGCGCCTTCTGAAGGGCGATATCGCGGCGCGCGTGTTCAGCGGCATCTCGCTCGGCACCATTCTCTTGCTCGCCGCCCTGGGTCTCGCCATCACGTACGGACTCATGGGCGTGATCAACATGGCGCACGGCGAGCTCATCATGGTGGGCGCCTACGCCACCTACGTCGTGCAGAACCTCTTCCGCCAGTACCTGCCGGGCGCCTTCGACTGGTACTTGTTGTTCGCCATTCCGATGGCCTTTCTCGTGAGCGGACTCGTGGGCGTGGTGCTCGAGCGCACGGTGATCCGGCACCTGTACGGTCGGCCGCTGGAAACGCTGCTGGCCACCTGGGGACTGTCGCTCATCCTGATCCAGGCGATGCGCACGATCTTCGGCGCGCAGAACGTGCAAGTGGAGAACCCGGTGTGGATGTCGGGCGGCGTCGAGATCATGACCAACGTGGTCTTGCCGTGGAGCCGCATCATCATCGTGGCCTTCGCCGGCGGGGTGCTCCTCCTCGTGTGGGGACTCCTCACGCGCACGCGTCTCGGCCTTTTCGTGCGCGCGGTCACGCAGAATCGGCAGATGGCGAGCGCGCTGGGCGTGCGCACGCCCAAGATCGACATGCTGGCATTCGGCTTGGGGTCCGGCATCGCGGGGCTCGCCGGCTGCGCACTATCGCAGATCGGCAACGTAGGCCCCGACCTCGGCCAGAGCTACATCGTGGATTCGTTCATGGTCGTGGTGCTGGGTGGCGTGGGCCAGCTCGCCGGCACGGTGTACGCCGCGCTCGGCCTGGGCATCGCCAATAAATTCCTCGAAGCATGGCAAGGCGCCGTGCTCGCCAAGATCGCGGTACTGGTCTTCATCATCATCTTCATCCAAAAGCGTCCGCAGGGGCTGTTTGCGCTCAAGGGCCGGCAGGTGGAAGCATGAGCGTCCAGAAGTCCCTCACCCCCACGTTCGTTCCCGGCGCGCTGCCCCACGGCACGGGCGCACTGCCGCGGCTGTGGTCGGGCAAGGCGTGGGCGTTCCTGGGCGCGGCGGCGCTTGTCTTGCTGGTCGTGGTGCCGGTCTGCAACCTCCTGGTGCCCAAGGACAGCGTCTTTCACGTGTCGGACTACACCGTCACGTTGATCGGCAAGATCATGTGCTACGCGATCGTCGCGCTGGCCATGGACCTGATCTGGGGCTACACGGGCATCCTCTCGCTCGGCCACGGGCTCTTCTTCGCGCTCGGCGGCTACGCCATGGGCATGTACCTCATGCGCTCCATCGGCCGCGATGGCGTGTACAAGAGCGACCTGCCCGACTTCATGGTGTTCCTCGACTGGAAGACCTACCCCTGGTACTGGAGCTTCACGGACAACTTCTGGTATTGCGCGCTCCTCGTGGTGCTGGTGCCCGGCGTGCTCGCCTTCGTGTTCGGGTTCTTCGCCTTCCGCTCGCGGATCAAGGGCGTGTACTTCTCGATCATCACGCAGGCGCTGACCTACGCCTTCATGCTGCTCTTCTTCCGCAACGACACGGGCTTCGGCGGCAACAACGGCTTCACCGACTTCAAACGTATCCTGGGCTTTCCCATCGCCGCGCCGGAAACGCGCGTGGCGATGTTCATGGTCACGGGCGCGGCGCTGCTGGGGTTCCTGTGCCTCGGCCGCGCGATCGTGCAGTCCAAGCTCGGCCGCGTGCTTACCGCGATCCGTGACGCGGAGACCCGCGTGATGTTCTCCGGCTACAACCCGGTGTACTTCAAGCTCTTCATCTGGACGCTCTCCGCGGTGATCTGCGGCGTGGCGGGGGCGCTGTACGTGCCGCAGGTGGGCATCATCAATCCGAGCGAGATGTCCCCGGCCAACTCCATCGAGATCGCCATCTGGACGGCCGTGGGCGGACGCGGGACGCTCATCGGCCCCGTAATCGGCGCCGCGGCGGTCAACCTCGGCAAGAGCTGGTTCACGCAGGCGCTGCCGGAGTACTGGCTGTTCGCGCTCGGCCTGCTCTTCATCCTCGTCACGCTCTATCTGCCGCGCGGCATCGCCGGGCTGTGGATCAAGAAGCGGTCATGAGCGCCAACGCCACCCCGATCCCCAATGCCGGCGCCTCCGGCGCGAGCGGCCACATCAGCGACGGCCGCGTCGCGATGAAGGGCGTGGACATCTCGCACAAGGGCATCCTCTACCTCGACTCCATCTCGGTGAGCTTCGATGGCTTCAAGGCGCTGAACGACCTCAATCTCGTGGTGGACGCCGGGGAGCTGCGCTGCGTGATCGGCCCGAACGGCGCCGGCAAGACCACGATGATGGACGTGATCACCGGCAAGACGCGTCCCGACACGGGCTCGGCCTTCTTCGGGCAATCGATCGACCTCACCCGGCTGTCGGAGCCCGAGATCGCCGATCGCGGCATCGGGCGCAAGTTCCAGAAGCCCACGGTGTTCACCGACCACACGGTGTTCGAGAACCTCGAGCTCGCGCGCAAGGCGGACAAGCGCGTGTGGCCCACGCTGACCGCACGGCTCGATTCCGCGGCGCGGGATCGGATCCTCACGATCCTCGACACCATCAAGCTCACTGCGGAGGCGGGGCGTCCCGCGGGCCTGCTCTCGCACGGGCAGAAGCAATGGCTCGAGATCGGCATGCTGCTCATGCAGGAGCCGCAGCTCCTGCTCCTGGACGAGCCGGTGGCCGGCATGACCGACGACGAGACGATGCGCAGCGCCGAGCTCTTCGAGTCGCTCGCGGGCGAGTACACGCTCGTGGTGGTGGAGCACGACATGGACTTCGTCGCGCGCATTGCCGACCGCGTGACGGTGCTGCACGAGGGCCACGTCCTGGCCGAGGGCTCCATGCAGCAAGTGCAGGAGAACGAGCAGGTGATCGAAGTGTTCCTGGGCCGCTAAACGATGCTCTCCGTCCAGAAGGTCAACCAATACTACGGCGGCAGCCACATCCTGCGCGACGTGTCATTCGAGGTGCCGGCGGGTAAGTGCACCACGCTTCTCGGCCGCAACGGCGTGGGCAAGACCACGCTTCTGCGCTGCCTCATGGGGC
>CALFEY010000060.1 GCA_937958295.1 uncultured Pseudomonadota bacterium
ATGGCGACAGGGGTGGTTCACGCCTGCGCGATGCTGGCATCACCTGAGTTCACGCGCGTCTTGCGCCAGAGTTTCCCGATCGTCCGCTCGGATCGCGTGCGTCAGTTGAATCGCATGACACGCGGAAACGCGTGGCGTGCGCGCGCGCTATCGGCGGTGCTCGATGCGGCACCCTTCGCGGCGGAGATGGTGCTGAGCAAGCTGGTGGCATCGCGGGTCGATCTCGCGGCGCTGGCCAGAAACCCCGAGTTGCTGCGCGTCTACGTGCTGGCGAACATTGCCGGGCTGGCTCATCACGTGGGCACGTGCCGGATGGGGAGCATCCACGACCGTATGGCGGTCGTGGATCCGGAAGGGCGGGTCCACGGCGTGCAGGGGCTTCGAGTGGCCGATGCATCGGTGATGCCCACACTGCCTCGCGCGAACACGTTCCTGCCTACTGTGATGGTGGCAGAGAAGATCGCGGCTGCCGTTCGTGCGCGATCGAAGACGTGACGCTCGGGAGGTTGTCCAATGCCGATCGTTGATGCCCACGTGCACCTGTGGGAGGCGGGATCTCCGCGCGCGGCGCATCGTCAGCAACCGCTCCTCGCTGACGAGGCCCTCCGAGGCATGGACGCGGCCGGCATCGATGCGGCCATTCTGATCCCGCCGCCTTGGGATCCCGCAAGCGATGCGACGTGCCTGCGTGCTGCCAGGGCACATCCCGAGCGATTTCGGGCGATGGTGAGTGTGTCTCTCGAACCCCAATCGGGCATCGTCCAGCTCGAGAGCGTGCGAAAGCAGCACGAGGTGTGCGGGCTGCGCTATATCCTCAACGAGGATCGCCACGGGGTCATGCTGCGCGAAGGCGAGCTTGACTGGCTGTGGAGTGCGGCCTCCGCCGCGGGCATGCCGGTGGCACTCGCGATCTCGCGACACCTGGCCCACGTGGGGGACATTGCGCGTCGCTTTCCCAGGTTGAGACTTTTGCTCGATCACCTGGCCGTGCCGATCAACACGACGGGCGCCGCTGCGTTCGCGCATCTCTCGCTGCTCGTCGACCTCGCGCGTCACGACAACGTCGCGGTGAAAGCTAGTGCGACGCCATCGTTTTCCGAGGCGCCCTTTCCATATGCCGACATCCATCCCTTCCTGGAGCGTGCGTTCCGGGCCTACGGCGCAAGTCGGTTCTTCTGGGGATCCGACATCACGAAGCTGCCGTGCTCCTGGCGGCAGAGCGTGGCAGCTTTCACGGATCACCTCGCGTTCCTGACCGACAGCCATCGCGCATCGGTGATGGGCGATGGTCTCGCGCAATGGTTGAGGCTGCCGTTCGACGCACCGAGGCGAGACCTGGACGCCGCGCGTCACGGCTCCTCCCGTCCCTCGATCTCGTAATACATCCATCCCGCGCAGTCCCGGACGTCGCAACACGAGTGCCAACTCGGTGCGACGTCCTAGCCCGTGACTCAAGCTAGTGCGTAACGCTCGTTGATCAACACCCAACATTAGGGCTCGCCAAGGCTCCCTAACTATCTGGTTCGAATGAGTTTTCCGGTGGCATAACGCACCGCCGCGGCCGTTGGCACACACGTTGCATAGATGCACCCAACGCCAGCCCGCGCACCGTAGCCCGGGCGGCGTTGCAGCACCCTCGCACACAACGGCGTGTGCTCCCTGCGGTCCGTCGAGGACCGCGATCGCAATCCGCGGACGTCCTCGTCCGCATCGTTGGCACCAACCTCGCATCAACGCCCCAGTCGGGGACGAGGCACGCCACGAATCGGGAGCGCTGTCGTGTCATCCACATCACAAGGCAAGGTCTATCTCGTCGGCGCTGGTCCGGGCGACGTCGAGCTCCTCACGCTGAAGGCCGTGCGCGTGCTCGCGCTGGCCGACGTGGCGCTCGTCGACGATCTCGTCGACCGCGCCGTGCTGGACCATGTGAAGCCTGGCGCGCGCGTGGTGGCGGTGGGCAAGCGCGGCGGTTGCGCGTCCACGCCGCAACGCTTCATCGAGGCGCAGATGATCGCGCTGGCCCGCAAGGGGCTGTGCGTGGTGCGCGTGAAGGGCGGAGATCCGTTCGTGTTCGGTCGCGGCGGCGAGGAGCGCGACGCGCTGCTGCGTGCGGGGATCGCGGTCGACGTGGTCCCCGGCATCACGGCGGGGACCGCGGTGCCCGCCTCGCTCGGCATTCCGGTCACGCATCGCGCGCACGCGTCGGGCGTGACGTTCATCACGGGTCATCGTCGCGACGGGCGCGACCACGACTGGGCGGCACTCGCGCGCGGCGGTACCACGCTCGTGATCTACATGGGCGTCGCGCACTTGGCAGCGATCGTGCGCGGCCTCGTCGATGCGGGCATGTCGCCCGCCACGCCGGTCGCGCTGATCCAGGACGGCACGTTGCCGTCGATGCGCTCGGTGGTCACCACGCTCGGCGCCACCGTGGCGTCGGCGCGCGCCGAGGGCATCGGCAGTCCCGCGCTCATCGTGGTGGGCGACGTGGTGCGTTGCGCGAGCGTGCCCGCGGTCGACGCGCTCCTGCGGGTGGCATGACCATGGACACGCGCACCGCAGAGCACGTCCAGCAAGCGCGCCTTCGTCTCGTGGTCGTGGGCAACGGCATGGCCGGCATGCGCACGGTCGAAGAGCTCCTGCAACTCGCGCCGGAGCGTTACGACATCACGGTGTTCGGCGCCGAGCCGCATCCCAATTACAACCGGATCCTGCTCTCGCCGGTGCTCGCCGGAGAAAAGTCGTTCGACGAGATCGTGATCAACGGTCTCGACTGGTACGCGACGCACGGGATCAAGCTGCACCTGAATCGCACGGTGGTGAAGATCGACCGCGCGCGGCGCGTGGTGATCGCCGATGATGGATCCGCGCACGCCTACGACCGCGTGCTGGTGGCCACGGGCTCCACGCCGTTCGTGCCGCCCATTCCGGGCCACAACCTCCCCGGCGTGCTCGCCTATCGCGCCATCGAGGACACCGACGCGATGATCGAGGCGGCGCGCCGGTATCGCCATGCCGTGGTGATCGGCGGCGGCTTGCTCGGGCTGGAAGCCGCCAACGGGCTCAAGCAGCGCGGCATGGACGTCACCGTCGTGCATCTTGCCGACTGGCTGATGGAGCGTCAGCTCGACGACGTGGCAGCGGGCCTCCTGCAGCAGACGCTCGAGTCGCGCGGCATCGCCTTTCGCACCCGGTGCCAGACGAGCGCGCTCGTGGCCGGCGAGTCCGGGCGCGTGGCGGCGGTGCGCTTTGCCGACGGCGAGACGATTCCCGCCGACCTCGTGGTGATGGCGGTGGGCATCCGTCCCCACACCGCGCTCGCCGAAGCGTCGGGGCTCGCGTGCCATCGCGGGATCCTGGTGAGTGACACGATGCAGACCTACGACCCGCGCATCTACGCGGTGGGCGAGTGCGTGTCGCATCGGGGCATCGCCTACGGTCTCGTGGCGCCGCTCTACGAGCAGGCGCGCGTGTGCGCCAATCACTTGGCCGCGCTGGGCTACGGACGCTACGCAGGATCGGTGACGTCGACCAAGCTCAAGGTGACGGGCGTGGACGTGTTCTCGGCAGGCGACCACCTGGGGGCCGCGGGCACCGAGACCATCGTGCTGCACGACGCCAAGGGCAGCGTGTACAAGAAGCTGGTGCTCAAGGACGACCGCATCGTGGGCGGCGTGCTGGTGGGCGACACGGCGGACGGCGGCTGGTACTTCCAGATGCTGCGCGAGCAGCAAAGCGTGGCGCAGTGGCGGCATCGCTTGCTCCTCGGTCGCGCAGGCTGCATGCCGGAGGCGGCGGGCGCGGGATCGGACGTCACGGCGCTGCCCGATACCACCGAGATTTGCGGCTGCAACGGCGTGTGCAAGGGCATGATCGTGAAGACGATCGCCGAGCGCAAGCTCGCCACGCTCGACGACGTGCGCAAGTACACCAAGGCATCGAGCTCCTGCGGCTCGTGCATGGGACAGGTGGAGGCACTGCTGGCCGCGGCCGTGGGCGGCGCGTACAAGCCGGCGAATGCCGCGCGCAAGCCGGTGTGCGCGTGCACGGAGCATACGCACGAGGAGGTGCGCGCGACGATCCGCGAGCAGAAGCTGCTGTCGATTCCTGAGACGATGGAGTTCCTCGACTGGAAGACGCCCGACGGCTGCCCCACCTGCCGCCCGGCACTCAACTACTACCTGCTGTCGACGTGGCCGCACGAGGTGATGGACGACCCGCAATCGCGCATCGTCAACGAGCGCGTGCACGCCAACATCCAGAAGGACGGCACGTACTCGGTGATCCCGCGCATGTACGGAGGCACCACCACGCCGGACCAGTTGCGGCGCATTGCCGACGTCGCCGACAAGTACAAGATCCCGGCGGTGAAGGTGACGGGCGGGCAGCGCATCGACCTCCTCGGCGTGAAGAAGGAAGACCTGCCGCGGGTGTGGGCCGACCTCGACATGCCGTCGGGTTATGCCTACGCAAAGGCGTTGCGCACGGTGAAGACGTGCGTGGGCTCGGAATGGTGCCGCTTCGGCGTGCAGGATTCCACCAACCTCGGCATCGACCTCGAGCACGCATTCGATCGCATGTGGACGCCGCACAAGGTGAAGCTCGCCGTGTCCGGCTGCCCGCGCAACTGCGCGGAATCCGGCATCAAGGACGTGGGGATCATCGGCGTGGAATCGGGATGGGAGATCCACGTGGCGGGCAATGGCGGCATCCGCACCGAGGTGGCGCAGCTCCTGTGCAAGGTGAAGACGCGCGACGAGGTGCTGGAGTACGCGGGCGCGTTCCTGCAGCTGTATCGCGAGGAGGCGCGCTACCTCGATCGCACGGTGCACTGGGTCAAGCGCGTGGGGCTCGACTACGTGAAGTTGCGCGTGGTCGACGATGCGCCGGGGCGGCGCGCGCTGCATGCGCGGCTCCTCGACGCGGTGTCGCGCCAGCAGGAGCCGTGGGCGGAACGCCAGCAGGGCGAAGGGGCGCGCGAATTCGCGCCGATCGTGCCATGAGCGCCGTCGTGATCCACGTGCACGACGCCTCGGCCGTGCGTGAGGCATGGGTCGACATCGGGCCGCTCGACGTGATCGCCCGACGTGGCTCGCGCGTGGTGCGCAGTCCGCGGCACGGCGACGTGGCGGTGTTTCGCACTGCCGACGACCGCGTCTTTGCGCTCCTCGATCGCTGTCCGCACAAGGGCGGGCCGCTGTCGCAGGGCATCGTCTTCGGCGACAAGGTGGCGTGTCCGCTGCACGGCTGGACGATCGGGCTCGCCGATGGCGAGGCGGGGGCCCCCGATCATGGCTGCGCGCCGCGCTTCGAGGCGCGCGTCGAGGCCGGTCGCGTCATGGTGAAACTCTAGACGGAGGTCGGCATGCGCCGTGCTTACAAGTTGCAGCTCGTCGCCGAAGGGACGTCCTCCGATGTTCCTGCGGCGCCATCGCCTTCTTCCGGGAGCCCCACCGTGCCTGAGCGTGCCCCGCCATCGCTCGCCGCCCGCCTTGCGCTCGATGCGCGCGAGCGCGAGATCGAGGCGTTGCGTCGCCTGGCCACGCGGGCCGAGCTCGCCGAAGCCCTCGGTGCGCTGATCCACGCGTTGCAGCGCGAGCGGGGCGCCTCGTCGGTCTATCTCGCGTCGGGCGGACGTCGCTTCACCGAGGTGCGGCGGCACATGGCCGCCGATGCGCTGGCGGCGGAGGCGCGCGTGCGCGCACGATTCGAGGCGCAGCGTGCGCCGGAACAGGGCGCGAGCGCGCGGATGCTCGCGCTGATGGCCTGGGTCCTGCTCGGCATGGATGCGATGGGCGAGCTGCGTACGCGCATCGAGCAACGCACGCTCACCGCGCACGACGCGGTGGCGGCGTTCAGCGCATTCATCGCGGGGCAGATCGAGCTCATCGTGCACATGGCCGATGCGGTGAACGTCGCCGGTGTGTCCGGCCTGCTCGTGGCCTTCCTGCACCTCGTGCAGGGCAAGGAGGAAGCCGGCCAGGAGCGTGCGCTGGGCGGGCTGCTCTTCGCCTCGGGCCAGTGCACCGATGCGCACCAGCAGCGCCTGATCCACCTCATCGAGGCGCAGGAGCGCAACCTCGCGGTGTTCACGCAGTTCGTGGATGTCGGGCTCGCCGGGCAATGGGATGTGCTGCAGCTCGCCCCGAATGCCGCGCGGCTCGAGCGCCTGCGCCGCATGCTCGCCACCGCGCGCCCGGCCGCGGTGCTCGATGCCGCCCACAGCGACCCCTGGTTCGAGGTGTCCACCGAGCGCATCGACGGCCTGTGGGCGCTCGAGGTCGCGCTGGTGGCCCGCTTGCGCGAGGCGTGCGCGGAGCGCATCGAGGTGGCCGAGCGCGAGCTCGAGGACTCCGAAGGGATGCTTCGGTACCTGCGCGACCATCCCCCGGCGCACACGCACGCGGTGGAGCGGTTCTTCGATCTCGCGCGCCAGCCGGCCGCGGTGCCGGAGGCCGTGGCTTCGGCCAGCGCCTCGCCCTCGCTCTTCGAGCTCGTGCACGCGCAGTCGTCGCGCCTTGCCACGATGGAAGGCGAGCTCATGGAGGCGCGTCGCGCCCTGCACGAGCGCAAGGTGATCGAGCGAGCCAAGGGTCGCTTGATGACGAGGCTCGGCGTGGGTGAGGTGGCGGCCTTTCGCATGCTGCAAAAGACATCGATGGACCAGAACCGCCGCATGGTCGAGGTCGCCGAGGCGACGCTGGCCCTGCCCGACGACGCATTCGCGCAGCTCGCCCGGCCCGAAGGCGGCACGCCCGAAGGAGGCCCACCGTGAATGCAGACGCGCCCGAAGGGCGCGGTCGATAGCATCACCCGCATACCGCAACTGCACCATCCTGCATCGGGCTAACGGCGGCTCGGCTCCTTCGCTCCCTTCCAGCACAAAGGAATCATCATGGCTTACCTCGCTCCCGCCGAATTCGTCAGCAAGATGGTCGATGCCGGCGAATCCAAGCTCGTCATGTCGACGCGTGACACCCTCATCCGTGCCTATATGGCAGGGGCCATCCTGGCACTCGCGGCGGCATTCGCGATCACGATCACCACCAACACCGGCAATGCCCTCGTGGGCGCGCTGTTGTTCCCCGTGGGCTTCGTGCTGCTCTACCTGATGGGCTTCGACCTCCTGACGGGCGTGTTTACGCTGGCCCCGCTCGCGGTCTTCGATCGCCGTCCGGGCGCCACCTGGGCGAGCGTGGGCCGCAACTGGAGTCTCGTGTTCGTGGGCAACTTCGCCGGCGCACTGACCGTGGCCGTCTTCATGGCCATCATCTCGACGTACGCCTTCACTGTCGCGCCCGACGCCTTCGGCCAGAAGATCGGTCACATCGGCGAAGGTCGCACGGTGGGCTACGCGGCGCACGGCGCGGCGGGCATGCTGACGCTCTTCATTCGCGGCGTGATGTGCAATTGGATGGTGTCGACCGGCGTGGTGGCGGCGATGATGTCCACCACGGTCTCGGGCAAGGTGATCGGGATGTGGATGCCGATCCTCGTGTTCTTCTACATGGGCTTCGAGCATTCGGTGGTGAACATGTTCCTCTTCCCCAGCGGCCTCCTGCTCGGCGGCAATTTCACGCTGTACGACTACTTCGTGTGGAACGAGATCCCCACTGTGGTGGGCAACCTCGTGGGCGGACTCACGTTCGTGGGCGCGACGCTGTACGCAACGCACTACAAGACGGCGCCGCAGCGCCGGGCGGCCGCCGCATCGGTCGTGGCCACGCAGCGCGCCATCGCCTGACCCGTGGAGGGGCTTCGCGTTACCCTCGGCCGCTGTACGCAGGCCGGGGGTGACGACGTCAACCAGGACTTCGACGGCGCGATCCTGCCGCAAGGCTTCGCGCTGTCGAGCAAGGGCGTGGCGGTGGCCATTGCCGACGGCATCGGCTCGAGCCGCGTGAGCCAGGTGGCGAGCGCCGCCGCGGTGCGCACGTTCCTCGACGACTACTACGCCACTTCGGACACCTGGTCGGTCCGCCGGTCGGCCGAGCGCGTGCTGGCGGCTGTCAACGCATGGCTGCATGCCCAGAACCAGCGCGGCGACGCGCGGTTCGACAAGGACGCAGGCTACGTGTGCACGTTCAGTGCGCTGGTGGCGAAGGGGCGCGACGTGCACCTCTTTCACGTGGGCGACGCGCGCATCTACCGCGTGCATGCGTGCGGCATCGAGCAGCTCACGGACGACCATCGCGTCGCGGTCGGCGGCGAAGGGTTTTTGGGACGGGCGCTCGGCGTGAGCGCGGCGGTGAAGATCGACTATCGCTGCATCCCCGCCGAGCCCGGTGCCGTGTATCTCCTCGCCACCGACGGCGCCTGGCACGGCCTCGACGGCGAAAGCGTTCGCGCAGCGCTCGACGGGGCGGTCGACGACCTCGACGGCGCCGCGCGACGCCTCGTCGAGCAGGCGCGACGCCGCGGCAGCGCCGACGACGCCACCGCGCTGCTGGTGCGCGTGGACGCCCTGCCCGACGTCGATCCGGGGAGGCTCCCGCTCGAGCGCGACGGGCTCGCCTTGCCGCCGCCGCTCGCGCCCGGCATGCGCTTCGAAGGCCATACGATCGTGCGCACGCTCCACACGAGCGCGCGCAGCCACGTCCATCTCGCGGTCGACGACGCGAGCGGTGTCCGCGTGGTGCTCAAGACGCCGTCGGTGGACATGACCGCCATGCCGGACTACCTCGACCGCTTCGTGCTCGAGGAGTGGGTGGCGCGTCGGCTGCGCCATCCGAACGTGGCGCGCGCGGCCGCCGACACGCGCGCCCGCAGCCACCTCTTCGTGGCGATGGACTACATCGAGGGGCAGACGCTCGCACAATGGATGATCGATCATCCTAAGCCGTCACTCGACGCGGCCCGGCGCATCGTGGTGCAGGTGGCCGCGGGGCTCGAAGCCTTTCACGGCCGCGAGATGCTGCACCAGGACTTGCGTCCGCAGAACGTGATCATCGATCGCGACGGCACGGCGCGTCTTCTCGACTTTGCCTCGGCCTACGTGGCGGGCCTGGCCGAGACCTCCGGCGCGCGCAGCGGCGATGCGATTGCCGGCACCCTTCAGTACACGGCGCCGGAATACTTCGTGGGCGGGGAGGGCACGCCGCGCTCGGAGGTGTTCGCGCTCGCGGTGGTCCTCTACGAGATGCTCACCGGCGCGTTGCCGTACGGGCTCGAGGCCTCACGCCTGCAGTCGCCGGCAGGGGTGAAGCGCCTGCGCTACGTGCCGTTGCGCATGCGGCGGCCGGACCTGCCGGCCTGGCTCGACAACGTGCTGCAACGCCAGATCCG
>CALFEY010000061.1 GCA_937958295.1 uncultured Pseudomonadota bacterium
GCGATGAACAGGATCGTGACGTTCGCGTTGGCGCTGGTGTTTGGCGGCGGCTTCGCTTCGCAAGTGCACGGTTGGGCGAGCGCCAACCGTTTCGGCGGCGGTACCGAGCACAGCTTCGGACAGACCAGCCACGAGAATCGCTGGGGCGGCAGCACGGACCACGTGGCGGGCCAGGGGACGGAGCACACCAACGTGTACGGGGGCAACACCGCGCATGCGTACGGCGGCGGCACCGAGCACACCAACATGTACGGCGGGCAGACCTACGGCAAGTACGGCGACGGGGCGTACCACACCTACCCGGGCGGCGCGACGGCGTACCACCCCCCAGGGTATCCCGCCTATCCGACGTATCCGGCGTATCACCCTCCCGTGGCCGTGCCCTACTACGCCTCCGGGTGCTACGGTTGTGCCGCTGCGGCCGGCGCCGTCGTGGGCGTGGCGGCCGGTGCCGCAGTGGCGTCCGCCACCTCGGCCGCTGCGACCTCGAGTGCGTACAACGCTGGGGTTGCCGCCGGTAGCGCCACCACGGCCGCCGCCACCACCGCCGCCTACAGTGCGGGCGTGGCCACGGGCGCCGCCGTCGCGACGGCCGCTGCCCCGGCTTCGGGGGCCTGGATCCTGGGCGTGAACTACGCGACGATCCCGGCGGGTTGCGCCACGCCCAATGTCCAGGGCCAGCAGTACTACCTGTGCGGCAACACGTGGTTCAAGCCGGCCTACGGCGCGAACGGCGTGTTCTACACGGTCGTTACCACGCCGTGAGGCTCTTAAAGCACCTTCCCATGTCCGCGAAGCTTAAGGAACGCCTCCTCGAGGAGCTCGAGGTCTTCTGCCTCGTCGTGCCCGTCTTGTAAGGGCCGTCGCTGTTTTGATTCTGCGCGGCGGTCGGGGCCCCACGTCCGGCCGGTCTGATCCGGTCTGATCCGGTCGATTCGTTGTCCTTCTGAGCATTCCGCGAACGCCGGCGCGCGGGCACACTCGGGGCCTTCGGTATCCTCTGCGCCCCGCGATGCTTTTCGTCCGCTGTCTTCGTTCCGTGCTCGCAAGCTTCCTCGGCATCCGGCGCGGCGCGCAGGCCGCGGCGGTCGTGCTGACGCTCGTGTGCCTCACCCGCTGGGTGGCCGGAGGCGGCGCCTGATGCGCCGTTTCGTGCTCGTGGGCCTGCTCTTGGCGAGCCTTTGCGGGTCCACCGCGGCCGCGGTGCCGGATACGATGGCACAGCGTGCCAAGGCTTGCACCGGCTGTCACGGCCCGCAGGGTCAGTCGCGCCCCGATGGCTACGTGCCGCGGCTCGCCGGCAAGCCCGCGGGATACCTCTTCGCGCAGCTCGTCGCCTT
Source organism: uncultured Pseudomonadota bacterium (assembly GCA_937958295.1). GTDB lineage: Bacteria > Pseudomonadota > Gammaproteobacteria > Burkholderiales > Casimicrobiaceae > VBCG01. The sequence continues at coordinate 1,341 of CALFEY010000061.1, forward strand.
TCGTGACGGCCGCCGTCCGCACGCGCCGATGATGCGACTGCTCGAGCCGCTCGACGACGCGATGTTGCGCGAGCTCGCTACGTACTTCGCCGCGCAGATCGTGCCCTACCCGCCGCCGGCCGGGCGCGCGCCGAACGGCGCGGTCGCCCGTCGCGCAGAAGCGCTCGTTCGCCAGGGCGATGCCGCGCGCGGCATCCCGGCGTGCGCGGACTGCCACGGCGAGGCGCTCACCGGCGTCGCCCCCTTCGTCCCTGGCCTCGTGGGACTGCCGCGGGACTATCTCGTGGGGCAGCTGGGTGCGTGGCGGCAGCACGTGCGTGGTGGGGTCGCGCCTGAGTGCATGGCCACGATCGCGCAACGCCTGTCGACCGACGACGTCGCGGCCGTGAGCGAATGGCTGGCCGCGCAGCCCGTGCCCGATGCCGGCACGCCGGCCGCCCGCGCACCCGGTCCATGGCCGCTGGAATGCGGGATCATCGCGGCCGGCGGCGCTGCACCGCGCACCGCCGCGCCTCCGCGCGGTGACGAGGCCGTCGCGCGCGGCGCCTATCTCGCACGCGTGGGCAACTGTGCGGGTTGCCACACTGCGCCCGGCGGCGCGGAGCTCGCCGGAGGCGTGGGCATCGCGACGCCCTTCGGTACCGTGTACGCGGGCAATCTCACGCCGGACCCTGTCACCGGCCTCGGGCTTTGGAGCGCCGACGACTTCTATCGCGCGTTGCACGAGGGCCGCTCCCGCGACGGCCGCCGTCTCGCGCCTGCCTTTCCCTACACGTCGTACACGCATGTCACGCGCGAGGACAGCGATGCGCTCTTTGCCTTTCTGCGCAGCCGGCCGCCGGTGGTGCAGCCGCAGCGGGCGCATGATCTGCGCTTTCCCTACGGCACGCAGGCCGCGCTCGCGGCGTGGCAGTGGCTCTTCTTCAAGCCCGCGCCGCCGGCGCCGGTCGTGGTGCCGGCCGCCCCGGCGGCGCGTGGCGAGTATCTGGTGAAAGGGCTGGGGCATTGCACCGCGTGCCACGCGCCGCGCGATCGCTTCGGCGCGCCGGCCGCGACGCTGGCGGGCGGCGACATGCCCTCGCACGGCTGGCATGCGCCGCCGCTGCAGCCTGTGCAGGGCGTGCCGGCCGACGTCGCGCAAATCGAAGCGCTGTTGCGCACCGGTCGCAATGCGCGTGGCAGCGTGAGCGGGCCGATGTCCACAGTGGTCAGGCAGAGCACGCAGCACTACAGCGACGAGGACCTGCGCGCGGTTGCCACCTATCTCGCGGGCCTGCCGAAGGAGCCCGCGCCAAAACCGTCGAAGCCGGTCGCCCCGGCCGACGTGCTCGCGCACGGCGAGCGTCTGTACGCCGATCGCTGCGCCGACTGCCATGGCCGCGACGGCCGCGGCGTGCCCGGCGCGTATCCGCCGCTCGCGGGCAATCCCACCGTGCTTGCGCCGGAAGCGCGCAATTTCGCGCAGGTGGTGCGGCACGGGGCGTTCGGTCCCGTGACCTCGGCGGTGCCACGGCCCTACGGCATGCCGCCGCAGGATCTCACCGATGCACAGATGGCGGCGCTCCTGACCTACGTGCGGCAGGCGTGGGGCAACGCTGCATCGACGATCACGAGCGTGGATATCGTGCGCACGCGCTGACGCCCGGCGTCCTCACCGCTTGCCGTGCGCGAGCTCGCCCAAGCGGCGCAACGCGGGACCGATGCGTGCATCGCCTGGGTGTCCCACGTTCAGCCGCACGTGATGCACGAAGCGACGGTCGGCAGAGAAGAGCACCCCCGGCGCGGTGCTGATGCCCTCGTGCATCGCCTGTCGGTGCAGCGCGAGGGCATCCACCGAGGGCGGCAGCTCGAGCCACAGGAAATAGCCACCGGCCGGACGCGTGATGCGCGTGCCGCGCGGGAAGTACCGCTCGATGTGGCGCCGGGCTCGCTCCTGCGCCGACTGCAAGGCGGCACGCAGTTGCCGCAGGTGCCGGTCGTAGGCGCCCTGCGCGAGGTACTCCGCAATGGCCGCCTGCGCGGGAATGGACGTGGCAAGCGAGCTCATCATCTTGAGACGCCGTACCGCGGCGGCGAAGCGTCCGGGCGCCGCCCACCCCACGCGATAGCCGGGGGCGAGGCACTTCGAGAACGAGCCGCAATGCAGCACCAAGCCTTCCCGATCGAAGGCCTTGGCGGGTTGTGGGCGCTGCACGTCGACGTGGAGCTCGCCGTACACGTCGTCCTCGATGAGCGGCACGCCGTGTCGCGCGAGCAGGGCCACGAGCTGCATCTTGCGAGCGGCGGGCATGAGCGCGCCGAGCGGGTTCTGCAGCGTGGGCATGAACCAGCAGGCGGCGATGCGCTCGCGCGCGAGCACGGCCTCGAGCGCCTCGAGATCGACGCCATCGCGCGGGTCGGTCGCCACCTCGACCGCGCGTAGGCCGAGCCGCTCGAGCGCCTGCAGCGCTGCGTAGAAGGTGGGCGACTCCACCGCCACCACGTCGCCAGGACGCGTGACCGCCTGCAGGCACAGGCTCAGGGCTTCCATCGCGCCATTGGTGATCACGAGCTCGTCGGCGGCGAGCGGCACCCCGTGCAGGGCGTAGCGGGTGCGCAACTGCTGGCGCAGGCGCTCGTCGCCCGTCGTGAGCGCGCTCGTGATCTCGCGCGGCGCGAGGCGGCGCATCGCGCGGGCGCCGTTGCGCGCGAGGGCCGCGAAGGGAAAGAGGTGCGGCGCGGGGAACGCCGAGCCCAGCGGGACCACGTCGGGATTGCGCGCGGACTCGATGAGGTCGAAGGCGAGCTCGGTGACGGCCACCACCGTCGCGCCGGCCGCAGGCACTGCGGCGGCCAGGGCCCGCGTGTCGCGTCGCGGCCCGCGCACGAAGTAGCCGGAGCGCGGGCGGGCCTCGATGAGCCCGCGGGCTTCGAGCAGGCCGTAGGCCTGGAATACCGTGGACGGGCTCACGCCGCGCCGGCGGCACGTTTCGCGCACCGACGGCAGGCGGTCGCCCGGACGCAGCAGCCCCTCGCGCATGGCAGCGGCCATGTCGTGGGCGAGCCGCTCGTAGCGGGTGTGGCTGCCGGGCGGCGTCTGATCCGGTAGAGGCATGAATAGCGCCGATTCTACCGATCAGCCAGCCCCAGGGCTCCCGCGTCGTGGGGGGACGTGCTTGTGCGAGCATCCATGGCCGGCGCCCGTGCGCCATCGAGGTGACAGCGGGACGGCGCGCGCGCTGACGATTACGGGGCCGCGCGGGTGTCCGCGCGCGCGACCGGCACGGGGGCCTCGTGCCCGCTGCGCAGCATGCGCAACGCGACGTGCGCCGCGCCGAAGCCGTTGTCGATGTTGACCACCGCGAGGCCGGAGGCGCAGCTCGCGAGCGCCGCGTGGAGGGCCGCCTGGCCGCCGGCGGCCACGCCGTAGCCCACGGAGCTCGGCACGGCGATGACGGCGCTGCGCACGAGCCCGGTCAGTACGCTGAAGAGCGCGCCCTCCATGCCGGCGATGCAGATCACGATGCGATGGGCGCGGATGTCGTCCAGGTGCTCCATGAGTCGCCACAGTCCCGCGACGCCGACGTCGACGAAGCGCGACGCGGCCTCGCCTTCGAAGCGCAGCGTGCGCTCGACCTCGCCGGCGATCGCCGCATCCGAGGTGCCGCCGCACACGATGGCCACCCGCGGCGCGCCGGCGGCCGGCGGCAGGTCGCCGAGCACGGCGGTTCTCGAGACGGGATCGTAGTCGAGCACGCCACAAGTGGACGCCTCCAGCGCCGCATGCTGTGCTACCGGCAGGCGCGTGAGCAGGAGGCGGCGGCCAGCCTGTACGGCATGCGCGACGATGGCATCGATCTGCGCGGCGCTCTTGGGCTCGCACAGCACGGCCTCGGTGGTGCCGGTGCGGGCAATGCGCTCCCAGTCGAGGCGGAAATCGTCAGCCAAGGCGCACCTCGCGCAGGAAGGCTGCGCCGCGGGCATAGGGACGCACGCCCGCGAAGGCGCGCCGCGCCCGCGCGCAGGCGGCCACCGCGATCTGGCGGGCGGCCGGCGCGTCGCGCGTGAATGCTCCCGCCGCCAGTTCCACCACGATGCCACCGTGTGTGACGCGGCAGCGCACCGTGGCCTCGCGACCGAGGCGCTCGGAGAGCTCGCGTTCCACGGCATCGATGAAGGCGAGGTCGGCGGCGTCGATGGCGATGCCCGTCTCCACGCGGCTCGACAGGCACGGCTGCGCCGGCAGGCGCTGGATGTCCTCGAGACCGAGGCCACGCGCGAGCGCATAAACGTCGTCCTTGCCGAGGCCGGCCTCCACGTAGGGATGCAGGACGCCGCGCTCCGCAGCGGCGCGCAGGCCGGGGCGATAGTCCCCGAGGTCGTCGCGATTGGTCCCCGACGCGATCGGGTCGCCGGTGGCTTCCGCGATGCGCGCGTACAGGTTGGTCTTGCAGTAATAGCAGCGATCCACGGGATTGGCACGGTATCTCGGATCGCTCATCTCGCCGGCATCGAGCACGACCAGTCTCCAGCCGTGCGCGGCCGCGTGCGCTTCCACGCGCGCGCGCGCCGCCGCCGGCACCGCGGGGCTCGCGGCGTGGTACATCGTGGCGTTCACGCCCGCATGGCGCGCGGCAACGTGCGCGAGGGTGAGCGAGTCGACGCCGCCGCTCACCGCAATGGCCACGCGCGTGTGGCGAGCAAGCGCGTCCACCAGCGCATCGAGGGCCGCCGTGACGTCGCCGGTCATGGGGCGTCCTCGTCGAGCGCCGCATGGGCGGCGCGGGCGCGCAGCGCGCGGCGCGTCTCGAGCGTGTGACCGTGCCTGGTGTCGTCGTGGGCGGCCTTCGCGGTGGTCTCGCCGCCGGGGCGATGCGCAACCTTGACCGCCACGGGACGGCCCTCCACCGCGGTGGGCACCTCGGTGCGGCGAAGCACGTGCCGGTGCTCGTCGCGCACGCGCAGGCCGAGCGTGGACGTCTGCGCGAAGCACGCCTGCGCCACCCCGTGCACCGCGGCGGTCTGTGCGAGCACGCGCATCTCCGTCAGGGGCCGGCCCTTCTTGCCGATGCGCATCCCGAGCGAGACGTCGAGCACTCCCGCCTGCGCGCGCAGGCGCTCGGCGGCCAGCGCCACTTCCTCGCCGGTCATGTCGTCGACGTCGAACTCGAGCACAGCCACGGCATCGCCCTCGATGTCGGGCGCAAGAGGCGCCGCTATCGGCTCGAAGACGAGCGCACGCGTGATGTTGGGCAGGCCCGGCAGGGCACGCGTCCCGGCGCCGGCGCCTACGCCCAGGAGCCGGCCCGTGACGCGGCGCGCGCCGCAACGCTCCGGCGGTACCAGGTGGCGGAGGATCGCCGCCCCCGTGGGCGTGACGCGCTCGCCGCCCACGCCGTCGTCGTGCCACGCGTAGCCCGCGAGCAGCGCGCTCGTGGCCGGCGTGGGCACGGGCAAGAGGCCGTGGGCCGTGCGCACGCGTCCGCTGCCCAGGGGCAGGGCGGACGCGGACCAGGTCGCCCCGCTGAGCTCCGCGGCGATGCATCCCGCCGCGACGATGTCCATCACCGAGTCCCAGTCGGCGAGCTCGTGGAAGTGAACCGAGTCGAGGGGCGTGCCATGAACGCTCGCTTCCGCTTCTGTGAGCGCGGCAAGGAGGGCAAGGGCATGCTCGCGCGTGGCCGTGCCGAGTGGGGCCGCCTCGATGCGTGCGCGGATCTCGCGGCTCGAGGTACCGTGCTCGGCATTGGCGCCGATCGGGAAGTCCGTCTTCGCCGAAGCCGCGCGGAAGCCGCGGGGCATGCCGAAGCGGCACGCGCGCAGGCCCGCGCTCGAGTGCGACTCGAACACCGGCATGGTGCCGTCGGCGGGACGCACCGCCGCCACCGCGGCGAGGACGGGCTCGCGCAATGCGGGCAGCGCATCGACGAGCGCCGCCACGAACATGTCGCCCGCGATGCCGCCGACGAGGTCGAGATGAAGGGCGAGCCCCGCGCGCGCGCCGGTCGCGGGCCGATCAGGCGACGACGGGAACGACATAGGGCCCTTCGGGAATCACCGCGACGTCGGGGTCGCCTGCTTCGGCGAGCGCGGCGTGGATCGCCGCGTCGAGCGAAGCCACCGCTTCCACGCCGGTCAGCACGCGCTCGTCCGGATCGAGCCCGGTGGTGTAGAGCTGCACGCGCCCGGCGCGCATCGGCTTAAGCTGCATCTCGGTCTGCCATTCGTCGACGTCGGCGAACTCCTTGGCGAGCAGCGTGCGCAGGAACGCCTCCGGGCCGAGCTCGTTCAGCCTCGCTTGCGCCGCGCGAAACTCGGCCGAGCCGAAGCCTTCGGAGCACGCCGAGGCGATGATGAGGCGACCGCCCGGCTCGAGGATGTCGAGAGGCGTGACCATGCCCTTGACGGTCTGGTAGTACGTCTTGTCGAGCGGGTGGCCGGCCGCGGAGGTGACGACCGTGCGAAAGCGCCGTCCCACCGGCACGCGGATCGAGTCCGCCACGAAGTCGACGGCCGCGAGGTGGCTCGCCGTCACTTCGCCGAAGTTGACGTGCACGAGGTCGCGGTCGTCGTCGATCACGGTATTGAGCGCGTAGATCTCGCCCAGCATGCGCACGATCTGCAGCTGCTCCTCGTGCAGCGGATTGCCGGCGAGGTTGCACTGGACCGCGAGCGGGTCTTCCATGAAGCGCGCGCTGTGAAAGGTGCGGATCGTGTCCTCGTGCGCGATGCCGGGCGCGATCACCTTGCGTCCGCCCGACCAGCCCGCCATGAAGTGCGGCTCGACGAGGCCGGTGGCGATCCGCAGGTCGGCGTCCACGAAGCGGCGATCGAGCTTCACCGGCGTGCGGCGCGTGGGCGTGGCGCCTAAGTCCACGTGCGCGGCGGCATCGCGCGCGAAGTGATTCTCGACGCGCACGGTGGCCTCGACCCACGGGTCTCCGATTACCTCGGCGAGCTCGGCGCCTTCGTTGGGACGATGCAGCCCCGTGGCCACGAGCACGATGATGCGGGCGGCCGGGATGCCTGCGCCGAGCATCGCCTCGATCATCGGGCGCAGGAAAAGGCCGTTAGGCACGGGCCGGGTGATGTCGCACACCAGAATGCAGGCGCTGCGGCGTCCCTGCACGAGATCGGCATAGGGCGCGCAGCCCACGGGGGCGGCCAAGGCGGCGCGCACCGCGGCGTGAGGGTCGCCGAGCTTGGCGAGCGGGCGCTTGCCGATGACCACCGGGCGCGCATGCGGCGGCAGCTTCACGTCGAGCCCGGTGTGGCCGTAGCGAAGATGGACGGGAGCGGACATGGCGTGATGTTACTCGCCTCCCGCGGTGGCGGTGTTTGGCCTATATTGGCAGGCCAACATCGGGAGAGGAACGATGGTCGATATCAACAAGGAGATGCGGCGGATCGTGAGGATCGCCCAGGACTTCTCGCGCCCCCACCGCATCTCGCACGGGAAGAAATTTCGCCTGAAGGAGCACGACCCGGGCGACACGGGCGGCCTCGACTCGGAAGACAGGCCGGCCGCGCAGGATGCGCTGGCCATCGGGCGCAACGCGCTCGCCGAGATGCAGGACCGGCTCTATGCGCAGGACCGCTGGTCGCTGCTCCTCATCTTCCAGGCGATGGACGCCGCGGGCAAGGACAGCGCCATCAAGCACGTGATGTCCGGCATCAACCCGCAGGGCTGCCAGGTGTTCTCCTTCAAGGCACCCACCACCGAGGAGCTCGACCACGACTACATGTGGCGCTGTGCCAAGAGCCTGCCGGAGCGCGGGCGCATCGGCATCTTCAACCGCAGCTACTACGAGGAAGTGCTCGTGGTGAAGGTGCACGAGGGCATCCTGTCCGCGCAGCGCATCCCGCCGTCGCTCGTCACCGGGCGCATCTGGAGCCAGCGCTACGAAGACATCCGCAACTTCGAGCGCTACCTCGCCCGCAACGGCACCGTGGTGCGCAAGTTCTTCCTCAACGTCTCGCGCGAGGAACAGAAGAAGCGCTTCCTCGAGCGCATCGACCAGCCCGACAAGAACTGGAAGTTCTCCGCGTCCGATGCCCGTGAGCGTGCGCATTGGAACGACTACATGAATGCCTACGAGACCCTGATCCGGGAAACGTCCACGCCCGAATGCCCGTGGTACGTCGTGCCCGCCGACAACAAGTGGTACACAAGGCTCGTGGTCGCCGCCGCGGCGGTGGATGCCCTCGCCTCGCTCGATCTCGACTACCCCAAGGTGGATGCGAAGCAGCGCGCCGAGTTGACGGAGGCGCGGGCCATCCTTGAGGCCGAGGGCGGCAAGTCCGGAAAGCCCGGGAAGCCGGGCAAGTATGCCGCCGGTCGAGGCAAGGGAAAGAAGCGGTCGAATGGGGGCGGCGCCGGAAAGTCCGGCAAGGCAGGGGCCTGACCACGGTCCGGGAAAACGCCCGCCCCGGCGTTTTCCCGGGTAACGCGAAGCGCGGGTCGCCGTCGGTCCGGTGCGCTTTCGGCCTACATCGGCGCCGGCGCGTTTGCCGGTACCATCGGACGATCTCGCGCCCCTGGCATCGCCCTGCATGACTTTCAGCGTCGTTACGTACAACATCCACAAAGGCTTCTCGCACCTCACTCGCCGGATGGTCATCCACGAGCTCAAGGAAAAGCTCCACGGGATGTCCGCCGACGTGCTGTTTCTGCAGGAAGTGCAGGGGATGCACCATCGCCACGCGGGCCGCTACCGCGACTGGCCGGGCAAGCCGCAGCACGAGTTCATCGCCGACGCGATGTGGCACGAGGTGGCCTACGGCCGTAACGCCGTGTACCGCCACGGCCATCACGGCAACGCGATGCTCTCGCGATACCCCATCGTGGCGCAGGCCAATGCCGACATCTCGGCGCACGCTTTCGAGAGCCGCGGCCTCCTGCACTGCGAGATCAACCTCGGCAACGGCGCGCCGGTGCTGCACTGCCTCAACGTGCACCTGGGCCTGTTCGAGCGGGGCCGGCAGTGGCAGATCCGCGCACTGGTCGATCGCATCAACGACACGGTGCCCCGCGACGCGCCGATGGTGATCGCCGGCGACTTCAACGACTGGCGGCGCAAGGCCGACCGCGCGCTCACCGATGCCCTCGGCGTGTACGAGGTGTTCGACGAGGTGAAGGGGCGTCCCGCGCGCACCTTCCCGTCGGTGTTGCCCGTATTCCGGCTCGATCGCATCTACGCCCGCGGTCTCGACGTGGTGGACGCCCGCGTACACTACGCGTTCCCGTCGTCGCGCATGTCGGATCACGCCGCTCTTGCGGCCACTTTCGAGATTCCGCGCAAGTAAAGCCAGTCAAGGAGCGGCGGCGGCCTGTCGAGGAGGTCGCGCTCGTGTTCCGCTTCACGCCGGGCAATGCCATCGATCTGTTGCGTAGCGGCGGGGAGTTCTTCCCGGCGCTGATCGCCGCCGTTGATGGCGCGCAGCGCGAGGTGTGGATCGAGACTTACATCTTCGCAGACGATGCCGTGGGCGTGGCGGTCGCGGAAGCGCTCGTGCGGGCTGTCAGGCGCGGCGTGACGGTGCGGCTGCTGGTCGACGGGTGGGGCGCGAAGCACTACCTCACCAAGCGCCTCGAGAAGACGATGCGCGAAGGCGGCGTGCGCTTGCTGAAGTACCGGCCGGAGGTCGCGCCGTGGCAGTTCCGGTCGCACCGGCTGCGCCGCATGCATCGCAAAGTGTGCCATGTCGACCGCGAGGTGGCGTTCGTGGGCGGCATCAACATCATCGACGACATGAACACGCCGCACCAGAAGCCGCCGCGGCTGGACTTCGCCGTGCGCCTGCGCGGTCCGCTGCTCGGGCCGATCGTGCATGCCACGCAGCGGCTGTGGGCCCTGGTGGAGCTCGTGCAGCTCGAGTCGAGCGAGGTGCCGCTCTTTCCCGACGCCTTCTCCTCGCCTCGCCTGGGCACGCAGACGGCCAAGTTCGTGACCCGCGACAACCTCCGCCACCGGCGCGACATCGAGCGCGCGTACCTCGCCGCGATCCGCACCGCCAAGCGCGAGATCATCATCGCCAATGCCTATTTCTTTCCCGGCGTGCGCTTCCGTCATGCGCTCACGGCGGCGGCGCGGCGCGGGGTAAAGGTCACGCTGCTTCTCCAGGCCCGCGTCGAGTACCGCTTGCTGCATTACGCCTCCCGCGCGCTCTATGGGCAGTTGCTCGAATCGGGCGTGGCCATCGCCGAGTACCACCGCTCGTTCCTCCATGCCAAGGTTGCCGTGATCGACGACCACTGGTCCACCGTGGGGTCCTCCAACATCGACCCCTATTCGCTGCTCATGGCACGCGAGGCGAACATCTTCGTGCGCGACGCGCACTTCGCCGACCAGCTGCGCATCGAGCTGTTGGCGATGATCGACACGGGCACGCGCCACGTCGAGCGCGAGAAGTGGAGTGCGCGCGGCCAAGTGTCCAAGGCGCTCACGTGGGTGGCTTACGGCGCCGTGCGCGTGCTGATGGGGCTCATGGGCTATGGCGGCACGGAGTGGTTCCCGCGCCGCAAGCGCTAGGGCGCGTAGCGGCCGCGCTGCACGCTGCTAGACTGCGCCGGCGATGCGCCGTGCCGGCTCCCTTCCTGCGTCTTCCGCTGCCGTCCCCGACGCGGGGCCGTCCGGCCGTCTGGGCGACTTCGGGGCCGTCAGGACGCTCCTGCCTTACCTGTGGGAGTACAAGGGCCGCGTCCTGGCGGCGCTGACGTGCCTCGTGCTCGCCAAGGTGGCCAACGTGGGCGTGCCCGTGCTCCTGAAGGAGATCGTGGACCGCCTCGACCGGCAGACCGCGCTCCTTGCGGTGCCGTTCGCGCTGCTCGTGGCCTACGGCCTCCTGCGCCTGTCCACCACCATCTTCACCGAGCTGCGGGAATTCCTCTTCGCCAAGGTGACGCAACGGGCGGTGCGCAAGATCGCCCTGCAGGTGTTCCGTCACCTGCATGCCCTCTCGCTGCGCTTCCACCTGCACCGCCAGACAGGCGGCCTCACCCGCGACGTGGAGCGGGGCCAGCGGGGCATCAGCACGCTGGTGAGCTATGCGCTCTTCTCCATCCTGCCCACGCTCGTGGAGATCGCGCTCGTCGCGACCATCCTCGTGGTCCGCTACGACTGGACGTTCATCGCGATCACCGCCGGCGCGCTCGCGCTGTACATCGGCTTCACCATCACGATCACCGAGTGGCGCACGCACTTTCGCCGCACGATGAACGAGCTCGACAGCAAGGCCAACACGCGTGCCATCGATAGCCTGCTCAACTACGAGACGGTCAAGTACTTCGGCAACGAGGAGTGGGAGGCGCGCCGCTACGACGAGAGCCTCGAGCGCTGGGAGCACGCGGCGGTACGCAGCCAGACGTCGCTGTCGGCGCTCAACATCGGCCAGAGCGCGATCATCGCGATCGCGGTGACGCTCATCATGTGGCGCGCCACCGTGGGCGTCGTGAACGGATCGATGACGATCGGCGACCTCGTGCTTGTCAACGCCTTCATGATCCAGCTGTACATCCCGCTCAACTTCCTCGGCGTGATCTATCGCGAGATCAAGCAGGCCACCGCCGACATGGAGCGGCTGTTCGCCCTCATCGACGAGCACGCGGAAGTCATTGACAAGCCGGGTGCGCGGCCGCTCGACGTGCGCGGCGGGGAGGTCCGCTTCGAAGGCGTGACGTTCGCCTACGAGCCCGAGCGCACCATCCTGCACGACGTGTCGTTCGTCATTCCTTCCGGGCGGACCGTGGCGGTGGTGGGCCCTTCGGGCTCCGGCAAGTCCACGCTCGCGCGGCTGCTGTATCGGTTCTACGACGTCCGCGGCGGTCGCATCACCATCGACGGAGAGGACATCCGCGACGCGACGCAAGCCTCTGTGCGTGCGGCCATCGGCATCGTGCCGCAGGACACCGTGCTCTTCAACGACACGATCGAATACAACATCGCCTACGGCAAGCCAGGCGCGAGCCACGACGAAGTGGTGGCCGCCGCACGCGCGGCGCAGATCCACGATTTCGTCGCCTCGCTGCCCGCGGGATACGCCACGGCCGTTGGCGAGCGCGGGTTGAAGCTGTCGGGGGGCGAGAAGCAGCGCGTGGCCATTGCGCGGGCGATCCTCAAGTCACCGCGCATCCTCATCTTCGACGAGGCCACGAGCGCCCTCGATTCGCACGCCGAGCGCGCGATCCAGGCCGAGCTGCGGGCGATCGCGCGCGATCACACTACTCTGACCATCGCCCATCGCCTGTCCACGATCGTGGACGCCGGCGAGATCCTGGTCCTCGATGGCGGGCGCATCGTGGAGCGCGGCACCCACGCGACGCTGCTCGCGGCCGGCGGCGCCTACGCCCGGATGTGGCGGCTCCAGCAGGACGAGGAGCGCCGGCAGCCGGACGCGCCGGAAAGCCCTTCCGACGTCGTTGCGGGGGCGCCGTAGGCGTACGCGATTGATCCACGGCCCGATTCTTGCAGGCGAGTGTTGCATTCGTGTCGGGCCTTAAGTCATTGAAGTGATTCGGTATTGACGGTTGCGCCGGAATCGTGCGATAACCCGCCGGTACTTCGTTAGAAGCTGCCTGATGAAACGCCTCTTGCCCATTGTTTTTGCTGGCTTCCTTGCCACGCCCGCCCTGGCCGCGCCGTCCCTGGACGTCGCCAAGCTGAAGCTCATGTCGGCCAATGTCGTCGTGCTCGATGCCGAGGAGGGCACCGCCCTTTACGCCAAGGCGGCCGACGAGGTCACGCCCATTGCCTCGCTCACCAAGCTCATGACGGCCATGGTGGTGCTCGATGCCAAGCAGCCGTTGGACGAGCAGCTCGAGGTCGACATGGACGATTTCGACTACATCAAGGGCAGCCGCTCGCGCCTGCGCATGGGCGTGACGCTCTCGCGCGAGGAGATGCTCCGGCTGGCGCTCATGTCCTCGGAGAACCGCGCGGCGTCCTCCCTTGGCCGCCACTATCCAGGCGGACAGCTCGCCTTCGTGGCCGCGATGAACGACAAGGCCGACCAGCTCGGCATGAAGAACACGCATTACGACGACGCCACGGGCCTGTCGCCCAAGAACGTGTCCACGGCCAACGACCTCGCCAAGCTGGTGCGCGCGGCGGCCGAGTACCCGCTCATCCGCTCCTTCTCCACCACCCCCGCGCACTCGGTGGAGGTGTCGTCCACCGGGCAGACGCTCGGCTTTAACAACTCGAACTCGCTCGTGAAGAGCGGCGCGTGGGACATCCAGCTGCAGAAGACGGGTTACATCCGCGAGGCGGGGCGCTGCGTGGTGATGCTCGCCACGATCGCGAGTCGTCCGATGGTGATCGTGCTCCTCGACTCGATCGGCAAGCTCACGCGGGTGGCCGACGCGCAGCGGGTGAAGCACTGGATCGAGACGGGGGAAGCGCTGCCCGCCGCGATGTTCAAGCCGGTGGTGCAGAAGGCCCCGGCCAAGGGCAAGACGCGCGCCAAGGCCCCGCCGCCCAAGCGCGTGCAGGGCAAGATCGCCGCCAACCGCAATCCGCGGGGCTAACGGCTCCGCGGTGGTTGCGACCGGCCGGTCGCGCTGCTTGCCTCTCGCTTGCGATCCCGAGCCGTGCCTGCGCCGACATCGCGCGTGGCCTCGGCTGCCCGGATCAGCTATCCGCGGCGGTGCTGCTCGAACAACTCCTTGGCGTGGGCGCGCGTCTTCGTGGTGACCTCGGCGCCGCCCAGCATGCGGGCGAGCTCCTCGATGCGCTCGGCCTTGCCGAGCTCGGTGAGTTCGCTCGTGACGCCGTCGTCGCGTCCGACCTTGGCCACGCGGAAGTGCGCATCGGCAAAGGCGGCAACCTGCGGCAGGTGGGTGACGCACAGGACCTGCCGCTTGGCGCCGAGCGTTTGCAGGAGCTGCCCCACGGTGGCAGCCACCGCGCCGCCGATGCCGCTGTCCACTTCGTCGAACACGAGCGTGGGGACGGAGCCGGCTTCGCTCGCCACCACCGATAGCGCGAGGGCGATGCGCGACAACTCGCCGCCCGACGCCACCCGGCCGAGCGCGCCGAGCGGCTGCTTGGGATGCGCGGCCACGCGGAATTCGACGTCGTCGAGCCCGTAGCTCGCGGGGTTGCCGTTGGGCTCGACCGCGACCTCGAAGCGGCCGCCCGCCATAGCCAGTGCCTGCAGGGCGTCGGTGACCCGGTGCGCGAGCTCGTTGCCGTGGAAGCGGCGCTTCTTGGTGAGGTCCGCAGCGGCCTGCCGGTAGTCGCGCTCGGCTCGCTCCGCGCGCTCGGCCAGCGCCTTCGCGTCGGCGGACTCCGACAGAGCGGCCAGGCGTGCCTCGGTCTCGGCAAGTAGCGCGGGCAATGCTTCCGGCTTGACGCGATGCTTGCGGGCGACGTCGTGCAGGGCCTGCAGCCGCTGTTCCACCCGGGCGAGCTCGGCGGGATCGAGGTCGAGGTGTCGCTGGTAGTCGCGCAGGGTTCGTGCGGCTTCGGCGAGCTCGATCTGGGCGGGCTCGAGCAGGCTCACGACCTCGCCGAGCGCCGGATCGTGCGCGACGGCCGCGTGCAGGCGCGCGAGCAGATGGGCCAGGCGGACGGTGAGGGAGTCATCGGCGTCGGCGAGCTCCGCCACGCTCTCGGTGGCAAGCCCGATGAGCTCGGCGGCGTGGGCGAGCCGCGACTGCGCGCTCGCGAGCTCACGCCATTCGGCTTCGGATACGCCGAGTGCGGCGAGCTCCTTCTGGCGTTCTTCCAGGAACTCGCGCGCGGTTGCGGTGGCCGCGGCGGCCGACGCCGCGGCGTCGCGGCGCTCGACCGCCGCACGCCACGCACG
>CALFEY010000062.1 GCA_937958295.1 uncultured Pseudomonadota bacterium
CAGGTTCGCATTGAAGTCCATCGAGATCACCGCCCCCGGCGGGCTGGCCAATCCGGCGCGCAGGAACAGTTGCTCGATGGCCATGCGCGTGTACGACCCCTCAGGCGGGAGTACCCAGTCGTGGGCAGCGAGCTGCTCGAGCGTCGGCTTGCGGCGGCGCGCCAACGGATGCTGGCGGCCGCATACGAGCACCAGCGACTCGTGACCCACGATGCGCTGCGCCACGCCGGGCGGCATCCTCCGGCGATCGCCCTGCGTGGGCAGGCGGCAGACGATCGCGTCGAAGCCGCCTGACTCGAGCTGCGCCCAAAGATGGGGGACCGTGTCCTCGGTCAAGTGCACGCGGACGTTGGGGACGCGCTGGCGCAGCCGCTCGAGGGCCTGCGGCAGCGGATGCACCAGCGTGAGGGCAAGAGCACCGATGCGCAGCTCGAGCACCCCTGGGTCGGCCACGGCGGCGAGCGCAGCGCCCACCTCGTGCCGGGCGACGCGCAGATGCATCAACGCGGCAATGCCGGCAGGCAGCAGGTGCACGCCACGCTGACCGCGCTGGCCGCGCGCCACGAGCGGGTGGCCAAAGGCCCCCTCGAGTGTGTGCAGCGCCTGGGTGATCGCCGACTGCGTCACGTGCAGCCGCGCGGCGGCCCCGGTGAGCGATCCGAGCTCGTGGACGTGCTCCAGGAGCATGAGGTCGCGCAGTCTCAGCTGCGCGACGCGCGCAGGAAGGGTGATCTGATCATGATTAGCCATACTGATCACTTGCTTAGGATAATTCAGTTTTACTTATGCCAGCAAGCGGCTAGATTCATGCCAATTCGTGCGTGAGACACGACCCCGGAGGAATCGCATGACCCCATGCCGTAGGAACGCTTTGCGCGTGCTCGCGCTCTCGCTCGGTGCAGCGGGCCTCGCCCTGTCCCCGCTCGCACAGGGACAGTCAGCCGACTATCCAACCCGCCCCATCCGCATCGTGGTGCCCTTCGCCGCTGGCGGCGGCCCGGACGTGCTCACCCGCAAGATGGCGGTGAAGCTCGCCGACGTGCTCGGCAAGGGCACGGTCATCGTGGTGGACAACGTGGTGGGCGCGGGTGGCATTCTCGCGGCGCAGAGCGTCGCGCGAGCCGCTCCCGACGGCTACACCCTGCTGCTCGGCGCGTCGTCCCACGTGGTCCAGAAGGCGATGCAGCCGTCGGTGCAGTTCGATCCGTTGAAGGACTTCGCGCATGTGGCGCGGGTCACGTCGAGCCCGTCGGTGCTGGTGGTGTCGGCGGGCTCTGCGTACCAGTCGGTGGACGACCTCATGGCCGCCGCCCGCAAGAGCCCCGGCAAGCTCAACTATGCCTCCGGCGGGGTGGGCAGCGCGGCCCACCTCGCGGCCGCGGCGTTGGTGCTGCAGGCCAAGGTCGACGTCGTGCACGTTCCCTACAAGGGCTCGGTGGAGATCGTGCCGTCCATCCTTGCCGGCGATACGCAGTTCGCCATCCCGATTGGATCCACGGCCATCCCACAGGTCAAGGGCGGCAAGGTGCGCGCGCTCGCGGTCACGAGCGCGCAGCGGATCCCGGCACTGCCCGACGTCCCTACGCTGGTCGAGATCTTCAAGACTCCCGACCTTGCCCTGGACGCCTGGTTCGGCATCTGGGCGCCGGCCGGCACGCCGGCCGCCGTCCTCGACACGCTCAACAAGGCGCTCGCCAGGACATACGACGACCCCGTCTTAAGAGCGGACAGCGAAGCCATGGGGGCCTTCGTGACGCTCACGAGCTCGCCAGCGGAGTTCTCCCGCTTCGTCGAGGCGGAGACGCGCAAGTTCGAGAAGATCGTCAAGGCCGCCAACCTCACCGTGGACAAGTGATGCGGCCGTCTCCGCCGCTGCCGCGGGATGCCCTCCGCGGCATCCGCGTGCTCGACTTCAGCCACGTCATTGCCGGCCCCTTCGCCACCTTCTACCTGGCGCAGATGGGCGCCACGGTCACCAAGGTCGAAAAGCCGGGCGGGGGTGACGTGATGCGCCGCACGGCGGCCGGCGCGCGTGCCTTCACCGCGTTCAACGCGGGCAAGCACATGCGCGAGATCGACATCGCCACCGAGGCCGGCCGGGCGGAGGTGCGCGCCATCGCCCGCGACGCCGACGTGATGGTCGACAACTACCGTCCCGGCGTGCTGCGCAAGCACGGCCTCGGCTACGACGACATCAAGGCGATCAATCCGCGCATCGTCTACTGCGCGATCTCCGGCTACGGCTATGCCGATCCCGCCCGTTCGGCGTACGGTGCCTACGACCACGTGATCCAGGCGTTGACCGGCATGACGCTGCTGGCGGGCGAGGAGGGCGATCCGCCCGTGAAGACCGGCTTTCCCGTGGTCGACGCCGCGACCGGCATCATCGGTGCGCTGGCCATTGTGGTCGCGCTGCGCGAGCGCGAGCGCACGGGCATGGGCGCGTTCCTGGACGTGAGCATGTGGGCAAGCGCCCTGCAGCTCATGTACCCGTTCACGTGCCAGACGCTCGCCTCGAACCGGGAGATCCCGCGCATCGGCAACAAGGGCTTTTCCGGCAGCCCGGCCGCGGACACCTTCGCGTGCCGCGACGGCTGGCTCGCTCTGGGCGCGAATACGCCTGCGCACGTGGCGAAGCTCATGGAAGTATTGCAGGTCGATCCGGAGGCGCGGGACGCACAGCTCGAGTCCTCACCCGACGATGGGCCCGCCTTCGCCCGGGCACGCGACGCCAGCGCCTTCCGGACCCTGCTCTCCACAGTGCTCGCCCATCGCTCGGCGCGAGAGCTCGAACCGCAGCTGAACGCGTGCGGAGTGCCTGCCGCGCGAGTGCGCACGCTACGCGAGTTCACCCATGAGGCGGTCGAGAGCGGGTTGCTGCAGCCGGTGGAACTCGGTACCGGCGAGGAGCGGGCGTTGGGACCCGGACTCGGCTGGACCGTGCTGCCCCTCCCGGGCGCGCCTCCGGCGTGAAGCCGCTCAGGCGTCGCGCACGGCGCAACGCTGCCGCGGGTAACGGGGCGAGGCAGCGGACGGCTGTCCGTTGCGGGTCGCGTCACTTCAAGGCGGTCGTCGCCGGCGTATCGCGTGCCGGCGCCTCGAACCAGCGTTCCGGCGGCACGATCTTCGGCGCGTCGGGGTCGCCCTCGTAGCCCGGGGACATGATCTGCACGCCATACTTATTGAACACGTCGAGCACCTGCGCGTGCACGTGGCTGATCAGTTCCACGCGGGGACGCGCCGCGGTGGGAGCGCCGTAGCAAACGAGCGTGTACTCGACGTAGAAATCAGACAGCGCAAGTTGATAGACGCGTGGTCGGGGCTCGCGCAGGACGTCGGGCGTGGCCGCTGCGGCCTCGAGGAGCATGGCATGCACTTGCCGCCACGGCGTGTCGTATCCGATCGTCACCTTTACTTCGGCCACGAAACCTTCACCGAAGCCCGTGCGCGAGTAGTTCATCGTGACGGCGCCGAGCACCAGCGCACTCGGCAAAGTGAGCTCCACGCCCATTCCTGTCCGGATGCGAGTGGCAAACATCGTCAACTCGACCACCGTCCCCTCGTGCTCGCCCACGCGCACGTACTCGCCTGGCCGCAGCGCCCGGGTGTACATGAGGATGATGCCGCTCGCTCCCTGGCCGATGACGTTCGACGCGCCGAGCGACACCATGAGGCCGATGAGCACCGATAGCCCCCTGAAGGCGTCGGTATCGGAACCCGGCAGGTACGGATAGGCCATGGCCAGCGCAAAGGCCCAGATCACGATCACCGCCAGCCGCCGGGTCGGCCGGGCGGTGTCCGCATCCAGCCAGCCGACCTGAACGCGGCCTGCCTGCACGCGCTGCAGGAAGGCATCGACCACCCGTGCCAGCCCCCGCGCGAGCAGAAAGATCACCACCGCGATGACGAGGCCGGGGATGGCCTGGGCGATGCCCACCAGAATTGTCTGGAACACATCGATCAGAAACTCCGTCAGCCGCTCGCCCCAGGGACGCGTATACGGAAAACGTGCCAGCACGTAGCCGAGCCACTGGTAGACGGCGAGCAGCAGCGCGATCCAGAACACGAGGCCCACGCATCGCCGCGCCCACACCAGCACCCTGTCGCCCTCGAGGATGCGCACGCCGCCAACGCGCATCCGCTCGGTGCGCTCGGCGGCCTCGCGGACGATCCGCCGCTCCACCGCCCCGCGCAACCGCGCGAGCCCCCACAGGACGAGCAGGAGTATTGCCGTGGCAACGAGGGCGTGACCTCCCGCCACGGCGAGCGCGTGAAGATCGCGCGCTTCTCGGGTTTCCGCGATAACCCGATCCAGCGAACGGGCGGCGCGCCGCGCCGCCTCTAGCGTGACCGCCGGATCCGGCTCCCCGGTGTCGCCCGGGGTGACCACGAAGGCGAGCGTGCCACCCAGCCGGACGATGGCCCCTTGCGGCGCGGCCTCGACGCTGGTCTCGAGCACGCCGCCCGCGTCGAGTGCCTCCAGGATGCGCTCGGTCGCGACACGGGCGCGTTCCTCGGGGCTGATCCCGAGAAAAGAGGCCCGAAACTCGAAGATCTTGCGGTTGAAGATCGCCAGCGTCTCGGACGGTGCCTTCGACCCGCTGGCAATCGCTGCGGCCGCGCGCGACGGCGTGGCTGCAGCGGGCACGACGGTCTGCGCGGCCGGCACCTGCGCTGCGAGCAGGGCGAAGCCGAGCAGGAGGCAGCCCAGCATGCCGCGAACGGCGGCGCCGAGGGCATGCCCAGGAGCCTGCGGCCCGAGGCTCGCCGCGTGACAGGCCGCGGATTTCAATCGAAGGGGCCCACGTGGAAGATCATGCTGGCGATGGCCATGATCCCGAGCACCAGAAGGATCACCGCCATCCCGAGCGTCATCGAGTACGGGTAGCCGCTGCGCCCGTGAATGAGGCCCTGGTTCGTCATGTCGGCACGCTCGCGGCGCAGTTCGAGCATGAAGGTGACGTGATAGCCGATGCCGACCACCAGCGAGAGGATGCCCAGCGCCACGAGCGCGGTGCCGAAGTGCACCGGGGCATTGCTCGCCGCCACGAGGTTCGCATCCTGGGCCTTCCGGAACACCTGGAAGATCGTGAATCCGAAGCCGATGAGCGAGAGCGCCGTCCTGATGACGGACATGAGCGTCCGGTCGGCACTCATGCGCGTGCGCTGGAACGACATCCCGGTCCGGCGGGCCGAAAGCTCCGTGGAGACCTGCTCCGAGCTCCAAGCCACCGGCGTGCGCAGGCGGCTGTTGGCGCCCTCATCGTGACTTTGCATCGTGGCCTCCACTGCGCCGCGACTCCGCCTCGATGTCGCGATCCAGGAAAAAGGTGAGGAAGGTGCGGATGCCCGCGATGGCCGCGAGCTGGCCGATGTCCTCCCAGCTCGGCGCGACGGTGGTACGCACGATGTCGGCAGCCAGCTGGAAGGTCAGGCCGGCCACGAGCCAGTGCGCGTAGTTGAGCCACACGGCACGGCGGGCCGCATTGCGCTCGTCGTGAACGAACTGGAGGCGGATGATGCCCATCAGCGCCTCGATGGAGCCGACGGCGATCACCAGCAGTGCCACTCCCTCGACGCCGAGCGCAACGTAGTTAGCCACTGCCTGCAATGCAGCCTCCGGGGCGGCCATGCTTCAAGTCCCGCGGGATGCACGCAGCTCGGCGGCGACGCGGCTTCGCTCCCAGCGCACGAACGGAATGCAAAGCACCAAGCTTGCGAGCAGGTACAGGAGCAGGGTTCCGACGAAGGCCTGCCCAGGGAAGTTCGCGGCCGCCACGGCGAGCGCGATGCCTGGATGGCGGCATGCCGTGGCAAGGCCCAAGACGGCGGCATGGTCCGCCTTGCGAGCGGCGAGCAGATGGCCCAGGAGCAGACCCGTGCAAATGAAGGCGACCACCGCCAGGAACGTTCCGCCGTCGGCGGCCTGTCCGATCGCGCGCCAGTTGCCCGCGAGGAGCACCAGCGCGCCTGCGATCAGCAGGCCGTTGGCGCTCCAGCGCACCGGCGCCTCGATCAGCTTCGACACCGATGGCAGGAGGCCCGTCAGAAGCAACCCCGCAAGCAGGGGGCACACCACGAGGATCCCCACGATCTTTGCCACCGCGAGCGGCGAGATGGCGAGCGAACGGTCGAACACATGTTGCAGCACGCCCAGCGCAAGCGGCACGGCCACGATGGCTGCGACGCCGAGCACCAGCATCAGCGCGACTCCGTAGGATGCGTGACCACCCGCCTTGGTCTCGCGTTTGAGCAACAGCGGCGGCACGGGCGAGATGGCGAGGGCCACGAGGATCACCTCGGTCGCCTGCGGCAGGTCGACGATCTTGATCGCCGCAACCACCAGCACCGGCATCACGACCAGGACGGACAGGAACGAGCGTAGCGCGAGCCCCGGCCTCTGAAAAAGATAGAGGACGTCTTCCCGGGTGGCCTTCAGCCCGTAGCCGAACACCGTGGCGAAGATCGCCACCTGCAAGGCGAGAACGGTGAGGGCCTTGGCGTCCATCGTACGGTGGTGTTGGACCATCCGCGGCACCGCGCCGGCCAATGCCGACGCGGGGGCGGCCTGTCATCGATGCGCGCTGGCAGCCTCGGTCATCTTCTGCATGACTTGGTCGACGCCGAAACTCGCCGCCTTCTGCCTCGGGGGATAGTCCTTGAAGGACTTGAGGAAGTCGCCCACTCCGGCCTGCGCCGGCACCAGGATGAACACATGGTCGAGCAACCAGTCGTAATAGGTGTTCGACGTGATGTCCGCGCGCTCGTACGGATCGGTGCGCAGGTTGAATATCTTGGGCACGCGGAGCGTGACGAGCGGCTCAGCCCAGATTCGCAGCGTGCCCGCGACCCGTTGCTCCATGAACACGACCTTCCAGTTGTCAAACCGCAGGCAGGCGAGGTCCCCGTCGTCGGTGAAGTAGAAGAAGCCCTTCCGGTCGGATTTCTTCGCCTTGCCGGATAGGTAAGGTATGAGGTTGAAGCCATCGAGGTGTACCTTGAAGGTCTTCCCGTTGGCCTTGTGTCCCTTGAGCAGCTTGGACTTGACCTCGGGATCGCCCGCGGCAGCCACGATCGTGGGCAGCCAGTCGAGGTGACTCACGATCTCGTTACTGACGGTACCCGGCTTCACCACCCCCGGCCAGCGCACGAGGCAGGGCACGCGATAGGCGCCTTCCCAATTGGAGTTCTTCTCGTTGCGGAAGGGCGTCATGCCGGCGTCGGGCCAGGAGTTCATGTGCGGCCCGTTGTCCGTGCTGTACATGACCATCGTGTTGTCCGCGATACCGAGCTCGTCGAGGAGTGCGAGCATCTCGCCGATGTGCTTGTCGTGCTCGATCATGCAATCGTGATACTCGGACTGCCACCGCCCCGCTTGGCCGCGAATGCGGTCCTCGATATGCGTGCGGAAGTGCATGTGCGTGGTGTTGAACCACACGAAGAACGGCTTGCCCGACTTGTGCGCCTTCTTGATGAAGGCCTTGGCGGCAGCGAGGAACTCTGTATCCGCGGTCTTCATGCGCTCCTTGGTCAGCGGACCCGTGTTCTCGATCTTCTGGCCGCCCTTGCCGTCCGACCAGCAATGCATCACCCCGCGCGGCCCGTAGTTCTTGCGGAAATTGGGGAACTCCTTGGCATCGGGATAGTCGGGAAGCTCGGGCTCTTCCTCGGCATTGAGGTGATAGAGGTTGCCGAAGAACTCGTCGAAGCCGTGCATCGTGGGCAAATGCTCGTCGCGGTCGCCGAAATGGTTCTTCCCGAACTGCCCGGTAACGTAGCCCAGCGGCTTCAGAAGCTCGGGAATGTTGGGATCTTCCGCCCGCATGCCGAGCTCGGCGCCGGGCAGGCCCACCTTGGTGAGACCGGTACGCAGCCCGCACTGGCCGGTGATGAACGACGCGCGTCCAGCGGTACAGCTTTGCTCGCCGTAGTAGTCGGTGAACGTGACACCCTGTTCCCCGATGCTGTCGATGTTGGGGGTGCGATACCCCATCAAGCCCTTCGTGAAGATGCTGAGATTCGACTGACCGATGTCGTCTCCCCAAAGGATCAGGAAGTTCGGCTGCTGCTTCTTGCCCGCCACGTTGATCTCCTTTATGCGCTTGCCGAGCGCTCCGATGCGACTGCAAGTTTTACCGAGCGCAATGGTGGCGTGTAACTGCCCTTTGGTTCAGTTCCCGCGGTGCCCTGCCCCGCCCGATGTCACTTCGCGACGCCGGACCGGACGCAGGCGAGAGCCTGCTGCACCGCAGCAAGCAGGACGTCGGTGGTGAACGGCTTGCGCAACAGGCTCACTGCGCCGGCCGCGACGGCCGTCCGGTCCAGCATCGCATCGTCGCTCGCGGTGATGAGCACCACCGGAACCCGGCGGCCGGCAACGCGCAGCAACGGGGGCAGGTCAAGGCCCGACATGCCCGGCATGTGAATGTCGACCACCGCGCAGGCGGGTGTCCGCGACATGAGAGAGGCGAGCAGCTCTTCGGCGCTGCCGAAGGCGGCAACCTCGTAGTCGGCCAGCCGCAGTACGCGGCAAAGCATCGTGCGTACCGCTGCCTCGTCGTCGACCACGGCGATGAGCGGCGGGGGATGGGTCACGTATCGAGCTTAAGATGCGCGACCGTGCCGCGACACTGTGCTTTCGTTCAGGCAGCCCGCGGGACACCGGCGGCGCACCGCCGGCGCGGGCTCAGGTCAGACTCACGGGCTGCGCGGCGCAGCGCTCGAGAGTAACGAGGCCGGCAGCCGCGCCGTGATGTGCATCAGCTCCGCCACGGTTCGCGCCTGCATGCGCTCCATGATGCGCGCACGGTGGAACTTGACCGTCTGCTCCACGATCCCGAGGTCGACCGCGATCTGCTTGTTGAGCTTGCCGGCGACGAGCCCCGCGAGAACCTCGCGCTCGCGCAGAGTGAGCGACTCGAAGCGCCGGGCAAACTCGGCAAGCTCGTTCGCGGCGCCCTGAAGCGCCTGCCCCTCGGCGAGGGCCCCACGCACCGCCTCGACGAGGGCTGCGGCGGTCACCGGCTTCGTCAGGAAATTCGAAGCGCCGGCCTTCATCGCCCGCACCGTCGTGGGGATGTCGCCATGGCCCGTGAGGAATACCACCGGGATCACGATGCCGGCCTGCTCCATCCATCTTTGCACTTCGAGGCCGCTCATCCCGGGCATCGTCATGTCGAGCACGAGGCATCCTCCACGCAGGCTATCGGCATGCTCGAGAAATGCCTCGCCGGAGGCGAACGACCGGGGGTCGAAGCCTTCTTCCGCGAGCACGCGGGACAGCGATCGCAGCACTGCGGGATCGTCGTCAACCAGGTAGACAACGCTCGACATCGGCTCCCTCCCGGCGCGCTTCGGCGATCGGCAGCACGAGGCGGAATGTCGCCCCTCCGGCCGCATTGTTGTCGGCGGTCAGGCTTCCGTGGTGGGCGTCTGCAATCGCCTTGCAGATCGCGAGTCCCACCCCGAGCCCGTGCTCCTTCGTGGTCCAGAACGCGTCGAAGACACGCGCGAGCGCGGCCCCCTCGATGCCCACGCCGCGATCGATCACGGATACTTTCACGCCCCTGGGGTCGAGGTCTGTTTGCACGTCGATCGTGCGCGCTTCCATTGCCGTCCGGCTCATCGCATCCGCCGCATTGAGCAGAAGATTGAGGAAGAGCTGCTGCAGCTGCACGCGATTGCCCGAGACCGCCGGTAGGTCGTTGGCCAGCGCGAGCACGGGCGTGACGTGTCGCATCACGAGCTCCGTCCGCAGGATCTCCAGGGTCTCGCGGACGAGCTCGTTGACGTCGAGCGCGGCGAACTCCACGTCGCCGCGTCGATATAGGTCGCCCACGCGTCGGATGACCTCGGCTGCGCGCTTGTCCTCGGTGATGATGTCGTCGATGATCTCGCGCATCTCCTCGGACGACGCGCCCGTTCGGCCGAGCATCTTGCGCACCGTCTCCGCATTGCCCAGGATCGCGGCCAGCGGCTGATTGAGCTGATGCGCGATCGCGGCGGAGAGCTGCCCCATCGTGGAGATCCGCGACAGGCGGCGCAGCGCCACGCGATCAGCTTCGGCCTGCAGCTCCGCTTCCTTGCGCGACGTTATGTCGGTGCGCACGCCGGTGAGCTCGCGACCCCCGGGGCCGCGTGCCAGCCGGCCCCTGGCGGAGAACCAGCGGACGCGGCGCTCCGCGTCGACGGTCCGGTACTCGAGCTCGAAGCCGCGCTCGCCGGCGGCTTCGCGAACGGCGGCCGCGACCCGTAGCCGGTCCCCGGGATGAACGCTGGCCAGCACATCCGCCAGCGCATCTCCGCCGCGCTGCGATTCTGAGTTAGGCACCCCTGCGTTGTCGATGTGCCAATTGAACGCCGAAAGGCGGGCGGCCTCGGCCGCGAGGCTCAACTGCCGTTCGCTATGCGCCAGCGCGGCAGCCGTGCGCCGACGCTGCCGACGCTCGACCAGCAGGGCGGCGATGAGACCGCTCTGGATAAGAACGATGACCAGCGCGATCATCACTTGCGTCCGGTGCATTTCCCACAGCGAGGGCTCCCGGAAATGGACGAGCGCATCGAGCGGAACCCGCTCGGGGGGAATGTCCCAGCGGCGCACCTGTCGCCAGTCGACCTGGTCATGCGAAGGCATGGGGGATTCCCGCGCGAGGGACGCCGGCGCGACCCCCGCCAGGATGCGGTCGACGATGGCCCGCGCCGCGCGACCCATCTCGACGTAGGACGTCATGCGCCCTCCGACGATCCCCGATCCGATCTGGCTCGAGAACGGTGAATAGATCGGCGCGCCGGATACGGCGGCCATCGCCGCCACGGCCTCGCGGGGTGCCGTGATGCGTCCGAGGGCGTCGGCGAAATACCCCGGCGTCAGCACGACATGGGCCGGGGTGAGCGCGGAGAGCCGGGCGAGCACCTCCTCGTGGGCGAGCCCCGACAGGTAGGTGACGGGCACAGCGGGCCACGCGCGGGCCACGACGAGCCTCACGTCGCGTTCGCGCTCGCGGTCCCACGTCGTGCTGCCGGTCACGACCGTCAACCCGTCGGCGGCTGGATGGAGCTTTGCCGCGAGCGCCAAAGTCCCTGCGAAGTCGTAGTCGATCGGCCAGCCCGCGACATCCGGCGAAAGCGCTGCCTTGGACGAGGAGAGCCACGCACGGTCCACGCCGACATGGACGATAGGTGCCTCCGGAAACATGTGCGCGCGATAACGCAGAACAAAATCCAGGGCGATCGAACCGCCCGCTACGATCACGGCCGGCTGGCGCGCAGCGTACTTGTCCCGGAAGTAGGAAGCGGTCGTCGCCTCGTGGCGGTCTCCTCCGAACGCGGGGGCGTCGAGAAACTCGGAGAACAGGCGGACCGTCCGCAACGAGGGATTGGCAGGGTCGTTGAGGCCGCGGTCGACCTCCACGTTCGCCGGTAGCAGGCGATTGTTCGAGAACACCACGAGCACGTTGGCGGGGTCGCGCGGTGCGCCCGCCGCCGGCATGCCCCCACCCAGCAGGGCGACCGCGGCGACGAGCGCTGCGAATCGGGCGGGCCCGGGTAGCATGAGAGTGGACGCGGAGGAGACGAGACGCTCGATGAAACGCCGTCCGTTGCCATACCGATCCAGCTCCAGACTGGCGCGGGAATAGTAGCACCTCCCCATGGGCGGCATGGCACGCCGGCGGCCGCCCGGCTCGCGCAGGTGGTGGGGGCCTTCCAGCAGGCTTCTGGCGACGAGCCGCCATCTGTTCTTCGGCTTCGTCGACGGACGCCATGATCGCGCGGGCGCGCGCCAGGAAAACCTGACCCTCCTCGGTGAGCTCCGTACGGCGCGTGGTACGTCGCATCAGTGTCGTGTCCAGCTTGCGTTCCAGTCGTCCCAGCGCGCGGCCGATGCCCGAGACGGTCTGAACCAAGCTGCTCCGCGGCGGCCGTGACAGAGCCACCATCCACCACGGCGGCAAATGCCTACAGCTCGTCGAGGGTCGTTTTCATCACGACCGAGTTCGTGATCGTTGGCCTGCTTCCTACCGTGGCGACCGATCCTGGCATCACGCTGCCGTCGGCCGGCCTGCTGGTCAGCCTTTATGCGCTCGGTGTCGCGATCGGTGCACCGGTGCTCACCGCACTCATCGGAAAGTTGCCGCGCAAGGCACTGCTGCTCGGGCTGATGGCATTGTTCACGGCTGGCAACTTGCTGGCGTGGCAAGCGCCGGGCTACGAGACGCTGGTCGCTGCACGCATCCTCACCGCCTCGCGCATGCCGTGTTCTTCTCCATCGGCTCGACCATCGCGACCAGCCAGATCGAGCTCAGCCCCTACCTGCAAAACCGGAAGGTCACCGACTTCCTGCGCGCGCCTGGCATCCACGTCACCTCCTACATGACACTTGCGTACGGAAAGGTCTGCCCATCTCAACCTTCACCGCGTTCGGGCGGTCGCCCTTCGTGGGCCGAACCGTCAAGATCGAGCGCGGCACGATGTATCGAATATCAATGCCGAGTACAGTCTGATGGGCCCCACCTGTGGATCGACGCCACCGACCCGACCTGCGCCATACCGTCGCCCAAAAGCAGGTCCGCCGCAACGGCAAGTGACTGATTGTTATGGTCGGGGTGACAGGATTCGAACCTGCGACATCTTGCTCCCAAAGCAAGCGCGCTACCGGACTGCGCTACACCCCGAAGGACGGATTCTGCCATCCGGACCGCCGCCGGGCAATTTGAACCCGCCGCGCGGCACGGATCGCGAGCACCAAGTAGGCAGGCACTCTGTGCCCAATTGCTAACATCGTGACTTCCCCCATCGAAAGCCGCCCTCATGAGCACATCTCACTCCATCGCCGTCATTGTCGGCAGCTTGCGCAAGGAATCCTTCAACCGCCGCATCGCGCACGCGATGATGGAGGTCGCGCCCGCAAACCTGCGCTGCGCCTTCCTCGAGATCGGCGACCTGCCGCACTACAACCAGGATCTCGAGACGGCATCGCCGCCTCCCGCATGGGCCGCATTCCGCGAGGGGGTTCGCGCGAGCGACGGCATCCTGTTCGTGACACCCGAGTACAACCGGTCCATCCCGGGCACGCTCAAGAACGCCATCGACGTGGGCTCGCGCCCCTTCGGGCAGAGCTCGTGGCGCGGCAAGCCGGCCGCCGTGGGCAGCGTGACGCAGGGCCCGCTTGGCGCCCTGGCCGGCAACCTCGCGTTGCGCGAGGCGCTCGTGCCGCTGGCCATGCCCGTGCTCCCCGCCCCGGAGATCTACATCGCGCAGGTGGCCACGCTTTTCGATGCCGAGCACAAGCTCAACGAGAAGACCCGCGAGCTCCTCCACAAGTTCATGGCGGCC
Source organism: uncultured Pseudomonadota bacterium (assembly GCA_937958295.1). Classification (GTDB taxonomy): domain Bacteria; phylum Pseudomonadota; class Gammaproteobacteria; order Burkholderiales; family Casimicrobiaceae; genus VBCG01. The sequence goes on from CALFEY010000062.1 coordinate 13,333, forward strand.
TTCTCGACGTGGGTGGAGCGCAATCGCGCGGCGTAGCTGATACGCCGTCGTCGCGAGGCGACGGGGGCGGCCCCGCGCCTCAGCGAGCGAACTTGCGGATAACCGCCATCGCCTCGCCGATGGCATGATCGCCCTCGCCCGACTTCACCGCATGCTGCACGCAGCCGTGCAGGTGGTGCTCCAGGATCTGCAGCGCTACGCCGTCCAGCGCGGCCTGTACGGCCGCCACCTGCGTGAGCACGTCGATGCAATAGCGGTCATCCGCAATCATCTTGCCGATCCCGCGCACCTGTCCCTCGATGCGGTTGATGCGCTTGCCGAGGGCGGCGGCGTCCGCGCGCGGCGCAAGAGGATGCGGATGACCAAGCGCGGATGCGGAAACCTCGCCCGCGGCGTGCCCGCGCCCCGCCGGCACCTTGTCCCCTGCCGCCACGCTGGGCCTAGTCCGTGACGTCATAGCCCGCATCCTCCACTGCCGTGCGCAACGCCGGCAGGCCGGTGCGCGCAGGATCGAACGAGACCCTCGCCGCGTCCGGATCGCGCGTGACCGCCACCTCGGTCACTCCCGGCACCGCCTGCAACACCCGCGTGACGCTCGCCACGCAACCGCCGCACGTCATGCCCTGCACGTTCATCGTGATCGTTTCCATTGCACGGTCCCTTTCGTCAGATGTCCGGCGTCACGACCGCGGACGCCAGCGTCGCAACAGCAGTGCGTTGCCCACCACCGACACCGAGCTCGCCGCCATCGCCGCCCCGGCGATCACCGGATTGAGGAGCCCGAAGGCCGCGAGTGGGATCCCGAGCACGTTGTAGGCGAAAGCGAAGAAGAGGTTCTGCCGGATCTTGCGTAACGTCGCGCGCGACAGGTCGATGGCGTCGACCGCCGCATTGAGATCGTTGCGGATCAGCGTGACGTCCGCCGCCTCGATGGCGATGTCGGCGCCCGCGCCGATGGCGAAGCTCACGTCCGCAGCCGCGAGGGCGGGAGCGTCGTTGACACCGTCGCCGACCATGCCGGTGACGATGCCCTCGGCCTTCTGCGCGCGAACGGCCGCGGCCTTGCCGTCGGGCAACACCCCTGCGCGGAAGTCGTCGATGCCCACGGCCCGCGCGACTGCGCTCGCGGCGTCGACGTTGTCACCGGTGAGCATCGTCACGCGGATGCCGGCCTCGCGCAGCCGCCGCACCGCCTCGCGCGACGTGGCGCGCACGTCGTCGCGCAGCGCGATCGCGCCGAGCACGACGCCCGCGCGGGCCACGGTGACCACGGTTGCGCCGCGTAGACGCGGGTCGGCGGCATCCAGGATCGGCGGCGCGAGCCCCTGTGCGGCGATGTACCCGGTTGTGCCCAGGAAGGACGGTGCGGTATCGGCGCCGATCGTGCCGGTCACGCCGCGTCCGCCCACCGCCGCGAAGGCGCGCAGCGGCAGGGGCGCATCGTCGTGGGCGCGGGCCGCCTCGAGGATCGCGCGGGCGAGCGGATGCGTGGCTCCCTGCTCGAGGCTCGCGGCCGCCACCCGCACCTCGCCCGCGGTGCGGCCCGGCGCGGGCAGCACCGCGGACACGACCGGCGCGCCCTCGGTCAGCGTGCCCGTCTTGTCGACGATGAGCGCGCCCACGCGTCCGGCGAGCTCGAGCGCCGCCGCGTTGCGGATGACGATGCCCGCCTGCGCACCGCGGCCCGTGCCCACCATGATCGCGGTAGGCGTGGCAAGGCCGAGCGCGCACGGGCAGGCGATCACCAGCACCGCCACCGCATGCACGAGCGCGGTCGCGGCATCGCCCGTGACGAGCCACGTTCCCGCCAGCGTGAGCACGGCAATGCCCACGACCACCGGCACGAAGATGCCCGCCACGCGATCGGCGAGCCGCTGGATGGGCGCCTTGGAGCCTTGCGCCTCGGCGACAAGCCGCACGATTCCCGCCAGCAGCGTGGCACGGCCCACGCCGGTCGCCTCGCAGGTGAGCGCGCCGTCCTGATTGAGCGTGCCCGCGTACACCTTCATGCCGTCGGACTTGGCGACGTGCGCCGATTCGCCGGTCAGCATGCTCTCGTCGACGCTCGACGCGCCGGCGCGGACGAGGCCGTCCACCGGGATGCGCTCGCCGGCGCGTACCACGAAGCGGTCGCCCGCCACGACCGACGCGAGCGGCACGTCCGTCGGCGTGTCGTCGCGCAGCACGTGCGCCGTCGCGGGCTGCAGGCGCAACAGGCCCTCGAGCGCGGCCGACGTGCCCGCCTTCGCGCGCGCCTCCAGCAGCTTGCCGAGGAGCACGAGTGTGATCACGGCCGCGCCTGCCTCGAAGTACACGTGCTGGTGCGCAAGGCCGAGCACCGTGACCGCCACGCTCCAGGCGTACGCCATGGTGGTGCCGAGGACCACGAGCACATCCATGTTGGCGCCGCCGCCGCGCAGCGCGTGCCAGGCACCGACGTAGAAGCGCCGTCCGATCCACAGCTGCACGGGCGTGGCAAGGACGAGTTGCCAGACGCGCGGGATGAGGTCCGCGTGCGCCGGCGCGAGGAGGCTGCCCGAAAGAAGCATGGGCACCATCTGCACGATGAACGGCGCGGTGAGGAGCGCGGCCAGCACGAGCTCGCGCCGCAGGGCCGCGAGCTCCATAGCCTTGCGCGCCTTGTCCGCCTCGCGGTCACGGGTCGGATCGGTGCGGATCGAGGCGCCGTAGCCGGCCTTGGCCACCTGCGCCAGCAGTCCGTCCGGCGTCACCTTTGCCGGATCGAAGGCGACCGCGGCCGTCTCGGTGGCGAAATTCACCGCAGCGGTCACGCCGGGCAGGCGGTTCAGGGATTTCTCGATGCGCGCGGCACACGCCGCGCAGGTCATGCCGGTGAGCCCGAGCTCGACCTTGCGTGGCGAAGCGGCGACGACGGTGTCCATGTCGTCATTATATACCCCGTAGGGGTATATCTCAACCCCGGGGGCCGGAGGCCGCCGGCCCGGCCGCGGCAGGCCCCGCGCCCGGCCGCCAAGCGGCCGGGACGCAAGCCCGCTACCTACGGCCCGACGTAAGGCGCCGCGAACGTGGCTACCTGCGCGCAGCCCGCGGCGGTGACGGTGTCCCAGCGACCTTCGACCCCGAAGCCCGTCCGCGAGATCTCGGAGGCCTGCGCCGGCAGCGTGGTGGGCGGGGCGAGCCCGCTCGACGCCGTGAGGGTCGCCGCCGGCATGCGGAACTGCAGGCCCTGCTGGACGGCAGCACCGGCAAGCGTGGTCTGCACGGTGATGCCTGCGTAGGTGACGTCGAACACGAAGGACAACGACGCGCCTTGCACCTGCGCCACGGTGATCGCAGCGGGCACGCTCAGGGTGCCGTTCTGCGTGGGATCGGGGCACCCCGACTGCGTGATGACGAGCCCGCCGTAGTAGCGGCCGTTCAACGCGATCGGCGTGAGCGTCTGCCGCGTGATGGTCTTGGTGACGGTCACGCCGTTCACGCCGTAAACGAGCGTGCCGTCGGTGGACGTGGTGGGCGTAAACGTGGCGGTGCCCACCTGCGTGGCGGTCACGTCGCCCGGTACCCACGGCGCGCCGTAGAACGTGCCGGTGGTGGCGTACACCGGACCGGTGAAGACGTTGCCCTGTTTCAAAAGCTGGGCCGTGACCCAGTACGGCTGCTTCTGCGCGTTGTAGATGAAGAACGTGGCGAAGATGAACTGGTCAGACTGGATGAAGTTGACGCCCCAGCCGCTCTCCGCGGCATTCCACCAGATGTCGGTGTAGTCGGTGGCGGCGGCCGCGGGCTTCACGGCGATGAAGCCGAGAGCGAGCGCAGCAAGGAAGAGGCGAAAACGGCGGGCGAGGAGGTTCATGGGCGACTCGGGCAGCTTCGAGGTTGGTCGGAAGGCGATTCTACGGGGACGAGGCGGAAGGTACGCCTTGTCATCCCTCGTGCTTCAGTTGCGGGAAGAGGATCACGTCGCGGATCGTGGGCGTATCGGTGAGCAGCATCACGATGCGGTCGATGCCGATGCCCTCGCCCGCCGTAGGCGGCAGGCCGTATTCCATCGCCCGGATGTAGTCGGCGTCGTAGTACATCGCCTCCTCGTCGCCGGCTTCGCGGGCCGTAGCCTGCGCCTGGAAGCGTGCCGCCTGGTCCTCGGGATCGTTGAGCTCCGAGAAGCCGTTGGCCATCTCGCGGCCGGTGATGAAGAGCTCGAAGCGATCGGTCACGGCCGGATTGGCGTCGTTGGCGCGAGCGAGCGGCGACACGTCGGTGGGATGGGCAATGATGAACGTCGGCTGCACGAGCTGGTGCTCGGTGTTGTCCTCGAACAGCTTGAGCTGCAGCACGCCGAGGCCATCGGTGGGAAGCACGTCCACCCCGGCCCTGGCGAGCGCGCCCTTGAGGTAGGCGGTGTCGGCGAGATCCGCGGCGGCGTGCTCCGGGTTGTACTTGGCGATCGCCTGCGCCATCGTAAGGCGGTCGTAGGGCTTGCCGAGGTCGATGGGCGTGCCCTGATAGGTGATGGCCGTGGTGCCGAGCACGCCTTGCGCCACCTCGCGCAACAGGGCCTCGGTGAGGTCCATGAGGTAGTGGTAGTCCTGGTACGCCTCGTAGAACTCGATCATCGTGAACTCGGGATTGTGCCGCGTGCTCACGCCCTCGTTGCGAAAGTTGCGGTTGATCTCGAAGACCTTCTCGAGACCGCCCACCACGAGCCGCTTGAGATAGAGCTCCGGCGCGATGCGCAGGAAGAGCTCCATGTCGAGCGCATTGTGGTGCGTGACGAACGGCCGCGCCGCTGCGCCTCCCGGGATGGGATGCATCATGGGCGTTTCCACCTCGAGATAGCCGCGCGCCACGAAGAACTCGCGTATCGCCTGCACGATCTTCGAGCGCTTGACGAACACGTCGCGCGCCGCCGGATTGGTGATGAGGTCGACGTAGCGTTGCCGGTAGCGCTGCTCCTGGTCGGTCATGCCGTGGAATTTCTCCGGCAGCGGACGCAGACCCTTGGCGAGCAGGCGCACCTGCGTGACCTTGACCGAGAGCTCACCCGTGCGCGTCTTGAAGAGCGTACCGGTGGCGCCCAGGATGTCCCCCAAGTCCCAGTGCTTGAAGGCATCGAGCGCCTCCTGGCCCACGCCGTCGACGGTCACGTACAGCTGGATGCGGCCCGACATGTCCTGCACGGTGGCAAAGCACGCCTTGCCCATCACGCGCTTCAGCAGCATGCGCCCGGCCACGCTCACCGCGATGCCCTTGGGCTCGAGCGTCTCGTTGGGCTCGCCGCCGTGCCGAGCATGGAGCTCGCCCGCCAGCGCGTCGCGGCGGAAGTCGTTGGGATAGGCCTGGCCGCCGGCACGCAGCGCGGCGAGCTTGCCTCGGCGTTCGGCGATGATCTGGTTCTCGTCCTGCGGGATCGGGTCGGACATGACGTGGGCGGCACTTCGTGGAATCGGGAGCTCGCAAGGATAGCCCACTCGCCCGCCTCCGGCCCCCGAGGGCTACGCCGGAGGCGCCCCTGCGCGCCCTGCGCCTTCGGCGACGGCCGCCACCCTCTCCCGCAGCGAGGTCATCTGGTCGCCCCACCAGCGGCCCATCTGCGCGCAGAACGCGCTGCCCGCGAGGCCATGGCGCACCGGATGGTCGTCGCGCAAGGCGGCGAAGCCGCGATGCGTGACCGTGACGAGCGTGCCGGTGCGCTGCGCCACGAACTGCACATCCACCTCAGTATTCTCGTGCGGGGCGAAGTTGGATGCCCGCCACGAGAACGTCACGCGCCGGGGCGGATCCCATACCAACACGCGCCCCACCTCCACCACGTGCGCCATGGTCCCCGACTCGATGGATTCGAAGAGGCGCCCGCCCACCTCGGGCTCAAGTCGGATGAAGCTGCGGCGCGCGCCGGCGTTGCGGAAGCGCGCGCCGCGCCGCCACCAGCGGTCGATCTCGCCGGTGAAGATCGCGAACGCGGAGGCCGGCTCGACCGCGACCGCCACGCTCACCCGTGCGCGATCGCCGGTCATGCACGCCTGCGTCGTACCGTGGCCACTGTCTGCTTGACGCCTGCGCGGCCGGCCGCACGCTCCGCGTGGGCCTTGAAGCCCGCGAGCTGCGCGGTCCAGAACGCCTCGACATCGGCGATCCAGTCGCTCACGGGGCCGAAGCCCGCCTCCTTCACCCGATAGATGCGCACGCGGGCATCGGCGGCATCGCCGTCCTCGTGCACGAGCCCGGCACGCCGCAGGATGCGCAGATGCCGCGAGAGCGCGGGCGGGCTCAAGCCCACTTCGCGGGCGAGCTCGCCCGCCCGTTGCGGACGCGCGAGCAATGCCCCGATCACTTCGCGGCGCTTGCCGTCGGCGAGGGCGGCAAATGCGGTGTCGAGCTCGCGCGACGCGACGGGGGGCGCGGGACGCGGCGGCATGGCGGTCAGGCGAGCTTGCCGCTGCGCAGCCGCTGCGTGAACCACCACTGGTGGCCGCCGAGGTCGATGGCGCCGTAGCTGCGGTCGGTCCAGTAGTCGTCGCCGTAGTCGTGCGTGCCCGGCTCCTCATAGAGGGTGGCGCCATGCGCACGAGCGTGCGCGCAGTGCGCCTCGACGTCGTCGACGTGGAGCATGAGCATCTGCGTGTTGGCGCCGCCGAGCGCCGCGGGACTCCTCATCGCGCGCTTCCACGCGGGCTGCACGTTCGGATCGAGCTGCTGCTGGCTCACCATGATCACGGCTTCGCCGTAGGTAAGCTCGCTGTGGACGATGCCGCCCGCGTCGTCTTCCACGCGCAAGCGCACCTCGAAGCCGAAGGCCTCGCACAGCCAGGCGATGGCCGCGCCGGCGTCTTCGTAGTACAGGCAGCTCGACAGGCGCGGCCAGCCGGGGGGAGTGGGATTCATGGCGACTCCGTGAAAGGTGATGACGCCCATATATTTTCACATACTGTTAATTATTTCAATATACGTTAATTATAGACCGGCAACGGCGCCCGGGCGGCGCCGCTGGCCGGCGTCGCCCGGGCACGCGTCTACACGCCCTGCTTGAGGCTCGCCGCGATGAACGGCTCGAGGTCGCCGTCGAGCACGCGCTGCGTGTCGCCCACCTCGTAGTTGGTGCGCAGGTCCTTGATTCGCGACTGGTCGAGCACGTAGCTGCGGATCTGGTGACCCCACCCGATGTCGGTCTTGGAGTCCTCGAGCTTCTGCTGCGCCTCCTGCCGCTTGCGGATCTCGAGCTCGTAGAGCTTGGACTTCAGCATCTGCATCGCTTCGGCGCGATTGCGATGTTGGGACCGGTCGTTCTGGCACTGAACGACCACGCCGGTGGGCAGGTGCGTGATGCGCACCGCGGAATCGGTCTTGTTCACGTGCTGGCCGCCGGCGCCGGAGGCACGGTACGTATCGATACGCAGGTCGGCTGGGTTGATCTCGACCTCGATCGAGTCGTCCACTTCCGGGTACACGAACACGCTGGCGAACGACGTGTGCCGGCGCGCGTTGGAGTCGAACGGGCTTTTGCGCACGAGCCGGTGCACGCCTACCTCGGTACGCAGGTAGCCATAGGCGTACTCGCCCTCCACCTTGATGGAGGCACTCTTGATGCCGGCCACGTCGCCGTCGGACTCCTCGAGGAGCTCGGTCTTGTAGCCCTTGCGCTCGCAGTACTTGAGGTACATGCGCAGCAGCATGGACGCCCAATCCTGCGCCTCGGTGCCGCCGCTGCCGGCCTGGATGTCGATGAAGCAGTTGGCGGGATCGAGGGGATTGTTGAACATCCGCCGGAACTCGAGGTTTTCCACGATGCCCGCCAGGCGCGCGGAGTCCTCCTCCACAGCGCGCATCGTGGCGTCGTCGCCCTCGCCTTTGGCGAGCTCGAAGAGTTCACGGCTGTCGGCGAGGCCGCTGTCGAGCTCGGTGATGGTGCCCACCACGCCGTCGAGCTCCTTCTTCTCCTTGCCCAGGGCCTGGGCGCGCTCGGGCGTGTCCCATACCTTGGGGTCTTCCAGCTCGCGCGTGACGACCGCGAGCCGCTCCGCCTTCACATCGAAGTCAAAGATACCTCCGGAGCTCGGCGGTGCGCTGGGCGAGGTCCGCGAGAGTGTTGGAGATGATGTTGACCTGGTCGGCTTCCATGATGTCTTCCTCGTGTCGAATCAATGAATTATACGGGACCGGTCGTGGCCTCGCGTCGTGTTTGCTGCAGCGCGTAAAATGCCCGCTTCGGCGCCGCGCGCACGACGTGCGGCTCGTCCCCCAGCCTACTCAAGCCCGGAGAGCTCCATGCCGACCCTGTTCGTGAACAAGGAGCGCGTCGATATCGCCGCCGCCGTTCCCGGCGATACGCCGCTGCTGTGGATCCTGCGCGACAACCTGAACCTCACCGGCACCAAGTTCGGCTGCGGAATGGCCCTGTGCGGCGCCTGCACGGTGTACATCGACGGCCAGCCCACGCGCTCGTGCGTCACGCCCTTGTCGACGCTGAAGCCCGGCGTGGAGATCACCACGATCGAGGGCCTGTCCACCAAGGAGGGCAAGGCCGTGCAGGCGGCCTGGGAGAAGCTCGACGTCCCGCAATGCGGCTATTGCCAATCGGGCCAGGTGATGGCCGCCGCGGCGCTCCTCGCGAAGAAGAAGCGCCCCTCCGACGCCGACATCGACGAGGCCATGGCCGGCAATGCGTGCCGCTGCGCGACCTACGTGCGCATCCGGGCCGCGATCAAGGAAGCCGCCAAGGCATTGGGCTGATAGGACACGACCATGAATCCGATGCGCATGCGTCCCATCACGTCACCCGCGGTCTCGCGCCGCGTCTTTCTCAAGTCCACCGCCGCCGCCGGCGCCGGCCTCACGCTCGCGATCTACGTCGGCGAAGCCGCCGCGCAGGCCGCAGGCCCGGGCCTCACCCCCGGCAGCGCCGCGGGCATCTTCGCGCCCAATGCGTTCCTGCGCATCGGCAAGGACAACACGGTCACGGTGATCGTGAAGCACCTGGAGATGGGCCAGGGCGTGTACACCGGCCTGCCCACCCTCGTGGCCGAAGAGCTCGATGCCGCCTGGTCGCAGGTGCGCGTGGAAGGCGCGCCTGCCGATGCCAAGGTCTACAACAACCTGCTGTGGGGTCCCGCACAAGGGACGGGCGGCTCCACCGCCATGGCCAACTCGTTCGAGCAGTATCGCCAGGCCGGCGCAGCCGCGCGGGCGATGCTCGTGGCCGCCGCCGCGGCCACGTGGAAAGTGCCCGCCGACGCCGTGGTGGTGAAAGGCGGCGTGGTCTCGCACGCGAGCGGCAAGAAGGCAACGTTCGGCGAGCTGGCCGACGCCGCGTCGAAGCAGGCGGTGCCCGCCACCGTGAAGCTCAAGGACGCCAAGGACTTCGTGTTCATCGGCAAGAGCTTCCCGCGCACGGACTCCAAGGCCAAGTCCAACGGCACGGCGCGCTTCACGCAGGACGTGAAGATGCCCGACATGCTCACCGCGGTCGTGCTGCATCCCCCGCGCTTCGGGCAGAAAATCGCCAAGGTCGACTCGTCGGCCGTGAGCGGCGTGCCGGGCGTGCGCTTCGTGGTGGAGATTCCCACGGGCGTGGCGGTGGTCGCCACCACGTTCTGGGCCGCCAAGAAGGGACGCGACGCGCTGAAGATCGAGTGGGACGAGACCACCGGCTACAGGGGCTCCACCGATGCGCTCGTGGGCGAGTACCGGAAACTCGTCACCACCTCCGGCAAGCCCGCCCGCAACGACGGCGACGCCGCCAAGGCATATGACGGCGCCCAGAGGAAGCTCGAGGGCGTCTACGAATTCCCCTACCTCGCGCATGCCGCGCTCGAGCCCATGAACTGCGTGGTGAAGCTCACGCGTGAGTCGTGCGAGGTGTGGAACGGCGAGCAGTTCCAGACGGGGGACCAGTTCGCCATCGCCAAGGCCACGGGCCTGAAGCCCGAGCAGATCAAGCTCAACATGCTCTTCGCCGGGGGCAGCTTCGGACGGCGCGCGAGCTCGGCCTCCGACTACGTCCTCGAGGCCGTGTCCATCGCCGTCGAGCTCGTGCGCAGCGACAAGCCGGGCCTTCCCGTCAAGCTCGTGTGGACGCGCGAGGACGACATGAAGGCGGGCTTCTACCGTCCGCTGTACGTGCACGGGCTCAAGGCCGGCCTCGATGCCAGCGGCAAGATCGTGGGCTGGCAGCATCGCGTGGCGGGACAATCCATCCTCGCCGGCACCGCGTTCGAGTCGATGATGGTCAAGGACGGCATCGACCTCACGAGCGTGGAAGGCGCCTCCACCCTGCCCTACGACATCCCGCACCTGGCCGTGGAGCTGCACACCACCAAGGCGGACGTACCGGTGCTGTGGTGGCGGTCGGTGGGCTCCACCCACACCGCGTATTCGACCGAGACATTCATCGACGAGCTCGCCACGCTGGCCGGCAAGGATCCGGTGGCGTTCCGCCGCGATCTCTTGGCCAAGCATCCGCGCTTTCTCGCGGCGCTCGATCTCGCGGCGCAGAAGGCCAACTGGACGCAGCCGCTGGCCGCGGGCAAGCCCGGCGAGAAGCGCGGCCGCGGCGTGGCCGTGCACGAGTCGTTCGGCACCGTGGTGGCGCAGGTCGCCGAAGTCACCGTCGACAAAGACAACAAGTTCAAGGTCGACCGTGTGGTGTGCGCCGTGGAGTGCGGCATCGCCGTGAACCCCGACGTGATCCGCGCGCAGATGGAAGGCGGCATCGGTTTCGGCCTCTCAGCGGCCCTGTACGGCAAGATCACACTGAAGGACGGCGTCGTGGAGCAATCGAACTTCCACGACTACCCGCTCCTGCGCATCAACGAAATGCCCGTCATCGAGGTGCACATCGTCCCGTCCACCGCCAAGCCCACAGGCGTGGGGGAGCCCGGGGTGCCGGTGGTCGCCCCGGCGGTGGCCAACGCGCTCGCCCAGGCCACCGGCAAGCGCCTGCGCGTGCTGCCGCTCGCACTGGCCTAAACCCCAGCGCTCGTCCGGCCGCAAAGGGCGGGGCCCCAGGCCTCGCCCTTCGTCGTTATGATGCGGCCCATGGAAGCCTGGCTTGCGGCGCTGCTCGATGCCCTCGCGCTGCCGCAGTTCGGGCTGTCGACGGTGTTCGTGGTGGCCTTCGTATCCGCCACACTGTTGCCCATGGGGTCCGAGCCGGCCGTGTTCGGCCTCGTCAAGCTCAATCCCGACCTCTTCTGGGCGGCGATCCTGGTGGCGACCGTGGGCAACACGCTGGGCGGCGCCTTAAGCTGGTGGATGGGCTTCGGCGCGGAGCAGGCCTATGTCCGGCTGGTGCGCAAGGAGCGCGGCACGGTGCACTCGCGGGCGCTGCTCTGGCTCGAGCGGTTCGGGGCCAAGGCATGCCTCCTCTCTTGGCTGCCCATCGTGGGCGATCCGCTGTGCGCGGTTGCAGGCTGGCTGCGGCTCCCCTTCTGGCCCTGCCTGGGCTACATGGCGATCGGCAAGTTCGCGCGCTACCTCGTGATGACGAGCGCGCTCCTGTGGGTGTTCCCGGGCATGATCGTGCGCTGATCGCCCGCGCGCGGCGCGCTCGCGCACGGGCCGTGCGCTTCGCTCGCGCCCCGTGCCACAATAAGACGAGGAGGCTTTCCGCAATGACTTCGTCGTCCCTCGCCCCGCCGTCCCCCGCCGCGCCTTCCGATCGCGAGCACATCAGCGATGCAAGTAACCCACTGGGCCTCGACGGCATCGAGTTCATCGAGTACGCCACCACCAAGCCGCAGGCCTTCGGCCAGCTCCTGGAAACGATGGGCTTCCGTCCGATCGCGCGCCATCGCTCGCGCGAGGTGCTGCTCTATCGCCAGGGCGACATGAACGTCATCGTCAATGCGCACGTGGCCGCGCGGCCACGCGCGACGCAGCCCCGCGAGACGCCCGCGATCGCAGCGATCGCCCTGCGCGTACGCGATGCCGCGGCGGCGTATCGCCACGTGGTCGACGCTGGCGCCTGGGCGGTGCCCACCCACGTCGAGGTGATGGAGCTCAACATTCCCGCCATCCATGGCGTGGGATCGAGCCGCATCTACTTCGTGGACCGCTACCGGGACTTCTCCATCTACGACGTGGACTTCACGCTCATCCCCACTGTCGATCCGCATCCGCCGGCGTTGGCCGGCATGCGCTGGTTCGGCGTGGTGCAGTACATCGGCACCGACCGCATGGAGGACTGGACGGAGTTCTACGCCGAGCTCTTCGGCTTCCGTGCGTTGCCCGACGACGAGCGCTACGGGATCCTGCCGAAGGGCCGCATCCTCAAAAGCCCCGACGGCAGCTTCTGCCTGCAGCTCATCGAGCCCAAGCCCGGAATCCTCGACATCGAGCCCGAGGAGTCGCTGCACCGCGTGGGCCTCGGCGTGTCCGACGTGCTGCAGGCGGTGACGCTGCTGCGCGAGCGCGGCGTGCGCTTCATCGAAACGGGCGGCGTGCATTCCGACCCGCGCGGTGCCCTCACCGAGAGCCAGCTGGGCGGCGTGATGTTCGAGCTCGTCCACGACGAGCGCAGGGCGTGAGGCATCGATGAGCCTCGCCCCCATCAATTTCGACGACTTCGGGATGGACACCATCTCGCTCGCGGGCTCGCTTCCGGCCAAGCTGGAGGCGGTGCGCGCGGCCGGCTTCTCGCAGATCATGCTGTCGGCCCGCGATGTCGCCGGCCACGAGGGCGGCGTGCCCGCGGCGGCGCGCGCGATCCGCGACAGCGGCTTGCGCGTGACCGGCTTCCAGGTCCTGCGCGACTTCGAGGGTCTGTCCGGACACCTGCACGAGTACAAAATCGACATCGCCAAGGCGATGCTCGAGATGTGCAGCGCGATCGGTGCCAAGGTGCTGCTCGTGTGCTCGTCCACCTCGGCGCATGCCACCGCAGACCGCGACGCGCTCGCGCGCGACCTGCGCAAGCTCGCCATGCTCGCCGTGCCCCTCGGCATCAAGGTGGCCTACGAAGGCTTGTCGTGGGGCCGCACCATCAACGAGTTTCCCGATGCCTGGGACATCGTGTGCCGGGCCGACGCGCCCAACCTCGGCATCGGCATCGACTCCTTCCACGCGTTCGCCACCAAGTCCGCGCTCGAGGACCTGGACATCCTGTCGCCTGACAAGATCTTCCTCGTGCAGCTCGCCGACTTCATGTGGCAGGAGATCCGCAGCGTCGAAGAGCGCATCAACACGGCGCGCCACTTCCGCGTGTTTCCCGGCGAAGGGGTGCACAGCGAGGCGCTTGCCGAGCTCGTCACGCGCCTCGATGCGATCGGTTATCGCGGCGACTACAGCTTTGAGGTCTTCAACGACGACTACGCGCAGATCCCGCTCGCCACCGTGTGCGAGCGGGCGCGCCGCTCGGCGATCTGGCTCGCCGAGGACGTCCTGCGCCGCTCCGTGCCGCTGCCCAACCAGATCCGCCTGCGCAGCAATTCGCGGCGATGACGGGCGCTGTCGCGCAGGACCTCGCCGGGCGCGTGGCGCTCGTCACCGGCGCCGCGCACGGCATCGGGCTCGCCACCGCGCGCCGGTTCCTGCAAGCCGGAGCGCGGGTGATGCTCGCGGACCGCGACGCCGAGGCCGGCCACGCCGCGCTCGCTGCACTGGCGGACGCCGGCGACGACGTGCGGTTTACCGCCACCGACGTCGCGCGCGAGGACGACGTGCAGACCGTGGTCAATGCCACCGTAGCGGCCTTCGGCACGCTCGACGTGGTCTTCAACAATGCCGGCGTCCGCGGCGTCGACGCGCTCACGGCCGACGTCACGCTCGACGATTTCGAGCGGGTGATCGGCATCAATCTCGTGGGCGCGTTCCTGGTGATGAAGCACGCGCTCAGGGTCATGGCGCCCGCGGGCCGCGGCGCCATCGTGAACAACGCGTCGGTGCTGGGCCTCGTGGGCTTCAAGCAGCAGGCGGCCTACACCGCGGCCAAGGGCGGTGTGGTGCAGCTCACCCGCACGGCCGCCATCGAGTACGCCGCACGCGGCATCCGCGTCAATTGCCTGTGCCCGGGGTTCGTGGCCGCGGGGCTCGCCGATCCCGGCCACGCGCTGCGCCTGGCGGCGCTCGCGAAGGTCACCGTGCCGATGGGCCGGCTCGGCACGCTGGACGAGATCGCGGAGGCCGCGCTCTTCCTCGCTTCCGATCGCGCCTCCTTCCTCACCGGCGCCGTGCTCGCCGCCGACGGCGGCTTCGTGGCCTACTGACGCGACGGCGCCGTCAGTCGATCCGCACGTCCAGGCGCGCGCCCACGTCGGGATGCAGCAGCCCGTCGCGGTACACGGCAAAGCGGACGCCGTTACGGCCGCTCGCCTTCACGGCATACATGAGCTTGTCCACGACGTCCGCGGCCGACTCGGCATCGGCCGGCGGCGCCTCGAAGGCCACCACGCCCACGCTGAAGCTGATCGGCCACCCTTCGGATGCGACGGCCACGGTGAGCGCCGTGAACATCGCATCGAACGGGCGGCGCATCGCGCGCGAGTCGGCGTTGGGCATCAGCACCGCGAACTCGTCCCCGCCGAGGCGCGCGATCATGTCCGAACGGCGCACGCCGCTGCCGAGCGTCTGGCCGATGCGCTTCAAGGCGAGGTCGCCCACCGCATGGCCGTGCGTGTCGTTGAGCTTCTTGAACCGGTCGACGTCGATATAGGCCAGCACGAACGGCTGCTTCACGCGCACGAGCTCGGCGTGGCACTGCGCGAGCGCATCCTCGAAAGCACGACGATTGGCAACGCCCGTGAGGGGGTCGGTGCGGGCTTGCGCCCGCTCGGCGGCGTAGCCCGCCTCGATCGCGCTGCGCCGGCGCACCTCGCGCAGCGCGCGCCGGGCCACGAGCACGATGGGCAGCGACAGCGCCGCCAGCGTGAGCAGGGCGAGGGCCACGATGGTGCGCGTGTAGCCGCGCCAGGCGCTCAACAGCCTCTGCTCGGAGAGCGCCGCGAAGGCCACGAGATCGGTGCCGGGCACCTCCGAGCGCGCGATGACGCCGGAGGGGTCCGCGACGTCGCGCAGCATGCGTCGCGCATCGCTCGCTGCCTGCGTCGGCGCGGCTCCGGCGGCCCCTGCAGGAGCCGCGACGGCCACCGACCGCGGCGCCTCGCCGCTCGA